>NZ_CP196822.1:604500-906750 GCF_051912485.1 Nitrobacter sp. JJSN | reverse complement strand
CGCAATCGCCTGCCAGCGCGCCGCGGTGCCGTCATAGCGCAGGATCGCGGCCTGCTTCGCCGAAATCGTCAGATCAGCGCCGAGCGTTAGGCGGTTCGATGCCGACGACGATGCGTTTTCGTTCAGCAGCGTCACGGGCTGGCTTCCGACATTGATGACGGTGAGGCAACGCCCCTCGGCACCGCCTGCAAGGCCGGACACGTTGCGCGCGGCGTTCGAACTGATTTGCAGCACCGACGCCGCCGCAAGCCCCGCAGGATTGTAGTCGTTCTGATCGGCCGTGATCTGTGCGGGTGCAATAACGCCGGTCAGCGACAGCGAGCGCGGCAGCGTCAGGTTGCCGCTGGCCTGATCGATATTGAACGCCTCGGTCCACGTTGATCCATCCGACGATACCTTGAGCTTGAAGGTATCGGCGCCGACCAGGCCGAACTCCGCGCGGCCTGAGAAATTGTCGGAAAAGAAGATCGACGCCGTGTTAGTGGAGCTTTCCTTCGAGACCTGCAGCCTCATGTCGCCGGTGCCGCCGTCGGCAGCGTCGATGGCGGCAAACAGCGCGGCATTCGATTGGATGCTCAGGAGATTGGGACTGCTCGCGGCGGTGTTGACGCCGAGATGCGCCAGGTTATCGAGCGCCGACGGACCGCCCGCGCTCTGCCATGCCGCGCCGTCGAACACGAACAGGCTGCTGTCCGCCACCGACCAGATGCACCATCCGGTCTTCGGCGCGAGGAAAGCCCAGGCGCCGTCCTGCCAGCTCGCGATTGTATTATCCTGCCCGCCCCACGCGCCGGTCGCGCCGCTTGCGACCACATGTCGTTCACCCTCCGCCGGACTGGAGGGTGGAGCGGTAAGCGTCAGATCGAGCACGCCGATCTGAATCGTCGCGTCGAGAATGCGCAGCGCCTCGTTATGGGTAACGTGCTTCTGTGCCTGGCTGCCGTCGATATACGGCAGCCCGAGATTCGGTGTGTCTGTCATGTCAACTCAGAGGGTGAGAGTAAGCTCAGTGGGATGTCCTGCACCGACAGTGGCGGACATTTGCGAAACGCGAAGGTGCAGGCTGCTCCGCGGCGCGCCGAAATCCGCAAGCTCGTCGGCGTTGGCGTAAAGCGCCTCAGATGCGTTGCACGCGATGCTGCGCACGATCGAACCACCAGAGAAAATGTCGAGCGTGTAGGCCTCGATGTCCTCACCGAGCGGGACCTCGACGCCCCAGCCGTCGCCATCGATGCGCGTCCTGCGAATCCATGAGATGCGAACGCCGCTGCTCTCGCGCGACGCCTTGACGTGCACCGGCGACAACGGCAGCAGCGCAGTCGCCTGCGGCGTCACCGTCAGCGCAACCGCGGTCGGATCGTCATGGTTGCGCCCGGCGGCCGCGAGCCGCACCAGGATCGGACGATCCAGCGCATTCAATCCTCGCGCCAGCGGCACAAGATGCGTATCCAGCAGAACGAACGGTGCGCCCGCCGGCAACACATCGGCGATGGCGTATTCGCTGCCGGCCTGCCCGCGCAGCAAACCCGATACTCTATAAGTGCCGCTGTCCACCAGTTCCGCGTTGGCGAACTGCAAGATCTCCCAATCCCCGTCCGGGTTCTGCACTGCCGCCGCATTGGCGCCCCCGAGCACACGGGCATCGGATAGCGACGTCATCGCGCCGCCATAAAGACGCACGCGGAAGACGTTACCGCGATCCCATCGCCCGGAAGGCCCTGCCGGTAGCGGGTCAAGCGTTTCACCCGATGTCGCGGGCGCCGGAATGACCGCGGCCGGCTGAAAGCTCGCGCCGTCCGGCGACGTCCAGACCGTCACCGACGTCGGCCAGGGACTAGCGAAGACAGCGAGCCGCGTCAGGATCGGCGGCTGCGAGGAATCGATCGTCGGCAGATCGAGCACCTCCACTTGCACCGGCCCGAGCGCTGCCGGTATCGCCGGCCTCGTTTGCCGCGGCGTCAGTAGCGGCACCGAAAACACCTCGGGATCGATGCTACGCGCTGTGACCTGGCGCGCTTCGGCGTCAACCGTCGCGTCGATCTCGAACAGCCGCCGCCGCGCGTTGATCGTTACCGCGATCACGTCACCCGGCGTCAGCGACAGGCATTGCGGACCAAGCGAGAATGCCGCGCTTTCGCGGCCGGCCCACAGGTCCTGCAACCAGACCTCGGCTCGACGCGCTATCGCAGCGTCGTCGCTGACCACCGCGAGATCGGAGTGAACGCTGCGGTTCGAACCACCCGCCAGCCGGCGCGACGTCACCGCAGCACGCCGGTAGTCGACCGTGCCGTCGGTAAAACCGAAACTGGCCTCGCGCGGCAGTTCGGTTTCCTGCGCGCGCGTCAACTGCGCCACCGCGCCATCGTCCGGCAGCACCAGATCGTCCTCGACGAATTCGGCGACCGGCGCGCCGCCGCGCGAAACGAAGCGCAGCGTTCCGTCGGCGGCGGTCGCATCGAAGGCGTAGGCGCCGGCGAGCGGTTCGATCATGGCGCGCGGCGCCATCGGCCGGTCGATCACATAGCCGTCGCAGCTTTCGCGCAGCGCCGACGTGTCGGCATCGGTGACGCCGCAATCGGCGAGCAGCGCCCGCACCAGCGCATCCATCGGCGCGGTGCCGAGCCGCCCGGTGAGCCAGTGTCCGGTCTGCCAGTTCGGTCCATCGCTCCAGACCTCGGTCGCGGCCGGAAACGCCGGATAGGGCCGCGCATCCCAGGTCCACAAATGGATCGTGGACGGATCGATCATGCGCCCGCCATAGACCGGGGAGACCGGATTATCCGCGTCCGCGGCGCCGAACGAGGGATCCAATTTGCCGAGAAAGGCCTGCAGATAGCGACGCTGGATCAGATCGTCGCGACTGCCGCCTGAGAAATACGGCAGGTGGTTCTCCGACGATTTGGGATCGGGAAACACGCTCGGCTGGTTGGCGCCCTTGTCCACCGCCGGGCAGCCGACCTCGGTGAACCATACCGGCTTGCTTCGCGGCGACCACGCGGTGGGGCTGACGAGTTCAGCGCCACCGACGCGCTCGTAATGCGCCGACGACCACCACGACTTGATGTCCTTGACGCGGAAGGTCCACGGCTTGCCGAGACCGTCGGTGATGTCAGTGCGGTTCTGCGCGGCGCGCGCTGCGTCATCTGTGTAGTACCAGTCGAACCCCTCGCCGCCCGAGATGTTGCCCGCGAGATAGCCGACGTCATAGGTCGATACAGCAATGCTTGAGTCGAGATGCCCGGCTTCGTCGCGCCAGTCGGCCAGCGGCGCATAGTAATCGATGCCGACGGCATCGATCGCGCTACACGCCCACAGCGGATCGAGCGGAAAGCGAACTTCAGACGCATTCGGCGTCACCACATCAGCGCCGTATTCGGTCCAGTCCGCGCCGTAGGTCACGATCGTCGACGGGCCAACGATGGCTTTCAAATCCGTCGCAAGCGTCACCAGCGCAGCGACGGCGGGATAGACGCCGCTACCGGAGCGCACGCGCGTCAGCGACCGCAATTCCGATCCGATCATGAAGGCATCGACGCCAATGGAAGCGACAAGGCTGGCGTAGTGCAGGATCATGCCGCGATAATTCCAGCTCCCGCCGGTAAAAAAGTTGCTGACCTGTGTCGCCGCCGCTGCGGTGCCCTGCGGCGAACCCGCCCGCCCCGGCGCGGGATCGCAGGTGATGCGGCCGCGCCAGGGATAGGCCGGCTGCGAAGAGGCGTCGCTCCATGGATCGCTCAGACCGTTACCACCAGGAATATCCATCATGATGAAGGGATAAAACGTGACTTTGAGGCCGCGCGCCTTCAGCTCCGCGATCAGATGCACCACGCTGTCGTCTGACGGCGTGCCGCCGAACGCAGGACGGCCATCGACCTGCGATACGACGTAGGCGCCCGCCCGCGTCACGCCGGCCACCGACCAGTCGCCGCCGCTGGTGACTTTGCTCGCGCTGTCGACGCCTGGACGAACCACGCAGCTTCCGGCGCGAAGGTCGGAGCCAAACCATGCAACGACAACCGCCACACGTTCGAGATTCGGACACACACCCTGCAGATCGTCGAGCGCCGCGATCACATCGGACGCGGCATTCGGCACGTGGCGGTTTTCCGGCGCAGATTGTCCAGGACCGAGAAGCTGAACGACAGTTGACGGCTCGTAGCCGAATTCTGTGGTGCCGGGAATGAGCGTCACCGCGCGCGCCATCTGCTCGAGCTTGCCGATGGGGCGGATGATCTCGAACGAGAGCTGCGGAATGCGATTGCCGAAATTTGCGAGCGGCAGCCGCTCGAACACAACATAGGCGAGCCCGCGATAGGCCGGCGCGTTGCCGGCGCCTTCCTTCGCAACGATCAGATCGTCAGGCGACTGGTCTTCGGTGCCGCGATGAACGCGGAACGTCAGACCCGAGACGTCCAGCGGGCTGCCATCGGCCCAGATCCGACCGACCCGTCCGATGACGCCTTCGCAAAGGCCAACCGCAAAGTTGGCGAAATAGCTGTAAGTGGTCGTTGTCGTGGTCGGGCCGCTGAACAGCCCGCCCTTGCCGCCGGACGACGAGGTTTCGCTGTTGACGACCTCCTCGAGGTGGGTTGCCCAAATCACCTGGCCGGACAACCGCGCGCGGCCGTACACACGCGGAATCGGCGAGCCTTCGGTCGAGGCCATCACGTCGAGATCGGCGAGACGCGGCCCGACCACATTCTGATTGCCGGGGCCGAACACCTTGCGGTCGATGACGTTGCCGACCAGCGCCCCGGCGATGCGGCCCGCGATCGCGCCGGCCGGGCCGAACAGCGCGCCCGCGGCGCCTCCAGCGACGGAAAGAACGAGCGCTGCCATCAGGCCAAAACTCCCGGAAAACGAAATGCGTAAGCCAGCCGCCGCCGCCACCACGGCGCAAGCGCGATCTCGCAGACGGCTGCGCCGTCGTGCGCATGAATCATGGTGCGTTCGCTCGATGCGATCGCGACATGCTTGGCGACGAACCCGTCCCGCCAGCGGAACAGCAGCACGTCGCCCGGCCCGAAGTCGTCGCGCGCGACCGGAACGAGATGACGCAGCGCCGCCGCAGCCAGCGTCTCGTCGCTTCTTGCTTCGGCCCAGTCTGGTGCATAGGGCGGCAGCGCTTCCGGCTCATCCCCGATGCAGTTGCGCCAAACGCCGCGCACGAGGCCAAGACAGTCGCAACCGACACCCCTCAGCGAGGCCTGATGGCGATAGGGCGTGCCGATCCAGCCGCGGGCCTCTGCGATGATGGCCGCGCGGGTCGAATGTTCGGAAGTCACGAGCCACCTCTCACATCTAGCTGCCGATGCCGTTGTCCGGCGAACCGGGCAGCGGATAGCTCACGACGAAATCGTTGCCGGGAATCTGCGGAAAGCCGCGGAAATTATCGGTGTTGGCAAACCGATCGCGGCAGGTCGCGAAACTCTTGTCGCAGCCGGCGGTGATCGCGAAGCTGTCGCCGACCGCTATTAGCTCGGCCATGGCCTGCCACAGCGACAGCCGCACTTCGCCCGCGACAACGCGGTGCTGTTTCACCTCAACCGCAACGCCGGCATTGGCGCCGCTGGTCCAGTTCAATCGGCCCGCCGTGAATCAGCCATCGGCAAAACCACTGAGGCCCGAGACCGCGACGATCGATGTTCCTTCGATGACCCCCACTGCGCCGCTGCCGCGATACGCGGCATTGCCAAGATCGATCCGGCACCTCGCGTCGCCAAGATCAGCGCCGCAACGCGCCGTGATGAGGCGCCCGCTATCCTGCGACAGCGCATCCGCAAGCCCGCGCAACTCCGCGGTGAACGCTGATCCCTCGCGCCGGACTTCGCCCAGCGTGCCGCGCGCGGTCAGGATTTTCAGCGAGGCCTCACTCCAGTCCACCAGCCAGGTTACGACCTCGGCGGCATCGTATCGCCCGGCGGCGAGATCGGCCTCGGTCAGGGTGTCATCGGAAAACGCACCGGAGACTTCCGAACCATCGACCGACAAATCGAACCGGCTGGTCGCTTCCGATGCGGTGAAGCCGGTCCCGGCGCGGCAGGTGACGCCATCAATGACCAGATCGCGGTCGTGATCGGTGAAGCCGAGCACGACGCTGTCGCGCCGCGTCACGATCCAGCAGTGCGAGAGCGTGGTCGCACCGGAGTCTAGTCTTGTTTGAAGCGCGGAGGGGATGCTTCTCACGGGCGGATCTCCACCAGCGGAATTTTCGGAATGGCGCCGGCAGCGAAGGTCGCGAGATCAACCTCGAGGTAGTCGGTGTCGAACCGCACCGGCACGTCGAAATTAAATCCCGCGGTGACGGCTGCCCCCGCCGGCGGAATATGCCCGGCGAGAAACGTCACGAGGCCGGTGGTGGCATCGCAGGTGAACGCGGAGCCGGATGCGGCCTCACCGTCGGCCACCGCAATGCGTACGCTGCCAGCCACCGGTTTGGCGATCGCGCGCGCATAGGGCGCGAACGCGCCGCCATAGGTTTTGATCAACTGAAACGCTGCGGTCGTGCCGTCGCCGATGCCAATGACCTGATCGAGCGGCGAGATCGCAATGCCGGTCATCGCCGAGCAGCAATCCAGCCGGTCGCGCCAGCGGAAACCATAAAGCCGGCCACGCCGCTCTTCGAAAAAGGTAACAACGGCCTGCAAGGCATCGAGTGTCTTGACGCCGTAACCGGCGTCGTAGCGCCGCCGCGACTGCGCCCAGCGCGCGTTGCGCGCCTCGCGACCCGAGCCGAAGTTGACGATATCGGTGCGTCGCTCTGGCCCGCCCGCACTCTTCAGCGCGACATCGAGCGGAAACAGGATTTCGTGGAAGCTGGTCATGCGTCACAAACTCCGCTGTCCCCGTGCCACCGCGCGCGCAATCTGGCCTGTGACGTAGCTCTCCGAGCGGCGGAAACTGTCGACGTCAGGCGTCGCGATCTGCACCGTGATGCTGTTGCCGCCGCCGTTGCCGGAGACGCCGAGCCGGCCATCGGGACCGCGTGCCAGCGGCATGATCGCTTCCGGCCCTGCCTCACCGGCAAGGCCGACGCCGCCGTCCATCATCGGGAAATAGCTCGGCGCGCCGATCACTCCCCCCGATGCGAACGGCTTGATGGCGCCGAGCGCGTTGGCCTGACCACCAGCGGCGGCCGCGCCAGCGCTTCCGGCGAGGCCCGAGAACAGGCCGGAGATGCCGCTGGTTAGGCTCGCCGTCAGCGGCTTGAACGCGGCGGTCACCGCGAGACTGGAGACGCGCAGCGCCAAGGTCTTCAGCACGTCGTCAAACTGCTTGCCGCCGCTGACCGAGGAGGAAAACGCCTGCGTCATTGCGCGCGCAAAGCCGCCCGCGCTGATCGTGAGCGCCTGGGTTTTTGCGGTGATGCTGTCGAGCGTGCTCGATGTATCCTGCAAGCTCGTATCGTCAGCCATTGCGTCCTCCCTTGCATGGCGCATCGGGAAACCGCGCCAACAGATCGTCGAGGTCAGTCCGCGCCAGCGGCACGACGGAAGCCCCGCGGACCGCGCGGATCGCCTGCGCCAGTTCGCGCGGCGTCATCCGCCAGAAAGCGTCCGGCGCAAGCCGCAACACTCCGAAGCCGAATCCCATGGCCTCTGCCCATGGAAACGGCTTCATCGCGCGGCGCCGTCATCGAAGGTCGCGGCGATCAACTCGGCCGCGATTCTGACGAAACCAGCCGCGCCGCCATCGACCGTCATGACAGCGACATCGTCGTCGGTGATGGCCTCGCCCGCGCCGCGCAGCCCCGCGCCGATGATGCGGATCAGGTCGCGCGCCGACGCCCGCCCCGAGCCGAAGCGCTCTGTGAGCGCCACCAGGTCGTCGGCTCCAAATGCGGATTCGAGTTCGGCCAGCGCGCCCAGCGTCAGCACCAGCGTGCGCTGCCGTCCGCCAAGTTCAGCAGCAATCTCGCCGCGATGTTTGTTCGGCATAAAGTGACCTCGTTTGTCCCTCTCCCCTTGCGGGAGAGGGTGGTTTCGAACGAAGTGAGAAACCGGGTGAGGGGAGCTTGCGACCGAGACGAACCCCTCACCCGCCTTCGCTCCGCCATAGCCGTGCAAAGCATCGGCGTTCTATTCGTGAACGGCGGCCAAGGGCCGCCTATGCACCCTCTCCCACAAGGGGAGAGGGAAGTCAGCAAACCTCACATCGCCGTAAAGGTCAGCGCGCCGGCGGACTCCAGCGCGAGGTCGAACGTCACCTCGCCGTTGTGCTCGCCGGAAAATTCGAGACTCGAGATCTGAAACATTCCCTCGATAGTGCCGAAATCCGGCACCACCACCTGGCAGTCGCTGATCGTGCCGTCGAAGAACGCCTGCCGCACCAGCGCATCGGAAGCCGCGTCCTTGAACAGGCCGCGGCCCGACAGCGACGCGCGCTTGACGCCAGCGCCCGCCAGAAGCTCGCGCCAGCGGTCGGTCGATTCCGCGTTGGTGATATCGACGATCTCGGCGTTGAACGCGATCCTGCGGCTGCGCAATCCCGCGACGGTGACGAAACTCGTGCCGTCGCTCATCTTCAACAGCAGGTCCTTGCCCTTTTGTGCGCCCATGATGGCTCCTTGAACTAGATTGTGGGTTCGGTCATGGCGCGGAATCGCACCTGTGCGTGATAGGTGCGGCCATCGGACTCGCGCCTGATATCGGCGACCGCGAAGCGGAGATTGACCAGCCGGTGGCCTGTGAGCGTGAGCGGCGCATCGTCGAGCGCCTGCAACACCGCGCCGGCAATGGCGTGGGCCTCGCTTTGCCCGCCCTGGCGTGAGCGCGCATGAAGCGTGATCTGGTGTTCCTGGGTCGGCCCGTCATCGACCGATGCGTCGGTGATGCGCGCCTCGCCGATGCTGACATAAGGCAGCAGCGCGCCACGCGGCGGCTCGTCATAGACCCGCGCGCCGCCGAGCGCGGCATGAAGGCCGCTGTCGGCGGCAAGTGCGTCGTGCACGGCGGCGCGAAGCGCGGCGTTGGCGCTGGTCATCATGATGTCCTTTTCGAGAATGCAGAAACGATCAGAGCGCGGGGACGCGATAGCTCGCGATCATGGCGCTGACGCTGGCCGGCATGATCGCGACCGTTTGGCCGATCGCGATCAAACCGCGGTTCTCGTACCAGTGCGCCACCAGCGTCCGCACCGCATGGCGCAACACATCCGGCACGTCGGTCGCCGCAGTCCCGAAGCCGATCTCCACGTCGAGCTCGATGCCGGCGCTTGGGCGTCCTGGCGCTGGCAAAGCCCACTCCGATGACGCAATCACACCACCCGCCTTGTCGATGACAAATGTCCCGGCGTCGATCGTGGTGGCGCTGCCCGCAGAGTCGTAAACCCGCGCTGCCGTCAGCGCCCGCAGCGGTCCCCTGCCCGGCTTGATCCGGCCATCCTTCGGCCACTGATCCAGCACGAAACACCAGGTCTGCGCAATCAGCGCGCAGCGCGTCATTGCTTCGACATGACTGCGCGCGGCAGCGATCAGCGAGGCGATCACGGTGTCGTCGTCATCGTTCTCGGCGCGCAGGAAGCTCTTGGCCTCCGCAACCGACCACAGTTCGATCGCTGGTCCGCTCAGAAGTATCGACGGCATCGGTTGTCCTCGCTGTAACGATGCAAATGTTGACAGGTCGCTCGTGCGATGGCTCACATCGCAGCATGATTCAGCAATTCATTCGTTTGGCTGCGGTCGCGACGGCGCTGGCGGCGACGCAATCCACATTCGCCATGGTCGGCGGCGGCGGTGCGCCCTCGCCTGCGGTGGGAAACGCGGTCGTCACCATCGTCGGCTCGCGCGGCACGTCCTGCACCGGCACGCTGATCGCGCGCGATATCATTCTCACTGCAGCGCACTGCATCGCGCCCGGCACCACCTACAAGATCGTGGATTACAAGAGCCGGCCGCCGCGGCTGCTCGACATCAGACGCACCGCGTCGCATCCGCAATTCAATATGCAAAACCTGCTCGCGCACCGCGCCACCGCGGACGTCGCGCTATTGCAACTCGCGTCACCGCTCGCCACGCAACCCGAAACGCTCGGCGGCGCGCTGCTGCCGGTTACCGCGGGTCAGCGCCTCACCGTCATCGGCATGGGAGTCGCGGTCGCCGGTGACGGCCGCAGCGGCGGCGTAGCTCGCGCAGCGAGTCTTGCGGTGACGGGGCGACCCGGCACCTTGCAAATCCGCTTGGTCGATCCCGCAACCGACAACGCGCGCGCAGGCCTCGGCGCCTGCACCGGCGATTCCGGCGCGCCGGCATTTCTCGATTCCAGCGGCGGCCCCGTCATCGCCGGCGTGGTGAGCTGGTCGACAGGGCCGAATAATGCATCAGGCTGCGGCGGCCTCACCGGCGTCACGCCGCTCGCGCTCTATCGCGACTGGATTTTGAAGACAGCGAGAGGCTGGGGCGCGGGGATATAAGTTGCGACAATCCTACGATTCCGTCAGCTCGGCTTGAATATCCCACGATCAAGATTCGAAAGCGACATGCCGGCAGCACCCGCTTGCGGCATCCAGTGCGTTTCGGCGATAGCTTCAAGCTGTTGCCGAGCGGCAACGGGAGCAACAGCAAGAGTCAGTTTAGCCGCCTGAACGCGGACCTGCATGTTCGGGAAGCTATAGAGCTCGATTAGCAACTGTCGTTGATCGTCTTCCCGAGCCTTCAACTCGTTGGCTACATCCATCATCTGTTTGAAGAGGCGATTAAATGTTGAGCGTTTTCCGCCGAGCAGAGCCACGTCCTGGGCGACGACGATCTGCGCGAAATGGCCAACAAGATCTGCGGAGCTCATCTTTTTAAGTTCGGTTTGCTTCATGGCTGCAAAACCTTGAATCTCATCAAAGCGTCCAGACCGACCTGCCGTCTCGTTTCCCAATCCTTGCCACGAAGATATTCCCTAGGCGAAATTCCTCCATAATCGGGAGAAGGAGTTCCATACCATCCTGTGATCTGGTAATGCGTCAGCCTCGGAATGCTAGCGAGGTTTGACGGATCATCAATCTGCGATCGCGAAAAGCCATAATATTCCGCCCATGTCTGCTCTACGATGTGGTGATCATCATACCCTGGCCGCTTCAGGCCAACGTTGGCTTGTAGCTCCTCGAGTGTTTTCGGTCGTCGCGCGCAGCCTGAATGAGGTCGTGGTAGTCTTTAAGCCATTCCACATTGTTCATGGTACCCGTATAGATCTCGCCGGCAAGACCAGGATGTCTCGCCAGCCAGCTAGCTGCAGCGCGTAAGAATGCCGTTCGTTGCGCACTCGTAAGAGGTCGTTCTGACGGAATCCCCGGCGGCTCGTCCAGCGGCGGACCTTGGTTGTGCCCCATTCCCGGTGGCGGATCGCCAGCGAGTTGAATGAGGCCCCGCTCCTGGGCGGCTGGATGCGAACCGCCGCCATCCGTCCACTGCCCGCCATCAGAGCTGCCTGCCGGCACGCGCGGCTGGTCCGGATTGTATTTGCGCGCCAGCGCGGGAAACGCTTTGACTACATCGACGCCGGGCTGAAGAAATTGCGCGGCGTCGGGACGAACCCAGAGTGCCGCATCCGGCCGCAGCCATCGCGATTGCTGATGGCACAGCCAGGCGTCGGGAAGCGATGGCATTGAGATGTCCTGATGAACAACGCGCGTCTAAGAAGCAAAACGGCGCGCTCGAAGCGCGCCGTTTATTTCCTCGCCTCAGCTCGTCGCGAACTTCATGAGCTTGATGGCGTCGAAGTCCTGCACGCCGCCGCCGACGCGCTTCGTCGTGTAGAACAGCACATAAGGCTTGGCTGAATACGGATCGCGCAGCACGCGAACGCCGGTGCGATCCACCACAAGATAGCCGCGGCGGAAATCGCCGAACGCGATCGACAGCGAATTCGCCGTGACATCAGGCATGTCCTCGGCCTCGACCAGCGGGAACGTCATCAGCGACGCACGTCCCCCCGCCTGCGCCGGCGGCTGCCATAGATACGCGCCGCCGGTGTCCTTGAACTTGCGGATCGCGGCTTGCGTCTTGCGGTTCATCACGAAGGCGGCATTCTGGCGATAGCCCGCTTTCAGCGCGTAGATCAGGTCCACTAACGGATCGGACGAATTGCTCGATGCGAACGCGCCGGCCGCGCCGGAGGCGATATAACCGAGGCTGCCCCAGGCCCACGAGCCGTTGGCGACCGTGGTGGATTGCAAAAAGCCCTTCGGCTTGTTGGTGCCGTCGCCGTTGACGAAGGCCGCGCCTTCCTGCACCGCGAAGGTCAGCTCCACCTCCTGCGCGATCCACTCGTCGATGTTGACGGCGGAATCGTCGAGCAGCGTCGCGGTCGCCGCCGGCATGGCGTAAAGCTCCATGGCCGGGAAGCTCAGCGCATCCAGCGTCGGCGACGTGGTCTGCGTCCGCGAGTCCGTCTCGCCGACCCAGCCGGTGGCGGGACCCGCGGTCATGAACGGCTTCTTGTAGACATTGCCGGAGATGGTGCGCACCGACGAAAGCGCGCGGATCGGCGAGATCGCCGCCAGTCGCTCGCCGATGGTCTGCTCGAGTTCGACCGGCACCAGATAACCGCCGTCGGCATTGGAGCCGACCGACATCGCCTTCGTCTCCAACTCGCGCAAGGCGCCAGCCACGCCGCCCCGCACATAGGCTTCGAACGCGCTTTTGTGCTCGCGGGATGCCACGTCGCTAACGATGCGACCGCGACCCTCGAGCGCCGGGCGGGCGTGCTTCAGGGCCAGTTCGTCCATGCGCTTGTGATGCACATCAAGCGCGGCATTGATGCGGTCGACTTTTTCCTCCAGCAGCACGTCGCCGCGCTTTTTCTCCAGCCGCGCCAGGCGCTCGTCGTTGGCCGCCTTGAACTCCTCGAAGGTGACGCGGAAGTCGTCATAGTCTCCGCGGACGGCGACGCCGGATTTGTGCTCCGGCGCAGTGTCGGTGATATCGAAGTCCATTCACATTCTCCTCAGTGGTAATGGTTCCATGACCTTGTCGCCCAAGGCTTGACTGCCCGAGACTTGACTGCCGAAGCTTTGGGCCTTGGCGTTTTCGAGCGAAGCGTGTCCTCTAGCTTCACCCGAGGATGGGTACCGTTCGCGTCCAGAAACGCGTCAAAACAAAGAAGTCCGGCTTTGATTCCATCAGAGCCGGAATAGCGTTAGAATGGCCCCCGCAACGGCAGCACCGTCGAGGCGAACCCATGCGCTTTCTGATCTTTGTCTGGATAACTCTCGCCGTCGCCGCCGCCGGCAGTGCGTGGTACGCAATGCAGCCCTCGCGGCGCGTCCCAGCCTGGCTCTGGATCGCCGCCTGCGCGGCGCTGCTGGTGGCGTTCGCGATATCCTTTGTGATGCTCGGCGACAGCAGCGAAAAAACGCTGCTGTCGATCGCGCTCTATTTCCTGAACTGGGGCATGGTAGCCGGCGGCGCGGCGGTCTGCGTCGGCACCATCGCGGGGCTTTCGGCGGCGCTGGCGTTCAAGCGGTGAGGCGCGGCAACCGCCGACGAGACCGCGACAGGACACCGCCTGCACCGATTACAAATAGCAACCCGGCGTGATCTGCATCAGCGCCCTCCAACCATGTGGCCACGCGAGACCGCCCGCAACGCGTCACGTCGTCCCTCTCGTCCGCGCAGCGACGCAGAAACCATCACCGGGCGCGGGCGGAGCCGCGGCGCCGGTTCATCCGCGGCCTCCGTCATGCTCCGCCATTCGCGCTCGGCCTGTATCCGCACACGCGAGCGCGACGACTGGGGTGTCGCCTGCTTCACCGCGCGGACACGCGCTCCCGCCAGCAGCGGGAAGGTGACGATGGAAATTTCCCACAAATCGACCTGATAGAGTTTTCGCACGCGCGTTTGCGGCTCGATCCGGCCGCGTACAGTGCGGTAACCGATCGACAGTCCGTCTACCGCACCGGCCTCGACCAGCGCCAGCAGTTCGCGTGCGCGCATCACATCGGGGATCAGCTTTCCCCGCGCCCACAGGCCGCGGAAATCCTCGCGCAGTTCGAGCCAGATGCCGACCGGCTCGCCGGGGTCGTGTTGGAACAGCATCGGGATCTTGCGCAAGCCCCTCGCTTTCAAAGTCTGTGCGAACGCGCCCGGCATCACCATGTCGCGTGCCTGGTCGATCTCGCCGAACAGGCTGGCGTAGCCTTCAACCGTGCCGTCGCCGGAGAACGATAGACGCGACACTGACGACAAAGGGGCGTGCATGATCGGCCTCGCAAATGGGCGGGGGAACGGATTTCTGAAATTCGAAAACGACGTATCGTGCCGGAGCGCGCCGCGTTCGGACGAACGCTACTTGGCTGCGCTCAGCCCTTGCGGCTGCGCTTCACCGGCTTGCGCCGGGCCGGCGGTTTTGGGCGCGACGCTTTCGTAGCCGGCGCCTTGCGCTGGATCTGGTCGAGATGCGCGAGGAATTCACGAAACACCGAGAGGTGATCCCGCGCGGATTTGGTCTCGGCGCTGAACGAGCGCAGAACGCTGTGAAGTGTATCCATCAGTCCCGATCCTTGTTGAGGGTTTCGGCGCGGCGATGCGCCTTGCGATTGAAGCGCTGCAGTTCGCGAACGAAATCGTCGAAGCGGCGCGAAGCGGCCGATAGTTCGCGCAGCGCGAACAGCAGGCCGGCGCTGGCGGAGCTCGCCCACAGAAACAGCGCAAGATGCGCGAGGTCGCCGCGCTCGCTGAAGATGCGGATGAGATCAGACATTTCTTTCACTCTTTCCCACGCGTGGAGAGAGGGAGGGGGCGAAAACGAGCAGCTCGCCTACTCCAGCCGGTCTCCGCCCTCGATCGGCGCGTAACCGACCGCCTCGCGTTTTTCGTTGAGCGTGAGAAACGCCGCGCTATTGACGCGCTCCCACAGCGCGGCACGATCGGCGGCAAGCGCGTCGATCCGGTCGGCGTCCACGACGATGCGGATGCCGTCGCCGAACTGCGGCGACAGCCATTGCGCAAACGAATTGCCGATACGGGACGCCAGCGGCAACACCGTCTGGCGGAAGAAGCAGCGGTTGGCCTCCTGAAAATTCGCATAGGTGTTGTCGCCGGGAATGCCGAGCACCATCGGCGGCACGCCGAAGGCGAGCGCGATCTCGCGAGCGGCGGTGTGCTTGGCCTCAAGGAAATCCATGTCCTTCGGCGTCAGCGACATCGCTTTCCAGTCGAGCCCGCCTTCGAGCAGCAGCGGCCGGCCGGCGTTCACCGCACCCTGATAGGTATCGGTCAGTTCTCGCTTCAGCCGGTCGAACTGCGAATCCGACAGCACCGCGCCCTCGGGACCGGAATAAACCAGCGCGCCGGAGGGCCGCGCAGCGTTGTCGAGCAACGCCTTGTTCCAGGTCGATCCGGCGTTGTGGGTGTCGATGGCAACCGCCGCTGGCTCGATCGGCGCGAGGCCATAATGATCGTCGAGCGGATGAAAGAAGGTCAGGTGCAGGATCGGCGGTACCGCGGATGACGATTGATCGAAACGGACGCTGCGACCGCCGACGCCATACTCATACGCCTCCGCCCAACCGTCGGCACCCGGCACCACCTTCATGCGGTCGGGCCTGAGCGCGTAGAGCTCGCGCACCGCACCGTCGAGCGCAACCGCCTCGATATAGGCGTTGCCGGACAGCAAGAGATGCGACACCAGCATCTCGAGGAATGCACCGCCGTGCTGCCGCATGTTCGGCCGTGAAAGCAGGAGGGAGAGCGGATGCGCTTCGCGCTCCTGCGCTCCCTCGAACACGAGGTAGCTGCACGACGCCACGTTCTCCGCGATAAGGCGGACTGCGCGATGCACGATGGCGTTATTGAGATAACCCTCGCGCGACAGCGCCGTATAATCGCGCGGAGTCCACCGCGCGCGGCCGCCGCTCTCGAAGGCAAGCAGCTTCGCCGTGCGGCTGGCCTTTGTCTCGGACGGCGCGAGCAAAGTTTTAAGACGATCGAACATCAACGACCCTTTCTTCACCCCTCCCCGCCGGCGGGAAGCGGGAGCTATTTCTCACAATCCCCTCACCCGCGGCTGGGCGCGCGGCACGAGCGCCAGCGACGTCACCGCCCACACCAGCGCATCGAGCCGGTCTGGCGAGCGCCCGGACGACAGGCCGGACAAGGCGAAGTCGCACATTTCATCTTCCAGCGCGGCAAAACTGCCGGCGTGCCTGACACGACCTTGCTCATAAAGTGTCGCCACCGGCTCGGCGCGCAACCATTTGCCGCGCGTCGCGCGCACCGCGATCACCGGCACGGAGGCATCGACCTCCGCAATCACGGCCTTCACCATGTCGCCGCCCTGGTTGACTTCCGCCACCAGCGCATCGGCGTCACACCGACGCCACAGCGCGATCGCCTTCGCCGCCCACAGCGCCGGCGTTACGCCCGCTACCGTCTCGTCGGCGATCACATAAACGATGCCGCCCTCCGCCAGACCCGCCGCAACGATGCCGCAGGCGTCCGCGCGCTTGCTGGAGGTCGCCGGCGGATCGACCGCGACCACGATGCGCTGCATCGGTGGCGCCTCGCCCACGCGACATCGCTCCAGCAACGCCCTCGACCACAGCGCATCCGGCCGATCCTCGATGATCTCGCCGTCAAGTTCCTGGCGCCCGAGCCGCGTTCCGGCGTAGCGCGCCATGACGCCCTGCAAAAAGGTCGGCGCCAGATTGAAGGCATTGGCTTGCGTCGGCGCGCGCGTGACCGCACTCGCCGGATCGGCCATCAGGCGTTTCAGAAGCGCGGTCGGCCGCGGCGTTGTGGTGATAAGCTGGCGCGGCTGCGACCCTAACCGCAAACCGAACTGCAGCATGTCGAACGCGGCTTCCGCGTAGCGCCATTTCGCCATTTCGTCAGACCAGGCGCAACCGAACTGCGGCCCGCGCAAGCTTTCGGGATCGTCGGCGGAAAACGCCTGCGCCACCGCGCCGTTGCTCCATTCCAGCCGCTTGCGCGACGGCGACCATACAGGACGCTCGCGGGCTGCGTGAACTGCGAGCAACCCGGAGACGCCTTCGATCATCACCTCACGCGCGTCATGTTCGGTTTCGCCGACCAGCGCGATGCGCGATACCGCTTCGCTGGCGAACGGCGGCAGACCCAAGGCCTGCGCGCGAATCCATTCGGCTCCGGCGCGGGTCTTGCCAGCGCCGCGGCCGCCGATCATCAGCCAGATCAGCCACGGCGCGCCGTTCGGCGCGAGTTCCGGCGGACGCTGATGCTGGTGCGCGAAAATATCCCATTGCCGGGCGAGAAATCCGAGTTCCGCTTCACTCATGCTCTCGAGCAGCAGACGGCGTTGGCGCAGCGACCATTTGCTCCAGTCGGCGCGAAAGCGCGCGCCGGAACTCGTCGAGGTCGCGGGGCACGGCGTCGTCATCGGCTGGCTTCACCTTCTCCTGACCGGCACGCAGCCGCGTCACCTCCCCGAGCGTGCGCGCAAGACTGGCCAGCGTCCGGGCACGGCGCTCCGCCTCGGTGCGCTGCTGCGGCTTCAAATGGCTGCCGCCGACAATAACCTCGATCAGTGACAACTCGCGTTCGATCGCGCGCGTCACACGCTCGATCAGGAGCGAACCTGTCGCGGGCGGCGGATCGTCGATTCGCTCGACCGCGGTGCGCTTGACGCGCGGGCTCGGTTCGTCCTTGCGTCGCACGGCTGCACGAGTGCGCTGTCTGCTCAATCCGGCCTTTGCCGCGTCATCATGCACGTCGATAACAACACGCGTTTCATCAGCGCGCCGTAAGGTCGCGGCCATTGTAGCCTTGCGCGCGACAACCGCGTCCTGAGTGTTTTCACAGGCAGTTCCGACTGGTCGAATGGTCTTTGGAGACTTCTTTTTTGCATCCGACGACGTCGCGGCGATCTTGCGCGCATCCGATTTTAAGTTGGATGTCGAAGATTTTCCGGACTTCGTCACGCGCACTTTCGTGCGCGATGCAACTCGAGTCGCCGCCGGCTTCCGTGCCGGTCTGGCGGTTCGCGTCACACCCATGGATGTCGGAAAGCTCCCTGGTGGCGGAACAGATACCGCCGAATTTCTAGTGGTTCGGTCCGATTCTAGCCCACGGCCAGATGGGTCGCGAATGTCAAATTCACTCCACTAGTGAAAGAATATGAACCAGACCAAACCGAGGATCAACACGGCGAGACCGGTGCTGATAGCCAACAGCATAAAGATGGACGGACCGGACTCGGCCTGTCGCGCCTCCATCGGGGTCTCCACGATCTGATCGCGCTCTTTGGTTGTCATGCGCCTTCTCCCTGCGATCCGCTGGATCGCTGCTCTGCTCGGGGTGGGGCAACGTCAGATCCGTAGTGATGTTCCTTGCAAATGACTGCCGGTGATGGGTCACTGTGATGCGCGCGTTTGAACCGCGCAGCTTCAATGCGACCTTTCATTGGATGGCTTTTCTGGCGACTGGCGCGACGGTCGGGTCGCATGATCCACTTGGAACAGCGCTGTCATCTCTCGGCGCAACTGTGGAGCATGGCGTAAACCTACCCCAGCAGCGTCACGCTGTCAAGGTATATTTTCCTACTTATATACTTGACAAAAGTAAGCCGGTTTCGTAAAACGTGGTCATTGGAGCAAGCCGATGACCAAAGCCGTTTTTCAAGACCCTATGTTTCATGATGAGGACAAGGCCCGCGAAGCCCTTGAGGCTGTGCGCTGGCCTGACGGCGCTGTTTGCCCTCATTGCGGCAACTCCGATCAAGACAAACTAGCCAAGGTCGAAGGGCAGAAGAAATCCCATCGTCCCGGCCTGTATTACTGCAACGAGTGCAAAGGTCAGTTCACCGTGACCGTTGGCACCGTATTTGAGCGCTCCAAGGTGCCCCTCACCAAGTGGTGGATGGCGGCGCACATGATGAACTCTGGCAAAAACGGCGTTTCCGCCCATGAAATCCATCGCGCTCTTGGCATCACCTACAAGACCGCGTGGTTCATGATGCACCGCTTACGCGAAGCCATGATCGTTTCCAACGATACTCCTATGGGCGGCTCTGGCAGCGCCATTCAGGCCGACGAGACCTATTGGGGCAACACGTCGAAGCGCTCCAAGTCTTACCGAAAGGGCCTAAAGCGCAAATCTGCTATTGTGGCGCTTGTCGATGCTGAGACCGGAGAAGCCCGCACGTTCCATGTTCGTCGCGGAGTGAGCGCTTCTGACGTTCGCGAAATCCTTGTCACTAACGTTGACCGCAAATCGACACTCGTGACTGACGAAAGCAAGCTCTACACCAAGACCGGCTGTGAATTTGGCGATCATCAAACGATGAACCACAGTGGGCGCGAATACGTGAATGCCGCTGGCTTCACCACGAACAACGTCGAAAACTTCTTTGGCGTGTTCAAGCGCGGTATGCGCGGCACCTATACGTTCTGCGGTGAGCAGCACTTGCAGCGCTACCTGACGGAATTTCAATTCCGTTACAACAATCGCTCCGGCCTAGGCGTAACCGATGGGGAACGGACGGCAAAGGCCCTCAAGGGTATCGAGGGCAAGCGCCTGACGTACCGGCCGACTAACTAAGATCACCCATAAAAAACAAGCCACTAAGCGTTTTCGCGCTTGGCGTAAGTCTGTTCATAAACGGGACAAATAAGGAACCGTCTCGACTCCTAGAACCAGTTCCATGGCAGACTAGGAGTCGAGCGATTCGTCGAGGACAACCGGTTGGAGCCGGTCTCTTCGGATAGCTCATTAACCCGGAGGACGGGTCGTGAGCCGCAGTGTAGTACAGCGCTCCCATCATTGGGATTCTGCACTAAAGGTCAAGGGCCGTCCTCCAATCAACAGAGGACTACTCATGTCTACTTACTGCATCACGTTCCGCATCGCGGATAAGACCGTCAACGGAAAAAGCTACAGTGAGCGTTATCAGCAACTAGTCGATAACGTTTATACGGACCAGGGATACTGGGATGAGACGACATCATTCATTCTGGTCACATCGAACCTCTCAACGCCAGCGTTCGCAGCGCAGGCCTGCAAAGGCTTGAGCGTAAAAGACGACATCGTCGTTGTCTTTGATCCCAGCGATATGTCCGCGTCTTATTTCGGGCCCATCAAGCACCCAGTAGAACTGGGGAGCTTTTTCGCAGGCCTGAAGAAGGCTGCATGAACATCCACGGGAACGCAGAGAGTTCTCGCGAGAGCCATGACTAGGAAAATACGAAACGCCTTCACTGGCACCCTCCGAAAAATACAGCCCGGCCTATTTGCCGGGCTTCTTCCTCGCCGCAGATTTTTTTGCGACCTTTTTCTTCCCGACCTTCATATCCTCGTGCGGCTTCGGCTTCATGCGCACGAGGGCACCCATCAACTTTTTCGTGTTTTCCAAGTCGCCCTTGGTTTTTGGCATGATCTCTTTCCGCACGATCTGGGTAGTATTCAAGGCTTCGTACCGACAACGTCGGATCATGGGGCCGAATGAAATAACATCACTTTTGAAGACGCATAGTCTGCGTGAAGAAAAAAAGCTTTTCTACCGAGCCATTGGATTGGTGAGTGTTAGTTGGTGCCAAATAGAAATCCTGTTCGATTATGCGAACCTATTTCTAATAAATACGTATGACATGAAAGAAACCCAACTCCCCATTGCGCTAAAGCCAAAAATCGCTTTTTTCAGGAAACACTTCCAAACCATTCCCGAACTAGATCCCTTCAAAGATCGGGCGATGGCGATTGTCGAAAGAGCTAATATTCTGAAAGAAGCGCGCCACGACATTATCCACGGATACGCGGCGAAATTGGTCAGCGTTGATGACGACCGGCGATTTGTCCGCCATGACTATCGAGGAAAGCGAATAGCGGAAAAGACAAAAAGTTATTCACTCGACCAAATCATACAAAAATCAGAAGAAATGGGAGAACTAGTCGATCTTATGGTCGCCCTCTTGAGACAGACCATTCCTCCCAACAAAATCCTGAGCAATTACTTTGACGATCCTCTCAGCTAGGTCGCGATAAGTTTCACCTCCATCGCGCTCCCAAGCGGCCAGCATATTCTCGATTTTTCTAAGAAGTTCTTCTTTGTCGTTTTGCACTGTTCCTCACAGTGCACTTACCAACCTGACATTTCGGGCGCGCCAACCAGCTTGTGAGCTGGTAGACGAATCATAGGAATATACTCACTTTTGTCAAGTACATAGTCGCCCGTGAAAAATGCAGAAGCCATCCTGGCGGAATGATTTCGCGGGTTTTGAAAGTATTCGCTATCGCCGGTTTTGGGGATGTCGACATCGATTTCCTTGCAATTTGATTTGGCGGAATCGGCGTGATTCCATGTCTCCGGCTGGGTTTGAGTCGGAGATATCGCGATGCTTCCGAAGGAGCGGCGAGACAGCGGACAGAATGATTTGTTCAAGTCGCACCTCGACCAGATCGTCGACATGAACCACGCGTTGGCGAAGCTGGCGCGCAAGATCGACTGGGGATTTCTCGAGGGCAAATTCGGGGCGGTCTACGCCGATGTTCCCGGCCGGCCGCCCCTGCCGACGCGGCTGATGGCGGGATTGGCGATCCTCAAGCACACGTTTAATCTGTCGGACGAGGCGCTGTGCGAACGCTGGGTCGAAAACCCCTATTATCAATTGTTTTGTGGCGAGGCGTTCTTTCGTCACGACGTTCCCTTCGACCGCTCCTCGATGACGCGCTGGCGTCAGCGCATGGGCGAAGACAAGATCGTCGCGCTCATTCAGGAGAGCCTGAATGTCGCCACGCGCGTTGGCGCGGCCAAGCCGTCGGACTTCACCAGCATCATCGTCGATACGACGGTGCAGCCGAAGGCGGTGGCGTTCCCGACCGATGCCAAGCTCATGCATCGCGCCCGCGAGAAGCTGGCGCGGTTGGCCAAAAAGCACGGCGTCGTCCTGCGACAATCCTACGAGCGTGTTGGCAAGCACGCGTTGATCGCGCATCAGCGCTACGCTCACGCGAAACAGTTCAGGCGCGCCAACCGGGCGCTGAAGACATTGCGCACGTATCTCGGCCGCGTGATGCGTGACATCAGGCGCAAGATCGCCGGCGATCCGGACAGGCAGGCGGCTTTCGCGCAACTGTTGTCGCTGGCCCACGCGGTGCGTCATCAACAACAAAGGCAGCGCGGCAAGAAAATCTATTCCCTGCACGCGCCGGAGATCGAATGCATCGCCAAGGGCAAATCGCACAAGCCCTATGAGTTCGGCGTGAAAGTCTCCATCGCCACGACGCTCAACCATTCCAGGGGCGGCCAGTTCATTGCGCACGCGAAGGCGCTTCCGGGAAATCCCTACGACGGCCACACGCTGGAAAGCATCATCCCCGATGTCGAGCATCAAATCGGCGCGACCATCAATCGGCTCGTCGCCGACAAGGGCTATAGGGGCCACAATGCTCCGCCAGAATACAAGTTCAGGATTTACATCTCGGGCCAGAAACGCGGCGTCACCGACCCGATCAAGCGTGACCTGCGACGACGTTCGGCGATCGAGCCTGTGATCGGTCACGCAAAATCAGACCACCGCATGGATCGCAATTATCTCAAGGGCTCCGAAGGCGACGCCATCAACGCCGTGCTCGCCGCCGCCGGGTACAACTTCCGCCGATTGCTCGCGTGGCTAAGGCTGCTTTTGCGCGCATGGTTAGTGTCGATCATGCCGCCACATGCCAACCATCAATCATTCTCGGTCGCATGAAATCTCGTTCTTCACGGACGACTACATAAGTGCGTATATTTTCCTAGGAATATTTGCCCGATAATCTTGGGTGCCGCGCCTTGCCTACTTGAACGCGTTGCGCACCGCGGTGAAGCGATCGTTGAGGGAAGTGCCGATGCCGGTAACCGCGACCACGATGACGATGCTGATGGTACCGGCGATCAGAGCATACTCGATCGCGGTCGCGCCCGATTCATCACGCAAAAAATCCGACGTGAGCTTTGCTATGAGACGCATCGCGAACTCCGATCGATGGATGCGCGGATTCTCCCGCGTCCTTACTTGCAGCTCAACCTAGAGACGAATGATTGCCCAGACCCTAAGCGACACGCTCAACGAATACTTAAGGCCAGCGACGAAATTCTGCGCGTAAACGGATCACGTCGCGGGCCCGGCGAGAGGCCGCTCCTCCATCAGCGTCAGCAGCAGCGCCGCGCCCGCCAGCATCGCTGCGGCGGCGGCAAACACATACCGGAACGCCGTGGTCAGGTCGGACGCAGAGATCGCATTGACCTGATGGCCACCGTCCTGGCCGATCGAGACATTCGCACCCAGCACCATCAGCAGGATGGCGGCGAATGCGGCGACGGCGAACGATGAGGCCAGCGCGCGGAAGAAATTCATCGCACCGGTGACGGTGCCGACCTGAGGCCGCGCCACCGCGTTCTGAAGCGACACTACGCTGACAGGGAACGCGGTGCCGAGGCCGAAGGCTAACAGGGAGAGCAACGCCAGCAGCGGCCACAGCGGCAGCGCGACCATTGCCAGGATCGCGGCGATGACGGCGGCGAAGCCGGTCCCGACGATCGCGACCCGCTTGTAGTGAACCGTGTGCGTCATGGTGCGGCCGGCAAGCGCGGCGCCGCCGGTCGAGATCGCGGCGATCGGAATCAGCGCCAATCCCGATTCGCTGGCGCTGAGGTGATGGACCACCTGATAGTACAGCGGCAGATGCACGGTAATTCCGATAATGGCGCCGAGCGCCAGGGCGCCGGCGGCAATCGCATAAGGGACGACCGAGCCGCCAATCAACGACAGTGGCAGGAACGGTTCCGACGTCGTGCGCGCGTGCCAGACGAAGCCTGCGGCCAGCACGAACGCGACGACGAGCATGACCGCGGTAGCCGGCGACAGCCAGGCGAAGCGGTTGCCTCCCCATGTCAGCACGAGCATGAACACTACGGCGGACGCCATCAGCAGCACTCCGCCGATCCAGTCCACTTTGCGGCGGCTGTGGAACACCGGGATCCTTCCCATCTTCGGCAGCAACAGCGCCAGCGAGAGGACACCGAGCGGCAGATTGATCCAGAAAATCATCGACCAGTGCAGGTGCTCTGCGAACACGCCGCCCAGCACCGGCCCGGCAATGCCCGCTGCGGTCCATACGCCACTGAAATAGGCCTGATACTGGCCACGCTCGCGGGGCGTCACCACATCGGATATCACCGTCTGCACCACCGGCAAGATGCCGCCGCCGCCGAGACCCTGCACCCCGCGCGCAACGATCAGCGTCGCGATGTTCGGCGCCAGCGCGCACAGGACCGAGCCCGCAATGAACAGACCGAGCGCCGTGATGATCATGGCGCGGCGGCCGTAGATGTCGCTCAGCGTGCCGAACACCGGCGCGACCGCGGTGGACGCCAACAGATACGCCGTGATGATCCACGACAGGTTGCTGACGTCGAGGAACTGGTGGCCGATGGTCGGCAGCGCGGTTGCGACAATGGTTTGGTCGAGCGCGGCCAGGAACATGGTCAGCATAAGGCTGACCAGGATGGTTCGAACCTCGCTATGACTCAGCCGGGTAGGCTGCGCGATCGGCGGCGCATCGGCGTCGCCGCCGGCCTTGCCGGGACGCGCTGCGACTTCGCGGGAGACGTTGCCGGACGAAATCCGCGGAGAGGACGGATCCCGACCGGGCTGATCGAGGTTGTTCATGCGGGCGGGACAAAATTTTCGGCTGAAATGGTGAGCGGAGGCGGAGGACGAAATTGGTGCGTCATCTTACAGAGTTTATAACGACACTATAACGCTGGCACGCGCGTTCGGACAGCGTGGTCCGCGCCTGAAAGGCATTTGCGGATACCAAATCGCAAACATGTGATGGAACTAGTGGTTCGATTAACATTCGGGATCTCGTTCCGGCGAATGCTCTTGCGAATGTTAGAATCAAGGAACCACTAGCGAATACAAAATGCTATCAGGAGCGTTTTGGGTTTGACATCCGCGGTCAACACTCGCGTTCAGTGGGAGCGAATGTGAAATCCACTCCAGTCGTCAGCTTCGCGGCCGGTTCCTGAGTCGGGCGCGCTTCGGCAATTGCACCGGCCACTGCACGATGTGATCCTCGAGCTCGGAATCGGGAATCTCGTTCTCGGTCCCCCGCACCCGGCCGCGCACCGAGACTCCCGCCTCGTGCACGGTGTTGCGGTCGCCGGAAATCAGCGGATGCCACCAGTAGAGATCCCGTCCCTCCGCGACCAGCCGGTAACCGCAACTCGGCGGCAGCCAGTTCAAGGTGCGAACGTTTTCCGGCGTCAGGCGGACACAGTCCGGAACCTGCTCGGAGCGTTTCGCATAATCCTTGCAGGCGCAGAGTCCGGCATCCAGGAGGCGGCAGGAGACATGAGTGAAATAAATGTCGCCAGTGTCCTCGTCCTCGAGCTTTTCCAGGCAGCAGCGCGCGCAGCCGTCGCACAGGCTTTCCCATTCGGCGCTGGACATCTCTTCCAACGTCTTGGTCTTCCAGAAGAATCCGCTCTGTTCTGAAGTCCGCGCGGGTCTTTGCGTCATGGGTTGCGTTTTGGACCTTGGGATGCTCGGCGCATCCTGTCTATGGGCTTTGGCCGCAACCTACGCAAGCGTCCCTTTACGGTTCGGCCAGGGTACGCGGTCGTTGCCGGAAATAGCGCCCGACGATTTGGTTTATCACCGCCGCTCGGATAGAAGGAAACCGGCTTTTCCGAGGATGCCCGACGATGTTCCAGCGTCGGTTTTATGTGCCTTGGGTTTGCCGTAACACTTATGACGTGGCGACGGCGCCCGGACGGGGGCGCTTTCAAGCCGCAGATCCGTGACAGGCCCCCGGTGCGCAACATCCTGCCCTCCGACTGGAAAAAGCGAATCCGGCATTTCATGCTGGATTTCGATGCGCGCATCGATTCGACGCTGTTCTCCTCAGCGGTCGGCGCGCGCGAACTTTTCGAGCGCTTCTCCACCTTCATGGACCGCTTCTATGTCGGTCGCTGGAAACGCTGGGTCATCGTCGAGCCGTTGTCGGAGGCAGCGACCCTCGGCCTCGGCGGCCTCATCATTCTGCTGGCGCTGGCTCAGCCGGCGTTCCGCGAAACCGCCGACGAGGACTGGCTGAAGAAATCCGATCTCGCGGTGACGTTCCTCGATCGCTACGGCAATCCGATCGGCAGTCGCGGCATCAAGCACAACGATTCGATTCCGCTCGAGGAATTCCCCGACAACCTGATCAAGGCGACACTCGCGACCGAAGACCGCCGCTTCTACGACCACTTCGGCATCGATGTCGGAGGCACCTTCCGCGCGCTGGTGACGAACGCGCAGGCCGGCGGCGTGCGGCAGGGCGGCTCATCGATCACCCAACAGCTCGCGAAGAACCTGTTCCTCTCCAACGAGCGCACCATCGAGCGCAAGGTCAATGAGGCCTTCCTCGCGATCTGGCTGGAGACCCGGCTGACCAAGAACGAAATCCTGAAGCTGTATCTCGACCGCGCCTACATGGGCGGCGGCACCTTCGGCGTCGACGGCGCGGCGCACTTCTACTTCAACAAGTCGGTACGCGACGTCAATCTCTCGGAGGCCGCGATGCTCGCCGGTCTGTTCAAGGCGCCGACCAAGTACGCGCCACACATCAACCTGCCCGCCGCCCGCGCCCGCGCCAACCAGGTGCTCGACAATCTCGTCGACGCCGGCTTCATGACCGAGGGACAGGTGTTCGGCGCGCGGCGCAATCCCGCTACCGCGGTCGACCGCCGCGACGAGAACTCGCCGAACTACTACCTCGACTGGGCGTTCGACGAGATGCGCAAGCTGGTCGATACGTTTCCGCGCTCCTATACCGAGCGCGTGTTCGTGGTGCGCACCGCGATCGACATGAACGTGCAGCACGCGGCGGAAGAAGCGATCGAAAACCAGTTGCGCCAATTCGGTCGCGACTATCACGCGACCCAGGCCGCAACCGTGGTCGCCGACCTCGACGGCGGCGTGCGCGCGATGGTCGGCGGCCGCGATTACGGTGCTAGCCAGTTCAACCGCGCGACCGACGCCATGCGTCAGCCCGGATCGTCGTTCAAGCCCTATGTCTACACCACCGCGCTGCTCAACGGCTTCAAGCCGACCTCGACGATCGTCGACGGCCCCGTCTGCATCGGCAACTGGTGCCCGCAGAACTACGGCCACTCCTATTCCGGCACGGTGACGCTGACCCAGGCGCTGACCCGCTCGATCAACGTTGTGCCGGTGAAACTCTCCATCGCGCTCGGCAAAGGCGAGAAGAACCCCGCCAAGGCCGGTCGCGCCAAGATCGTCGCGGTGGCCCGCAAGTTCGGCATCGTCACGCCGCTGCCCGACACGCCCTCACTGCCGATCGGCGCCGATGAGGTCAACGTGCTCGAACACGCTGTCGCCTACGTGACATTCCCGAACAAAGGCAGGGCGGTTACGCCGCATGCGGTTCTCGAAGTCCGCACCGGCGCTGGCGATCTGGTCTGGCGCTATGACCGTGACGGTCCCAAACCGCGCCAGATTATTCCAGCTTCGACCGCCGCCGACATGGCCGGCATGATGAGCCACGTGGTCAGCGAAGGCACCGCGCGCCGCGCCATCCTCGACGGCATTCCAGCGGCGGGCAAGACCGGCACCACCAACGCCTATCGCGACGCCTGGTTCGTCGGCTACACTGGCAACTTCGTGTGCGGTGTCTGGTACGGCAACGACGACTATTCGCCGACCAACCGCCTGACCGGCGGGGCGCTGCCTGCCCAGACCTGGCATGACATCATGACGGCCGCACATCGCGGCGTCGAAATCAAGGACATCGCCGGTGTCGCAGCGCCGGCGAAACCGACTGCGGCCGAAGCCGCCAAAATCGCCGGCAGCGAAGACAATACAAATCCGGCGCCGCCGCCCATCCTGACCAAGCGTGGCGCCGAGATCCTGGTGCGCGTGGAAAAGATGCTGGATGAAGCAGGCAAGACGATCGGAAAAACCTCGGCGGCTCCCTCCGGCACACCCAACCCACTTTCGTCCTCGTCCAGCGCCACAACTTTCCCCGAAAGCTTCGCGGCTGCGACGTCCGGCGCCCGGGTGACGCCGACGCCACGCAAGAACTAGTGGTTTGATTCCAACATTCGCATTACACAGGTGCGGCGAATGGCGAATAAAGCCACGCCGCTAGTGCTAGCTCACACAGCGTCTGTCGCCAGTTTGCGCTGGGAACTTCAACTCGAAACGAGACAAGAAGCTTAATATCATTGTGCTCCTTTGATTCTGCAGTTCGCATCAAAGGAGTAGAACGATTGGTTGCGAACGTCGAAAACCGGAGCGCCGACCCGTGCGGCTGATTTTCATCACCTTGCTGGGCTTCGGTCTCGCCATCGCGGTTGGCCTCGGAGCCACCTGGATCACCACGACGCGGGGCACCGATCTCGGCACCCTGACCATTGGCGCATGGACAGCAAGGCCAAGGACCGGATCCGCCGACATCGACCCCTATTCTCGCGCCACGATTGCGCGCAGCGGCGAGCTGCCAATCGGAACCGGCGACGGAATCGCATTTCTCGCAACCGCCGACGACGCCAGGCGACCGCTCGATGGCCGCTGCAACGTCATCGTCAGCGGCATTACGCCGGCGGCGCGGTTCTGGACACTGACGCTGTACGACCGCAAGGGCCATCTGGTGGCAAACTCGCTGCAACGCTACGGCTTCACCAGCGAGGAGGTCGTGCGGAATTCCGACGGCTCGTTCGCGGTGCAGGTGGCATCGCGCGCGCGCGCCGGCAACTGGCTGCCGACCGGCGGTATCGAACGCTATGTGCTGATGCTTCGACTCTATGACACGCCTGTCGGAGTGGCGACGCGTACCCAGCGCGACGCGCCGATGCCCTCCGTCGCGACCGGGGGATGCTCATGATCCGCGTGCTGTTCGCGATCGTCGGCGGCATCCTGCTCGGCGGGATCGTGCATCTCGTCAGCGTGCTGGCGCTGCCGCGGATCGCCTCGCAGGACGCCTATTCGCGGCTGACGGCGATGACCCCACCGAACGCGGTGACGCCGCTGCCGCTGGCTGATCCCGGCCACTCCCCGATGCCGTTCATGGACCCGGCGTTTGCCGTCGCAATCTGCCGCTACGACCTGTCAGGCGGATCGATCAAGCTGACCGTTCCGGTGAGCCAAGCCTACACATCGGTGTCGTTCTACACCCGCAGCGATGTCGCCTATTACGCCATCAACGACCGTTCCGCCGGACGCAAGGTGATCGAGCTCAACCTGATGACCGAAGCCCAGCACGCGGAGCTACCCGAGGAAGAGGACGTGACGGCGGCGGACCGGCTGATCATCGACTCTCCCTCAAAGACGGGGCTGATCGTTCTGAAAGCGCTGGCGCCGGAGCCGGGCATGATGGCGCAGGCGCAAGCCTCTCTCGCTGCCGCAAAGTGCCGGCTGCAGACCGAGCCCCCCATGGTGAAGCCCGAGGCGAAGCGATAGCCGAAGCCCTACCCCCGCGTGCGCAGGGCGCGGCCGATCACAGGTGCTGCAACGACGGGAGGATTGGCAGTCAGCGCCGCAAGCTGTCCGATCAGGCGATCGGCATCCGCAGCCATATTGTCCGGCGCGTGAATCACCAGATGCTCGAGCGCCCAGCGGTAGGAAGCGATCCGTTGCTCGAGGCATTGCTGCACCCACTGCACGATCAGGGTGTTCTCTTCCATACGCGCGCCGGCATCTGAACGTTCCCGCGGCGACAGGTCGGAAACGAGCCTCATGCTGGCGTTGCGTTTGCTATCGAGATCAAAGACTTGCCGCGCGGTGTTGAAAAAGGGATCGAAGCGCGTGAGGTCGTCGCGGACATCGTCAATCAGTTGCGCGTAGCGCGAGGCATCGGAGCGGTGCGGCTCGTCGATGAGCTGGCGGCCGTAGGCGCTGCGGTCAAATATGGGCTTCTGCCGCCACGGCGGGGCGAACGGCTCATAGTCGCCGAACACGCTCTTCCAGGCCGGTCGCGAACGCGGCGGCTCGACCAGCGGATAGGCGAGATCGCGCAACATCCGCTCGTTATCGGTCAGCTGGAATCGCGACGGCTGCCGGCCGATGCTGCCGGTGGCTTCCGCGCCCATCCAGCGGTGCATGTCGTCATTGCGGGCATCCTGACGGACGCGGCCGAAATCGCCGCCACTACATGCGGCAAGAGTGGCACTTAAAAGAATCACGGAAACCAGCGAAGAGAGGGGCGAACGTCCTAGCCCTGCTGGCGTCGCTGGATTCGTTCCGGCTTTGATGAAATCAAAGCCGGACTCCAGCCTTTTGATTCGACGCGTTTTGTTGACGCGAACCGGTGTCCACTTCGCTCGAAAATACTCCAGCGGCTTCTCCGGCATCGACGTGTATCCGGAAAATCAGGAGCGGGCGCGGCGGCGGCGCCGGCGGCCGGGAGCCGTGCCCTCCTCCGGACCGCTCCCACCGCTGGTTTCGTCGGTCTCGCGGTCGATGCGGATGACCGGCAGGATCACGACCGTTCCCATCCCTCTATCCGGAGAGCGATCCATCGTCGATCCCAGCCGCGAAGCCGCATCTGCCGGAAACGCAATAACGGTGCCCATGCCCAGTCTCTCCTCGCCCCCAGCGCCGTCCCGATTTCGGCAGCGACACGCCGGGATTTAGAACCGGGCATGGTTAACCGCCCGTTAAAGCCGGCGCGCTAGGTTGCAGACGAATAGTTCTCCGCAAGCGTAGCCGACATGACCGCACCTCCGATGTTTCCCGGTTTCGACGGGTTGTTGACGCTGTCCCGCCGGGACGGTGTGGACATCCGTCCGACCCTGCTGCGGGTGCTGACCGACCTTTACGTGCAGGCCAGCACGCACTCCGCCGAAGAGGAGCAACATTTCGTCGAACTCACCTCACGCCTGATCGATCAGGTCGACGATGCCACCCGCGCCGCGGTGCGCGCCCGCCTGTCGATCTATCCACGGACGCCGGCTGCAATCATGAGCAAGCTGCGACTTCACAGCCTGGCCCCCCAACCGCGTGCTATCAGCACCGCGCCGCCTTCCTCGCCCGCACCGCCGGCTGCGGAGACGAAACCCCGCACGATCACGACGCTATCGATGGAATCGCGCGACGCCGCCGAAATCAGCGAGATGTTCTTCACCGCAAACGCAAGAGATCGCGCGTTGATCCTGCACAATCTGGCGACAGCGCCGCTACGGCCATCGCCGCGCATCCATCCATCCCGGGCCGCACGCGCCATCGAGACCCTGCACATGGCCGCGTTCGCTGTCGATGTCGATAACTTCACGGCTGAACTCAGCGAGACGCTGATCCTTCCCGCCCGGATCGCCGAGCGGGTGGTCAAGGATCCGGGCGGCGAGCCGCTCGCCTGCGCTGCCAAGGCCGTCGGCATGCCCTCCAGAATCTTTCAGCAGGTTCTGCTGTTTCTCGACCCCGCCATCGGCACATCCGTCATCGCGGTGTACCGGCTGTCGCGCCTCTACGACCTGCTCGACGACCGCTCCGCCCGGATCATGCTCGCGGCCTGGCGCGGAGCGACAATGACGGAAGCGCAGGCCAAATATCGTCCCACGCTTTATGACGACGAACGCCATCGCGCCCGGATGGCACCAACGCAAGGACGTTCGGGCGTCGCCCAGCCGGGGGCGTCTTTTCGGCGGGGCACCGGCCGCGATGGACCTGGCGGCTAGCCGGAGTCGAGCCTAAGAAGGCGCCATGGTCTCCTTGACCTTGGCGACCAGCGCGCTGAGCGCGAAGGGCTTCGCAAGGAAGGCGAACTGCTCATTCTCCGGCAGGCTCTTGTCGAACGCTTCTTCCGCGTAGCCAGACACGAAGATGATCTTGAGATCGGGGTTACGCTTGCGCATCTCGCGCAGCAGCGTGGGGCCGTCCATCTCCGGCATCACAACGTCGGAGACGACGAGATCGATAGCACCGTTCTTCTCGTCGAAGGCTTCCAGCGCCTCGACGCCGTTGGCAGCCTCGATCACGCTGTAACCGCGCGAGCGCAGGCCGCGCGCATTCAACGAGCGCAAGCCGTCTTCGTCCTCGACCAGCAGGATCGTGCCCTGCCCGGTCAGATCGCTCGACGCAGGCCTGGCCGCGGCGGGCGAGTCGCTGGGAGACGCACCGGCTGCAGCCTCGGGCTGGGCATTCGTGTCGGGGTGATGCCGCGGCAGGAAGATGCGGAACGTGGTCCCCTCGCCCGCTTTGGAATCGACGTAGATGAAGCCGCCGGTCTGTTTGACGATCCCGTAGACCGTCGACAGACCGAGCCCGGTGCCCTTGCCGACCTCTTTGGTGGAAAAGAACGGCTCGAAGATCTTGTCGACGATGTCAGGTGGAATGCCGGTGCCGGTATCACTGACCTCGACCAGCACGTAGTCCGCGGCCGGCATCCCCTTGTAAGCAAACGCCGCAACCTCAGTGGCAGGAACGTTGGCGGTGCGGATCGCGATCTTGCCGCCGTTCGACATGGCGTCACGCGCATTGACCACGAGGTTGACGATTACCTGCTCGAATTGCGAGACATCGGCCTTGACCGGCCACAGGTCGCGGCCGTGCACGACGCCGGGGAACGTGACCTTCTCGCCGATCAGCCGCTTCAGCAACATGCCGATGTCGCTCAGGGTGTCGCCGAGATCGAGCACCTTCGGCTGCAGGGTCTGCCGCCGCGAGAACGCCAGCAGTTGCCGCACCAGCGCCGCGGCGCGGTTCGCGTTCTGCTTGATCTGCATGATGTCCTGGAAGGACGGATCGGTCGGCTTGTGCGCGTTCAGCAGGAAGTCGTTCGCCATCATGATCGCGGACAGCACGTTGTTGAAATCGTGCGCGATGCCTCCGGCGAGCTGGCCGACCGACTCCATCTTCTGCGACTGATTGATCTGGTTTTCGAGCGCGCGCCGCTCGGTCGTCTCCAGCATGTACACGATCGCGGCCTCAGTATCGCGATCGTCGTCCTTCACCGCGGTGACGAAAAACTGTCCCCAGCGCTCTCGCGCGCCGTCCAGCATCACCTCCGCCGGCGGAATATCGCCCTGCCCTTCGGCCGCGGCATCGATGGCCGCGCTCAACTGGCCACGATCGCGTTCGTTAACCGCAGCGAGAATCGATTTGGCTGCCGCGCCGTCGGGACTGAGGCTCTGTGCAAGTTTCGCAAACCGCGCGTTGGCGCGATGGACGGCGCCGGACTTGTCGACAGTGGCGATCGCCATCGGCGTGTGGTCGAAAAAGCGCATGAAGCGGACTTCGGCGGCGCGCTGCGGATCGACGCGCTCGTCGCGGGCGCGGCTAATCACCAGCGTCCGAGAAGGACCGGGCACGCCGTCGGCACCGAATGCCAGCTTGTGATACAGCCGCGCCGGCATGGTCTTGCCGCTGCGCATCCGCAAGTCGACATCGAACACCTCGGTCCGGACCTCGCCCGGAGCGGCGACGATCGATGTCAGCAAAGCCGCGCCATCGCCGGAGACGACGTCGGTCAGCTTCAGCCCGCCCGAGCCGACCTCCGCGAGATCGTGATCCAGCCAGTTGGCGAGCGTGGCGTTGACATAAGCGAGATCGCCCGACTGGTTGACCGAGAAGAAACCGCACGGCGCATGATCGAGATATTCGATCGCATGGCGCAGTTCCTGGAACACGTCTTCCTGCCGCTCACGGTCTCGGGTGATGTCGGCGATCGACCACACGGCGTATCTGGATTGCCGCTTCGCCTGGCCGAGCGGGCGGACCCGAAGCCGCAGCCAGCGGCCGTGCGCGCCGTCGGCAGCGGCGACGCGCACCTCTTCCTGCTGGCGCTTGCCTTCGCGCGCGGCCTTCAGCAGGCGGAATACCGCCTCGGAGACGTCGGGATTGCCGATGAACACGCGCTCCACCGGCCGCACGTCCTGCATCGAAGTCGCACCGGTCAGCGTGAGATAGGCGGAGTTGGCATAAACGATGTGTCCGCCGGAATCGGTGATGGCGATGCCGTCAAACGCGTGATCGGCGATCGGGCGCATCAGCGGATCATCGGCGGTGCGGTCGGCGAAGCGGACGATCCCGGCCGCGAATGCGAACAGCGTGAACAGACCGACCATCGCCAGCAGGGCCAGCAGAGCCAGAATATAAGGCTGCGCGTTGACATGCCCGAGCGTCATGAACGCCACTGCGGCCGCGACGATCGCGCCCGCGACCAGCAATACCAGCAGGATGCTGCCGCTCCGCCGCGCCGGCTCCTGCGCGGCCTGCGGCGAATCGATGTTGGGATCGGACGTCATGGAATCCGGCGGGGCCTGTCGCAGCGGGCGCGGAATGCGCGTGTGCCGGGTCCTGAGTGCCTGAATCGGGCCCGGCAGCGCAAGCACCTCATAGGCTCATTTCCCGCCATTTCGCCCATCCCCATACTCTTTCCGGTACTGTCGGCCCAGGCGTCAGACACGGCGTCCCGAAAGGCCGCGCTTCAGGCCCATGACGTAGCCGATGATTTCCGCGACCGCGTGATAGTGCTCGACCGGGATCTCGTCGTCGACCTTAACGGCAGCATACAGCGCGCGGGCCAGCGGCACGTTTTCGACGATCGGAATGTCGTGCTCGCGGGCGACTTCCCTGATCTTGAGCGCGATATTGTCCATGCCCTTGGCCACGCAGATCGGCGCCGACATGCCTCGCTCGTAAGACAAGGCGACCGAATAGTGCGTCGGATTGGTGATGATCACCGAGGCCTTGGGCACCGCCGCCATCATGCGTTTCTTCATGCGGGCATGGCGCAACTGCCTGATCCGGGCCTTGATGTGCGGGTCGCCTTCCGACTGCTTGAACTCTTCCTTCATCTCCCGCAGCGACATCTTCTGCCGCTCGAACCACTGCCGGTACTGGAAGAAGTAGTCCGCGATCGCGACCAGCGCGAGCATCGCAACCACCGCACCGAGCAATTGCAGCGTCAGGGTAGTGGTGGTGGCGAGGAGCGCGCTCGGATCGAACTGCACCATGGCGTCGAGCCGCGAGCGCTCCGGCCAGAGCACCGCCATCATGACCGCGCCGAGCGCCAGCAGCTTGAAAAGCCCCTTGGCGAAGTTTGCGGCGGCCTGCTTGCCGAAAATCCGCTTGGCACCGGACACAACGGAAATCTTGCTGAACTTTGGCTTGAGCGCTTCCCCCGACCAGACGAAGCGATGCTGAATGATATTGCCGGCAATGGCGGCCAGCACCAGCATCAACAACGGCAGGCCGAGCGCGGCGGCGAGGAGGTATTCGATCTGCTCGGCCAGCGCCAGAAGGCCGGGTCCGTCGGTCCGGATCTGCCAGGAATTGGCGAGCAGGTTACGCAGCGGCGTTTCGACGCCGCTGCCGACCGAGCCGGCGAAGGTCGACAGCACCAGCGTCGCACCGGCGATCACGAACCAGGTGTTGACCTCCTGGCTCTTGGCGACGTCGCCACGCTCGAGCGCATCGTCGAGGCGCTTTTGCGTCGGGTCTTCTGTCTTCTCGGTATCGTCGCTCTCGTCGGCCATCGTCGCGGTACCCTCAGTTCAGCGACGTCAGATCGCGCATCACGCCGATAAGGTAATCCATGTAGATTCCCATCATGGATGCCAGCACGGCGGCGAGGATCAAGAAGCCTATGAGGATTGAGAGCGGCACGCCGACGAAATAGACCTGCATCTGCGGCATCAGCCGCGCCAGCACGCCAAGCCCGATATTGAAGACCAGCCCGAACACCAGAAACGGCGCCGACAGTTGCAGGCCGATCTTGAAAGCGGCAGCGAAAGCGCGCGTCGCCAGCGCCGCCACGTCGCCGCTTGGCATCAGTTCGCCCGGCGAAAAAATCTTGTAGCTGTCGTTCAGCGCGGCAATGACCAGATAGTGCGTGTCGGTGGCGAACAGCAGCGCGATGCCCAGAAGGGTCAGAAAGTTGCCCATCAGCGCGCCTTGCTGGCCTTGGGTCGGATCGACCGATGTGACGAATCCAAGTCCGAGCTGCTGTGCGATGATCGAGCCCGCGACCTGCAAGGCTGCAAGCGTGACGCGCGCGGTGGCGCCCAGCACCACGCCGATGATGATCTCATGCACCATCAACACCGCTAGCGGTGCGATCGACTGCATGTCGACGTGATAGGCGGCACGGTGCAGCGGCAGAATGATGAGGGTCAGAAGCAGGGCGATGGCGAGCTTCGTCCTCACTGGAATGAAGACCTCGCCGAATCCCGGCAACAGCATCACCATCGCGCCGATGCGGGCAAACACCAGCATGAAGGCGGCGCCAAGGGCGGGCAGAAGCGAGACATCAATGCGCATGGTGCCCTAGTGTCCCGATTCCGAAGTTCGCATACCCTTGCGGCAACCTTTGATGCGAACTTCGGAATCAAAGGGACACTAGAACTTTATGATTCTAGTGTGGTTTAGGTTCGGAAGTTCGCTTGACGGACTCGATTGGGCAATGAAGCGAACTTCCGAACCACCACACTAGTAGTACGATTCTAGCATTCACGTCCCGCTTCAGCATCCTTGCGAAAGGTTAGAATCGGAGGACCACCAGCAAATACAACCTGCCGGTGGAGTGCATCAGCCGCCAATGATTCGCGATGAAATCCGCATCATTTCGCTGTGTAGCGCGTCGGCCATGAAAGGCAGCGCCAGCACCAGCGTCACGAAGATCGCCAGAATCTTCGGCACGAAGACCAGCGTCTGCTCCTGAATCTGCGTCAATGCCTGTATCAGTGAAATGGCGACGCCGACGATCAGGCCGACGGCCAGCAGCGGTCCTGAGACCAGAACGATAGTCCAGATCGCGTCGCGCGCGACATCCAGTGTTTCAGCGCCGGTCATTACTTTTTCACTTTCACTTTGTCATTCCGGAAGCCGCGTAGCGGCTGTCCGGAATCTATAAGCCCGGTTGGTGGTTATGGATTCCGGGCTCGCTCGCAAGAGGCTCGCGCCCCGGAATGACGGCAATTAAATTCAGATCGGCATTCTCATGATATCCTCGTAGGACTGGATGACGCGGTCACGCACCGACACCAGCGTCGACACCGCGACGTCTGTATCGGCCACGGCCGTCACCACATCCATCACATTGGCCTTGCCCGAAGCCATTGCCACCGTCTGCGCATCGGACTTCCGCCCCGACTCCAACACGCTGCCGAGTGCATCTTTGAGCACCGCGCTGAACGACGGGCCGTCGCCCTCCGGCGTCTTGCCGGCGGCCACGCCGGAATCCATTATCTTCGCAAGGCTCGCATAGGCATTTGCTGCAACTGTGGGTGATGCCATGGGTCAGGTCTCCGATCAGGACTTGAGGATATCGAGCGTGCGCTGGATCATCCGGCGCGTTGCGCTGATGATGTTGACGTTGGCCTCGTAGGACCGCTGTGCCTCGCGCATGTCCGTCATTTCGACCAGCGAATTGACGTTGGGATATTTGACATTGCCGCTGGCGTCGGCGGCAGGATTGCTCGGCTCGTACTTGACGCGGAACGACGACATGTCGGGCTTCACTCGACCGAGCGTCACCACTTTCGCATCGAGCGCACGATCGAGGGCCGATGAAAAGGATGGCACTTTACGGCGGTAAGGCTCGCCGCCCGATGTCTGCGCGGTGGAGTCGGCGTTGGCGATGTTTTCCGAGATCACCCGCATCCGCCCGGCCTGCGCCCGCAGACCGGAAGTCGCGATACTCATCGATCGCATGAAGTCGGCGCCGTTGTCTGCCATGATGCGGTCTCCTCCTGTTCAGCTCTGCGTCACGCCTTGCCGACCGCCATCTTCAGCAGGCGCAGGCTGCGGCTGTAGAGCGAGGTGGCGGCGGCGTAGTCCATCTGGTTGGCCGAGACCTTGAGCATCTGATCTTCGAGATTGACCGCGTTGCCTGCAGGACGAGTCTGAAAGCCGGCATGGCGATTCTGGTCGAATTGCGAAGCCGGGCCCGAGCCCGCGATATTCTGGCCCGACGTGGTGTGCACCATCGCCAGCGCCGCGCCGCCCGAGGCATTGCCGCCACGCGCGTCGAACTTCGGTTCAACGAGATCGCGCGGCTTGAAGTTCGGCGTATCGGAGTTGGAGATGTTTTCGGCGAGAACGCGCTGGCGCTCCTGATGCCACTGCATCCGGGTGCGCAGAGCCGCCAGCGCGGAAATATCGTTGATGGGCACGGCGGGTCTCCGCTCCGGCCTCGGGACGACGCGCCGCCGAGGTAGGCAGAATTTGCCGCCTTTATGGTTAACAGCCGGTTAAGAACCGCAAGGCGGCGCGATCGGACGTGAGCGGCGCCTCTCGGGGTCCTGACGTCCTCGAATCCCGAGCTGAGCGCATTTCTGCCACGAATGCTGCGTTAACCAACTGCATTAACCGGAACGTCTGATGCTCAGAAGTTGTTTTGGTCTGGTCGATTCATAGGTTATTAAGGATGTCAGCGGCAGCTTTTGCCGGACGGGGTTAACAGATTGGGCCAAGGCTCGGTCGTCGTGGGAGGGTGCCGGAAGGCATTCGACGACCCGAAGCTGATATAAAGGCGTTCTCTGTCAGGGACACAGCATGCAGCAACCAGTCACATTCGTCATCGCATTCATTGTGGTCCTGGCGCTGATCGCCGGGACCGCCTGGCTGGTGCGACGATTTGCCGGAAACCGTCTCGGCACCAACGCCAATCGCGGACGGATGCCGCGTCTGGCGGTGATCGACGCCGCCGCCGTCGACGGACGCCGGCGGCTGGTCCTGGTGCGCCGCGACAACGTCGAACATCTGCTGATGATCGGCGGCCCGTCCGACATCGTCGTGGAGTCCAATATCGTCCGCGCCGCGCCGGGACGCGATCAGATCCCGCAACGTCCTCCATCCGGCAGCGAGGCGTCGTTGCCGCGCATGCCGCCACTGGCCGAAACCGGCTGGACGGAGTCCGACGGCACGCGTTCTGATCCGCTCGATCATCCCGAACCTGAGATGCCGGAGCCGCCGCGACCGATCCGCCCTCCCTTCCCCGATGCCACGCGCCGTCCGGCCGCCGCTGAGCGTCGCGGCGATCCTTTGTCGGGCTTCACGCCCGAACCCATGAGCCGGACCGACATTCGCGGCGCCCGTCCGGCGCGCAGCGAGCCCGCAATGCCACCAAGACCACCCGTTCGTCCGGCCGAGCCGGGGCTCGCATCGCCTCCGCGCACGGCCGAGCGGCCAGCGTCCCCGCCACCAATACCGACGCCTGCTGCGCCACCGCCTTCCATGTCCAACGCAGATCAAAATCTCGCGGAGATGGCGCAACGTCTCGAAGCCGCGCTCCGGCGTCCGGCCAACGACGGCAAGCCCGCAGCAACCGCGCCGCCAGTCGTTCCCGAGCCACCGTCCCGTCCGCGGAGCGGTGAAATTTCGGCTGCCCCCGCACCACGCAACGAGCCGTCGGTGGCGCCGCCAGTCCCACCGCCCGCTCCGAAATCCGGGTTTGAGCACCTTGAAGACGAGATGGCGTCCCTGCTCGGACGCCCGAAGTCGCCTTCGTGAGGCCGGCAGCCCACCCGCGTAGAGTTTTATTCCTTCTCGTTCTGATAGCCGCCGGATCGCTCGCGGATCCGGTGTTTGCGCAGGACATCAGCATCAACCTCGGCGGCGCCGGCAATGGCGGCGTGACCGAGCGCGCGATCCAGTTGATCGCCCTGCTCACGGTGCTGTCGATCGCGCCGTCGATTTTGATCATGATGACGTCGTTCACACGCATCGTGGTGGTGCTGTCGCTGTTGCGCACCGCACTCGGCACCGCGACCGCCCCACCCAACTCCGTCATCATCGCACTCGCGATGTTCCTCACCGCCTTCGTGATGGGACCGGTGCTGCAGAAATCCTACGACGACGGCATCAAGCCGCTGATCGCCAACCAGATCACCGTCGAGGACGCGCTGCAACGCGCTTCCGTTCCGCTGCGCGGCTTCATGCAGAAGAACGTGCGCGAGAAGGACCTCAAGCTGTTCATGGACCTGTCCGGTGAGCCGCCGCCGGCGACCCCCGCGGACCTGTCGCTGCGCATCCTGATGCCGGCCTTCATGATCTCGGAACTGAAGCGCGCCTTCGAAATCGGATTCCTGCTGTTCCTGCCGTTCCTCATCATCGATCTCGTGGTGGCGTCGGTTTTGATGTCGATGGGCATGATGATGCTGCCGCCGGTCGTGGTGTCGCTGCCGTTCAAGCTGATCTTCTTCGTGCTGGTCGACGGCTGGTCGCTGGTGGCGGGCAGCCTGGTGCAGAGCTACGGGACTTAGGAGCGTTTTCGAGCGAAGTGGGTACCGGTTCGCGTGAAGAAAACGCGTCAATTCAAAATTATAGAGCCTCGCTTCTAACTCGATCAGGAGCGAAAAGGCTCTAAACGGAGACGCGGCCCGGGCCGCCGCCTAATCCCGTCCGCGCGATGCCTCGACCTGCTTTAGTCCCACGATCTGCGGCAGCGCGCCTGTGGGAGACGGATCGGTCTTCGCCGTTTCCGGCGGCAGCGGCGCCCTCGCCGTCATGTCGGGAAACCGCGTTTTCATCTCGCGCAGGAAGCCGTCGAGCGTATCGACCTTAGCCGCCATCCTGGCAATCTGCTCGAACTCGGCGCTGTTGTCCGAGGCCGGCTTGCTCGCGATATCGAATGCGAGCTTATCGGCGGTGCCACTCATCAGCGGCGCATATTTTTCGCGGAAGCGCGCAAGCCCCAGCGCATCCTCGGCGAGCGCATAGCCGATCACGGCGCGGATGATGTCGCTCTTCTCATTCGAGGTCAGCGGCGTGAAATCGTGCCAGCGGTCGCCGTAATAGAGCTCGATCTGTTCGGACGCATCGCGCCAGCGCCGTGACGCCCAATAGATATCCGACCGCAGGCGGATCGCCTCGCGTCCGGTGAGATTGGAGATGATGTCGAGGGCGAGATCGCGGCGGCCGATATCGCTCTGCGCGCGCGCTTCGAGCAGTAATCGTTGCTGGCGCAGTTCGCCCGCAAGGTCGGCGATCCGCGTCGTACGAAGCGCGGCGATCGCACGGTCCGGCTTGCGGTTCATCAGATAGACCATCGCAAGCCGTGCGGCTACCTGCGCGCGCGCCGCGCCCTCCAGCCGATGATCGACCTGATATTGCAGAAGGTCGCCTGCCTGATCGAGCAGATCGACACCGACCAGGCGATCGGCGAGCCGGCGGATCATTTCGTCGCCGCGGCGCCCGATCGGCGTCAGATCGCGATAATCGTAGAACATCGCCAGCGTATCGACCGGCGGAAGATTGTCGCCTTTGGAGGTGAGGAAGAGCTGGGCGAACAGCGCCGACGCATTATCTTGAATTTGGCGCGACGCCGCGGAGTCCGGTTCCAGCTTGGTGGCGGTCCTTGAGACCGCCAGCGCTTCGGCATAGCGGCCGGCGTCGATATAGAGCGCCATCAGCATTTTCAGCGTCTGCACCTCCAGCCCATCGCCGCGCCACATCACCGACAGCGTTTCGAGATCGCGCAACGCCTCCTCCGGTTTGATCTCGTTGCGCTTCTGCCGCAGCGCGATGTCGTGAATCTGCGCTTCCGCCGCGGCTTCGCGGTCCGAAGAGGCCATCACCTCCCGGTATTGGGCAAGCGCATCCTTGTCGCGCCCCAGCGCTTCCGACAGCCGTCCGCGCATGACCGTAACGTCGGGCTTCATCTCGTCGGAAACGCCGATGGTATCGAGGTCACCGCTGCGTGCCGCGGCGCCGGAATAATCGCCGACCTCGAGCGACGCCCGCATCGCTTCGGCGACGATCGGGCGCTGCAGGCCGATCGGTAACGCGGAGAGGGCGAACTGGGCGTTCTTGAATTTCTCGCGCGCCTCGGCCCACTTGTGCTGCCGCGCGAGCGCGAGCGCTTTCCAGAGCTGGGAATCGTAGTTGGCGCCAATCGCCGGATTGGCGAGATCCCGCATCGCCGCCGCCGTGTAATTCGTCAGCGAACTCGCAACCGAGTGAACGATCAGCAGAACCGGGTCCTCCTGTCCGGGATTCTGTTCGGACAGCGCGAGGTCAAGAACAGCCTTGGCTTCGTGATGGAAGCCGTGCGCCATGTAGAATCGGGCGAGATCAATCCGCGCCGCGGTCCGCGCCTCGTCGTTACCAGCAGTCGACGCCGTGTCGACCAACTCGTCGAGCCGCTGGAGGAAATCCGCCTTGCTGTCCTTCTGCCACTCCTCGGCATCGAAGATCGGCCGCGCCGCGGTCACCGCGCGCTCTGGCCCAACATTGGCCGCCGACAAAGTGAGACCGCCGGGCCGTGTCACCATGACCTTGTCGGGCGCGATCTCAACAGCAATATCGTCGGACTTCGGCTCAACCACCACGCCATGGGTCGACTCGCGCAGCGAGAACTCCACGAATTCCTGATGCCTGACAATACCCTGCGCCGGCGGAAGCGCGGTGACGACCATCAGGGCATCGCCCGAGTCGGGATCGATGATCCGGTGCAGCCTGCCGGGGCCAGCGAGCGGTACGGTAACGCTCGCATGCATGCGGTCGACGACATTCCGCTGCGCGGTCAGCGCACGCGACGGGTTCTGCACGGCATCGGCGAACGTTACCATCCAGCGCCGGCCCGGCAGGATAGGCGCGGAACCGTCGGAATCGCCGACCGACAGCGAGGCGAGTTGCGGACGGGTCAGGCGGATGCGGATCGCCTGTCCGTTGTCCACAGGGCGGCGGTCGATATCCGTGATGAGCGATCCGCCCTCCTTCCGGATCACACCGACGTCGATCGGTTTCTCCGAGTCGAATACCAGCCACACCGTATTGCCGCGCCGAAACAGCGCGGCCGGCGTCGGACCGGCGAAATCGAATGTCAGGCGCAGGCCGTCGCTGCGCCGTACCGCGTTGAGGGTTACGGCATCATTCGGCGCGCTATCGTGTGGTTGCGCCGGAGCGACTTCGGGCTTTGACGCAACGGCCTCTGGCGGCGGGTCCTTGGCGGGAGTTTCTTTTACAGCAGTTTCCTTTGCTGGACTTTTCTCAGAGGGCCGGTTCTCGGAAGCGACCGCCTCCGGTGGCATTAGCGCCGGCGGTGCTTCGGCGGCGGCCGGCTTTTCGGCCACGGATTCGGACACAGGCTGATCGGCCGCGACGGGTGCGGTGATGGCCGGCGCCGGTTCGGGCGTTGTCGCAGCCGGCGCCGATTTGCCGTCAGGCAATTTGCCGTCGGATGCTGCGGGCTTGATCGTCAGTCCGGCCTGCTCGGCAATCGTCTCGGAGGTCGGCTGTGGAATCTCGGCGGACCTTCTGGGCGCGGCAGCGGCGTCGGCTTGCTTCCTCGCCTCCGCTTTTGCCGGCTCCGCTTCGGACGACGCGAGCGGCGGCAGAACGAGTTTGCCGTCCTGATGGAAGCCGATATCGACGATGTAATTCTTCTCCTCACGGAACGAATGCACATCGACATCGCCGATCAGTTTTATGTCGATCCGCGAGCCGTCGCCCTCGACCTTCTGCGCGATCGAGGCGACGTTGGCAGGCGCCACCAGTTTCGCGTCCGCGAGATCGAAAGTCAGCGCCGGCTTGAACAGCAGCGCGAGCCTCTGCTCGTTGAGGGTGGAAGATACGCCGGCGCCGTCCGGCAGTTCGAGAACGTAGCGCACAAAGGTCGGCTGTACCGAAGCGCGCACGCGAACCGGCGGACGCTTCTTCGCCGCTTCCAGGGTGCGCTGTTCGCGCAAGGCGCGCTCGGCGGCGCGGGCACGTTCCGCCAACTCGCGTACCACCTCCTGCGGCAGACCCGGTGGCGGCCCCTTCCAGTTATCGGGCATCAGATCGATGAATACGCGCTCGCCCGCCGTCATCGTGTTGATGGTGACCTTGCGCGCCAGCGCGAGGCGAATGGCCGAGCCGTCGGGATCGCGGCGCGCCGAGCCGACATAGTCCGGCACCGCGTCCGACAGCCTGTCGACGGGAATATCGACCGGGCGCTTGAAACGGATCACAAGGATGCTGCCCGCAACCGTCACTTCGGATTCGACGTCGTCGTCAAGCTTAAGCACGAGCCGGGCAAAACCTTTCGCGCCCGTGAAGCTCGCCTCGCCCCTGACGGCTTGCGCACAGCTTGCATCGGGAAACGCCACGACGAGCAGCAGCAACGCGGTTGCGAGCGCCGGAATGCGGCCGCGCCAAAGCCGCCGCGCGCGGGCGCGCGCTTGCGACCAACATTCAGCGGCAGTCGTCCGCGCCATTCCAGATCGTCTCTCGACTCAAAGCTCGTGACCGGCGGCTGAACGCCGATCAGATCGGACTCTAGAATTGTGAAATTAAGGGGCTATTAAACAAGGATATTAATTGCGAGCCTGCGGCGTCGGCTTCCCCTCGATCTTCGGAAGATCGCCAGCCGCGGTGGCGGTGTCGCCGCTGGCACGGCGTGCCAGTTCGACCGTCAGCCGTTCAGCCGCCTGGGGCGACATCTGGCCGAGAATGTCCGACATCTTGCGCGGCGCGATCTTCGAGGCGATCTCGAACAGCACCGGCATTTCCAGGCGGTCGAACACCTTGGCGGCATCTTTCGGCTTCATGTTCTCGTACATCGTCACGAGCCCCTTGAAGCGGGCGGCCTCGGCCTCGCCCTTCTGCTCGGTCGCGGTCGCGATGCGTGACTCGATCCCCTTCATCTCCTCGACGCGGCCCTCGATGCGCTTTTCAGCAGACTTCAAAAGGCTCTCGCGAATGTCGATTTCTCGTGCACGTGCTTCGAGTTCCTGGCGCCGGCTCTGAAGCCGCTCGAGGATCGCGCGCTCGGAAGGCGACACCGACTGCCCCTGCTCCGGGATGGTGATAACGCCCGCCTTCGCCGCTCCCGGCGTGCCGACCGCCGGCTTGGGTTCCTCCTTCTTCGGCTCATCCTTCTTGGCGTCGTCCTTCTTCGATTCTTCTTTCTTCGCCTCGACCGATCCGGTGATGTCGGCCCTATCGAAAGTCCTTCCGCTCGGGAAATTCAGGTTGTCCTGCGCCCATGACCGCCGGGTGGAACTGGGCTGGTCATCGAAGACGTAGCCGCCGTCGACCACCAGTCCCGCGACCTTAAGCACCGCGAGGCCGAAGATCGCGACCACTACGACGGGAATGACCCGGATGTCCCTGAAAGCGTTCATGCAGCGAGGCCGCTTGCCCTTCTGCGTTCGGAAAAGGCACGCGCCGCGGCTGCGACCGAGCGCGCATCACTCGGCGCGGCCTCTGGTTCCGGGGCCGTCGCCGGACGCGCCGCGAGCGCGATCCGCGACAGCCGTCGCATAAGCGCATCACCCTCCGCCAGTTGCTTCGCGAGCTGTCGCGACAACTCGGTCGCCGAGACAATCTGGTTGCCGAGATTGTCGTTGACGTCGCGAACGGTGTGCTTCAGGCCGCCAATGGCGCGCTCGGCGATCTCCGTCGCGGTAATCAGTTCGCCGATGGTCGCCTTCAGCGACTGTTCATCCGCCCTCAGCCGCTTCAGCCGCTTGTTCAGCAGCATGCAGTAACCAATTGTCAAGACGAGGAGAACCGCGACAAGGCTCTCGATCACTAGTCCGAAAGAGTGGTTCATGGGGCCTCCATCATCTTGGTCTGTTCGTCCGCTCTCTCGAACATGGCGAAGGTCGTGTTCGGTTTGCGCAAATGCTTCGACACGCGAATGGCGACGCGATCGCCGACGCGTCCCATGCGGCCTTCGGTCAGCGTGACGTTGCCGCACCGCACCGCCACCGACGCATCGGGGCGCATCTCCAGCGGCAGCGTGTCGCCGACCTTCAGGGTCATGAGCTGCTTGAGCGGGATTTCCGCCTCGTACAGCACTGCGTCAACGGCGATCTGCGCCTGTGCGATCTCGGTGGCGAGGTGGCTCTCCCAGATCGGGTCGCGGCCGAACTTTTCACCCATGAACATCTGCAACAGCACGTTGCGGATCGGTTCGATGGTGGCATAGGGAAGCAGCAGTTCGATGTAGCCGCCGCGGTCTTCCATATCGATGCGCAAGCGGACCAGGATCGCGGCATTGGCCGGGCGGGTGATCGCCGCAAAACGCGGATTGGTCTCAAGCCGGTCGATCGAGAACGACACCGGCGACAGCGGCCGGAACGCCTGCTCGGCGTCGGCCAGCACGACCTCCACCAGCCGCTTCACAAGATTGGTTTCGATCGTCGTGTATGGCCGGCCTTCGATCCGGAGCGAAGTCTGGCCGCGACGGCCGCCGAGCAGCACGTCGATCATGGAATAGATCAGGCTGGAATCGACCATCGCCAGCCCGAAGTTTTCCCACTCCTCGGCCTTGAATACGCTCAGCACCGCCGGCAAGGGAATCGAGTTCATGTAGTCGCCGAAGCGGACTGAGGTGATGCGGTCGAGAGAGACCTCGACGTTGTCGGAGGTGAAATTGCGCAAGGATGTCGTCATCAGCCGCACCAGGCGGTCGAACACGATCTCCAGCATCGGCAGGCGCTCATAAGACACCATCGCCGAGTCGATGATCGCCCGGATGCCGGAATTGTCGTCGACGTTGATCTCGCCGACGCTAAAGCCGAGCAGGCTGTCGATTTCCTCCTGCGACAGGACCCGTTCGCCGCCGTTCTTGGCGCTGCCGAAATTACGGCTGCCGTCGTCAACCATGGCGGCCCACTGTTCCGCCATCGTCTCCGTGAGCTCATTGGCGGCAGCGGATTTCGCGGCCTCCTCGGGATCCTCAGAGCCGAGCGAGGCCTCCCACTGCGCTGCGATCGCATCCTGGTCTAACTGATCGTTATCGCCCGCCATGACCGAGATCCCCAGCGCCCTACGCCGTCACTGAATGACGACTTCCTTGAACAGCACGGCATTGACATGACTGGGCGAGATCACCGTGTTGACCCGCTTGGTCAGTTCTTCCTTCAGGCGAAACAGCCCGGCCGAACCATTGAGATCGCTGGGGCGTAGCTCGCGCATATAGGTCTGAAAGAGATCGGTGACCCGCGGCAGCGCGGGCTTGATCTTCTCGACCTGCGGCTCGTCCTTGACCTCGAGAACAACCTTCACCTTGAGATATTGCACCCGCTCGCCCGGCGCCCCGACCAGGTTGACCAGCATGTCCGGGACTTCGACGAAGGCCGGCGGCTTGGGCGGCGGGGCTTCCGCATGGCTTTCATCGCCGTGATGGCGGAAGAAGAAGAACCAGGTGCCGCCACCGCCGACCAGACAAAGCACCGCGACGGCCGCGACGATCAGAATCAATTTCTTCTTCTTGGAAGCAGGCGCCGCGTCGCCCTCGGCTGCCGCTTTCTCGGTCTGATCGCTCTCTGCCATCGTCAGTTCGCCCGTCAACAGGTCGGTCCGATGCCGCCGAGCAGGCCAGATACGCAAAACACATGCGCCCGGCGCACACGCGCCCCGTTCGCATTAACACTAGGTTCGCAATGGTTAATGGTTTCTTTCTTTAACCATACGCTAGGAAGATTTTGCCGGGTCAGTATGGTCAACAAGACCTTATTGCCGCCCTCCCCCGCCTCATGCTTTTTTATAACTAATTGTAAAGTCATGTTTTTCTGACTTGGCACGGCTTTCGCTATTCCCTTAAGCGAACCGCATGCTTGGGAGAGCTCGAGGTTCGAAACGATCCGCCAACGGCCTGGGAGGGCTTAACGCGGGTCCTCAAGGGGAGAACCACCGATGGAGAATACGCTCCTCATCGGACTGTCGCGGCAGATGATGCTCGAACGGCAGATGGATGTCGTTGCGAACAACGTCGCGAACGTCAACACCAACGGCTACAAGGCCGACCGCTCGCTGTTCGAAGAATACCTGATGCCGGGCGCGCACGAAGACAACTTCGTCGGCGGCGACCGCCGCCTGAGCTTCGTCCAGGACCGCGCCAGCTTTCACGATTTCGCTGGCGGCTCGACCGAGCAGACGAAGAGCCCGCTCGATGTCGCCATCGACGGCAAGGCGTTCCTGGTGGTTCAGACAGCAGCCGGTGAGCGCTACACCCGCGACGGCGGGCTGCAGATCAATCCACAGGGACAACTGGTGACGGCCGCAGGCAATCCAGTGCTCGGCTCCAACGGGCCGATCACATTCCAGCAGACCGACCACGACATCGCGATCTCCGACGACGGCACCGTGACCGTGATCGAGGGCACCAACAACGCGGCCGACTCGATCCGCGGCAAGCTGCGGCTGGTCTCCTTCACGCAGGCGCAGAAGCTGCTCAAAGAGGGCTCCAACCTCTACGCCGCGGGCGAAGGCAACACCGCCCAGCCTGACACCACCGCGCGTGTCCGCCAGGGCTTCATCGAGCGCTCCAACGTCAGCGCAGTGACCGAGATGAGCCGCATGGTCGAGGTGTCCCGCGCCTACACGCAGATGGCTACCCTGCTGCAACAGCAAAGCGACCTGCAAAGATCGGCCATCGAAAAACTCGCCGACGTTCCGGCATAAGGAAACCAGATTATGCGTGCTCTTTATACGGCAGCAACCGGAATGGCGGCTCAGGAGCTGAACGTCCAGGTCATCTCCAACAACATCGCGAACCTGCGCACCACCGGCTACAAGAAACAGCGGGCCGCGTTTCAGGACCTGATCTACGACCACGTCCGCCGCGTCGGCGCGCAGGCCTCGGATCAAGGCACCATCCTGCCGGTTGGCATCGATCTCGGCGGCGGCGTCAAGACCGTCGGCACGCCACGATTGATGAGTCAGGGCACGCTGTCCATGACCGGCAACGATCTCGACATCGCCATCCGCGGCGAAGGCTTCTTCAAGATCCAGATGCCGGACGGCACCTATCAGTATACCCGCGACGGCACGTTCCAGATGGACAACCAGGGCCGCATCGTCAACGCGCAGGGCAATCCGGTGCAGCCGACGATCACGATCCCGCAAAACTCGTCCGGCATCACCATCAACGCCCAAGGCCAGGTTTCGGTAACGCTGCCGGGCTCGACGACGCCGACGGTGCTCGGCCAGATCGGCCTGACCCGCTTCGTCAACAAGGCCGGCTTGCAGCCGGTCGGCGACAACAACTTCACCGAGACGCCCGCCTCCGGGCCGCCGCAGGACGGCGTCGCCAACATCGACGGTTACGGCGACATGCAGCAGAGCAACCTCGAACAGGCCAACGTCGAGGTGGTCTCCGAAATCTCCGACCTGATCGCAGCGCAGCGCGCCTACGAGATGAACGCCAAGGTCATCAGCGCCGCCGATCAGATGCTGCAATCCGCATCCGCGCTGTTCCGGTAAGGAGCTTGAGCATGGCCGCCCGCTCCGTCCTCGTCGCCGTCGTGCTGCTGGCAGTGTCCGCTCCGGCGCTGGCCGCAAACGACGCGGTTCCGCCCCTAGTCATGGCGAATGCGATCCAGACAGCGGCCGCAATTCCGGTCCCTCTGCTGCGCGCCAACGTCAACATCACGGGCGAGGTGGTGCGGATCGGCGACGTCATCGATAACGCCGGCGCCGCTGCACAGATCGCGATCTACCGCGCGCCCGATCCCGGCACTACCGGCACCCTGCCGGCTACCCAGGTGCTCGACGCTCTCCGCGCGCATCAGGTGATCGGAGTCGATACTCACGGCATCCACAACGTCGCCGTGACGCGGCTCGCGCGCACCCTCGATGCCGACGATATCGAACTGCAGATCGCCGTCGCGCTAGAGCACCGCAACGGGCTCGGCGACGCAAAGGATCTGTCGCTGACCTTCGACACTGAGCTTCGGACAGTTCATCTCGATGCAACGAACGACGGAGCCATCAAACCGGTCGTGACCCGGTTCGATCCGCGCAACGGACGCTTCGACGTCACGCTCGAAGTAGGCAACGACTCCGGCGCCGCGCCGGCTCGCCTGCGCTTCACCGGTACCGCGATCGAGACCGTCGAGGCCGCGGTGCTGGCCCGCGACGTCGAGCGCAACACGCTGCTGAAATTCTCCGATGTGGTGATAGAGCGCCGTCCGAAGACCGAGCTGCGCAACGACGCCGCAGGCCGCGACCATGTCATCGGGATGCAAACGCGTCGGCAAATGCGCGCGGGTCAGGCGCTGCACGGCGCCGACCTGACCAAACCGGATCTAGTGCAACGCGACCAGGCCGTGACCCTGATCTACCAGGCCGCGGGAATCTATCTCACCGTGCGCGGCAAGGCGACTGAGGCCGGCACCGAAGGCGACATCGTCAGCGTTCTCAACCTGCAATCGAAACGCACGGTATCCGGTGTGGTGGTCGGGCGCGGCCAGGTGTCGATTTCTCCGGCCGCGCTGATCGCCCCGCACAGGCTGGCGAGCGCCGCGCCGGTTACCGAAGCGCCGGCAATGGCCGCTGCATCATCTCCAGACTCCATCAGCGACAGCGTGCCTGTATCTCCAAAATCCGAGTAACGTTCATGTTGAAGTCCACGAACATCAACCGCATCGTTCTGACCGGCTCGCTGTTGGCGGCTGCCGGCCTTGCCAGCGGTTGCTCGTCCATCGATCGCCTTTCGCAGATTGGTGAGTCACCCAAACTGACCGCGATCGACAATCCGACGACGCAGCCCGGCTACAAGCCCGTGCAGATGCCGATGCCGAAGCCGGAATTGGCGTCCTACAACGCCAACTCGCTGTGGCGGAATGGCTCGCGTGCATTCTTCAAGGATCAGCGCGCCGCGCGGGTCGGCGACCTCCTGACCGTCACCGTGAACTTCACAGACAAGGCCAACATCGCCAACGAGACCCAGCGCAGCCGTACCAACAAGGAAGACTCCGGCATCACCGATTTCATTGGCAGCAAGACCATCGGCAATTTAAAGACCTCGATACTGCCGGGCCGCATTCTGACCGCCGACTCCACCGCCTCGAGCGACGGCAAGGGGTCGGTGCAACGGCAGGAGAACCTGCAGACCAGCGTCGCCGCCGTCGTTACCCAGGTGCTGCCGAACGGCAACCTCGTGGTGGAAGGCAAGCAGGAAATCCGCGTCAATCTTGAAATCCGCGAATTGATCGTCGCAGGCATCGTGCGGCCCGAAGATATCCAGAGCGACAACACCATCGACTCCAGCAAGATCGCGCAGGCCCGCATCTCCTACGGCGGCCGCGGCCAGATCAGCGACGTCCAACAACCGCGCTACGGTCAACAGGTGATGGACGTGCTGCTGCCGTTCTAGCTCTTTACCCAGCTCCCCGCCGTCTCGCGAACTCGGGCGTGAGGCGGTGACGACCCGGCGATGCCATGCATCGTCCGGCATTGCGGCCTCCGGCGGCTCCCCTGCCGGAGGCCGTGTCTATTTGCGGAAAGCAGATCAGGCATCGTTCGTTCGAGGGGACAATCAACGAAATTTAATGAAACCCGGTCTGCCCGGCGCGACTTGGATCGATATATATGCGTAGTATTCCGCACTGAAGACGACCGGAGCGTCCAATGACCCTCACCATCCGCATCCTGCTTGTCATTGCCGTCTGCCTGACCGGGATGTTGGACGCGGCACAGGCCCGCCACCGCAAAGTCCACACATTGAGCCAAATGCCATCCGCGCCCGTCATCGCGCCAACGCCGTCACCGCCCCTCAATACCAGCGTGGTCAATCAACCGGGCGTGCCGAACACATCGCGGCCTGGAACCATCGGCACCGGCGCGGTGCCGAGCGGTCTGAGTGGCGACAGCCCCATCGCGCCCGGATTTCCCGGCAGGGTCGGGCGGTAAGTGAAACCGGCTCTCCACGTCTAATCACCTCGGCGTCACACCCAGCTCCAGGATCAGGATGTGGTTCGATTGAATCGTCATCCCATGCGGTGATGAGTCTAGGCCGCGGCAAGAATTTCGTTCATCTACCGGCTTTCTGAACTATGCTTGGTCGGCTTGAGTTCGCGAAAGTATCTTGTCGCAAGGAGTTGCGGTTTGACGCCGAAACCCGATCCCGATCTTCAGCAACGCGAGGCGCTGCTCCAGACCGTACTTCGCAACTACTTCGCGTCCGACAACGCCGGGATCCTGTGTACCATCCAGTCCGAGGCCGAATATGTCGATCTCGCCTCTGGTGCGACACTGCTGCGCCAGGGTGACATCAGCGACGATGTCTACTTCGTCCTGTCCGGACGGCTCCACGCCTTTTCCGAAACCGAATCGGGCGCTCGAAAAATTCTCAGCGAGATCGGGCGCGGTGAAACCATCGGCGAACTCGCGCTGTTCACCGGCGAACCGCGCTCGGCGACCATTGTCGCGGTGCGCGATACCCTGCTGGTCAAGGTGACGCGCGCGATGATCGAGCGCGCGATCATGCAGGATCCCGAAATCGAAACGTCGATGATGCGGATCGTGATCCGGCGATTTCGCCACCACGAGCGCGAACGCCAGGCGCCGCCGGTTCCGGTGAACATCTGCATCCTGCCGATCACGTCCGGGTTGGATGCCGCCGATTTCGCGCAAAGCCTGCGCGACGTGCAAGCCGCGCAGGCCAGGCCGGTGACGGTGGTCACCGCCGGTGACATCGCCGAACGCTTTGGCACCGCCCCGGCTCACCCGGTGGGGCGGCGCCACGATGCGCTTGCCGACCATATCGACGAGATCGAGGCACGGAGCCGCGCGGTGTATCTCGCAGCCGACGGCCACGACACCGCATGGACCCGATTCTGCCTGCGTCATGCCGACGAGATTCTGTTGCTTGCCGATCCCGGCGACAATCCCGCTCCGTCCGCTGTCGAGCGGGCATGCCTCTCCTCCGCGGCGCCCATCTCGATTGCACGGCAGACGCTGATCCTGCTGCACAAGGCTGATACGACAATTCCAACCGACACGGCACGATGGCTGGATGCGCGGCCGGCCGCGCGGCACTTTCACATTCGCCCGCAACGACCCCGCGACATGGCTCGCATCGCACGCATCGTCTCCGGACGCGGCATCGGGCTCGTGCTGTCGGGCGGTGGCGCGCGCGGCTTCGCCCATGTCGGCGTCATCAAGGCACTGGAAGAGGCTGGCATACCCGTCGACATGATCGGGGGCAGCTCGATCGGCGCGGTCATGGGTCTGGTGCTGGCGCTCGGTCGCAGCGCGGACGAGGTCGAAGCCGCTGTCCGCAAGGCGTTTCTCGAGCACCCGATGGGTAACGTCACCGGCGACTACAACTTCATCCCGCTGGTTTCGCTGATCAAGGGCGCACGCACGCGCAGCGCGATGACGCAAGCCGTGCGCGACGCCACCGGCCTGGACGCCGTCGACAGCGAGGATTGCTGGACCACCTTTTTCACCATGGCATCGGACTTCTCGACCGGCCGCGAAGCCACGCTGCTGCGCGGCGACCTCACCCGCAACGTCGGCGCGAGTTACGCGATCCCCGGCGCGCTGCCGCCGGTCTTCGTCGGCGGACACATGATGTATGACGGCAGCACGTTCAACAATTTTCCGGTCGATGTGATGGCCCAGCTCGGCGCCGGCCGCATCATCGGCGTCGACCTCTCTGTCAACCGCGAGCAGGTATTCGACATCGACTGTGTGCCGGGAACGCTCGCGCTGCTGCGCGACAAGCTCAGACCGCGCGCGAAGCGACGCTATCCTCTGCCGAGTGTGCCGGAGACGATGCTGCGATCGTCCTTCATCACCTCGCTCTCGAAGCAGAGGGCGATGGGAAAGTTTACTGACCTGTTGTTCCAGCCGCGCGTTCCTGACGGTCGCCTGCTGGACTGGAGTCGTTTCGAGGAGATGGTTGCGGCGGGTTACAGCCACGCCAGACAGGTGCTCGCCGGACTGACCGATGAGCAGCGGGAGATGTTCCGGTAGCAGGCCTGTCGAGACAGCCGTCTCTCAGGACCGCAAGTTCCTACTCGTCCCGATAAATCTTTTCGCGCTTTTCGTGGCGCTCCTGGGCCTCGACCGAGAGCGTCGCGATCGGGCGCGCCTCAAGGCGCTTCAGCGAAATCGGCTCGCCGGTTTCCTCGCAATAACCGTAGGTGTTGTCCTCGATCCGCTGCAAGGCGGCATCGATCTTGGAAATTAGCTTGCGCTGCCGGTCGCGGGCTCGCAGTTCGATGGCCCGGTCGGTTTCCGACGACGCGCGATCCGCGAGATCGGGATGATTGACGTTCTCTTCCTGAAGCGTCTGCAGCGTGACCTTCGATTCACGAAGAATCTCGTCCTTCCATGCTAGCAGCTTGGCGCGGAAATACTCGCGCTGGCGCTCGTTCATGAACGGCTCTTTTTCGGAGGGCCTGTAATTCTTCAGCTTTTCCAAATGCATTCCATAGTCCGTGCAAGGCGCCGGCCGGCTCGGCTGTGGCCGGACGGTCCGGCTGCGGCGGAGCTTATATAGCGGCCGTTCGTGACAGACAATATCGCCGCGCCGAAAGACCGTGTCTCTGATGGCTCCGGGCGTCGGAATTCCGACCTTTTACGCCCTCCCGGACTAAAAACCGGTGGATCCCGAGCGGAACCGGCCGGTGCGCTAACCCCGCGAACAGCACCCAGCAGGCGTGGGGAACGTAGGGGGTCTGGTATCCTGCGAGAACCGACTGGCAGCCATTGCGGCCCGGGCCATACCGTTGCGTCTTGCTGCTCTCAGTATTGTCCGGCCTTGGCGAGTTCGACCTCGACGCGCAGTTCGATCTCCGACAGCACCGCATCAAGACCGACATCGCCCGAGGATGATTTCAGATTGGCGGCGGCAGCGCGCAGCCGCGTCACTGTTGAGGAATCGAAGTTGCCGGACAGCAATCCGATCTTGAGATCGTCGAGCACGTCGAGCGCGCTCCTGCCCCGCTGCACCGAGCGCTTGCGCCGCTCCACCGGATCCTCCTCGACGCCCTGCAACGCCAGCAGCGCATCGATGGTTGCGGTGGCCTTCGGCGCCGTGGTGGCGCGGTTTTCCGTGGTCGCGGTCAGGTCCGGCAGGGAAAATTCGCTTCCACCTGTCCGCCGCGCGGTCGCAGTCTGCGGCGCCTGCGTCGTTCCGTTCGGTCCATAAATTCGCATCGCATGTTCACCAGGTTGTGATGGTAACGAACCGCGTCACACCGGCCCGGGAGCCTGACCGCCGCCGGACGGAGTGTCACGCCACAAATGATGCCGACACCGGAACCGTGGACCGTTATGGTTAACGAAGCGTGAACGCTCGGCAAAAACTGCCGATAACGGCAACTTCGCCGCCGCCTCCACCTTGCGCCGCTTGACCAACCGCACCGATCTTCCAACGATATCAATGCCATATTCCAAGTGTCGCGATGGCACGAACCTCGCATAGTTAACGGCGGATGACCGTCATGGGAGTGGCGGCCAGCCGGACCGAAGCCTCAGCGGGGAGCAGAGGATGCCTGGCGTTGGTATTTCAAGGATTGTCCGGATCGCCGTCGCGGCGCTTGTCGCGCTGGCGCCGCTGGGCACGCCCGCGCACGCGACCTCGAGGATCAAGGATCTCGCAAACATCGAAGGCGTGCGGCAAAACCAGTTGATCGGCTACGGCCTCGTGGTCGGCCTCAACGGCACCGGCGATACCCTCAACAACATTCCCTTCACCAAGCAGTCGCTGCAGGCGATGCTGGAACGCATGGGCGTCAACATCCGCGGCGCCACCATCCGCACCGGCAACGTCGCCGCTGTGATGGTGACCGGCAACCTGCCGGCCTTCGCCACTCAGGGTACCCGCATGGACGTCACGGTGTCGGCCATGGGCGACGCCAAAAGTCTTCAGGGCGGAACACTGCTCGTCACGCCGCTGCTCGGCGCCGACGGCAATGTCTATTCGGTGGCGCAGGGCTCGCTCGCGATCGGCGGCTTTTCCGCGGAAGGCGCTGCCGCCAGCGTCACCAAGGGGGTGCCGACCAACGGCCGCATCGCCAACGGCGCCATCGTCGAACGTGAGATCGAGTTCGCGCTGAACAAAATGCCGAACGTTCGGCTGGCGCTGCGCAATGCCGATTTCACGACCGCCAAGCGCATAGCCGCCGCAGTGAACGATTTCCTGGGCACCAAGACCGCCGAGCCAATCGATCCGTCCACGGTGCAACTCTCCATCCCGGCGGAATTCAGGGGCAACGTCGTCGCGCTTCTGACCGAGATCGAACAGTTGCAGATCGAGCCGGACATCGCGGCAAAAATCATCATCGACGAGCGCTCCGGCATCATCGTGATGGGACGCGATGTCCGCGTCGCCACCGTCGCGGTAGCGCAAGGCAACCTCACCGTGTCGATCTCCGAAAGCCCGCAGGTCAGCCAGCCCAATCCGCTGGCGCGCGGACGCACAGTGGTAACGCCGCGCAGCGCCGTTGGCGTCAGCGAGGACGGCAAGAAACTCGCGCTGGTCAAGAACGGCGTCTCGCTTCAAGAGCTGGTCGACGGCCTCAACGGCCTCGGTATTGGACCGCGCGACCTGATCGGCATTCTGCAGGCAATCAAGGCGGCCGGCGCGATCGAAGCCGACATCGAGGTGATGTGATGCAGTCCCAGATCGACGGCAGCTTGATCGCGAGCGCTTATCGCAGCATCCCGCGCAAGGCGATGATGCCGATGCTGAACGGCCGTCCCGACCCACAGCTCGAGCAAGCGCTGCAGAAAGTTTCTCCGCAGGCGGTTCAGAAAGCCAAGGCGACCTCGCAGGATTTCGAGGCGATGTTCCTCAATTCGATGTTCTCGCAAATGACCACGGGCCTGAAGGGCGAAGGCCCGTTCGGCGACACGCCCGGCACCGGGGTGTGGCGTTCGATGCTGACCGAGCAATATTCCAAATCGTTCGCCAAAGCGGGCGGCGTCGGCGTGTCCGATGCGGTGTTCCGCACGCTCATCATGCAGCAGGCGAACCAGACCAAGCCGATTACGAAGGAAGCCGCATGACGCCGAAATCCCAGCAGCCACAGGCGTCCCCCGCCCTGCCGCCCGTCGCGACGCTGGCCGACGCACGCAAACTCGCCGACGGCATGCTCGACACCATGAATACGCTGCTCGCTGTCATCGAGCGCGAAACCGAACTGGTCCGCGCCGGCAAGATTCGCGAGGGCATGGCGCTCGAAAAACAGAAGAGCGAGCTATCGCGCTGCTACGCCGCCGCCATCAGCCAATTCAAGAGCAGCAAGGCCTACATGACCCAATCGGTGCCGGACCTGCTTGCAGCCTTGCAGCGTCATCATGAGATGTTTCGCGCAATGCTGCAGGTGAATCTCACGGTGCTCGCGACTGCGCATGCTGTCTCTGAAGGCATCGTGCGCGGCGTCAGTGCCGAGGCCCAGCGCCGCACCATGCCGCAGACCTACACGGCCAGCGGACAGCGTAGCGCGCCGTCACGCCAGCACACGACCCCGATCGCGGTCAGCCGTTCGCTGTAAAGAAGCATCAATTAATCGCCGCAACCGACTCTAACCTCTCCAGCTTGCTGGGGAGCTCTAACGCGAAGCGTTCGGATGGGGCACCTTACGTGGTGTTGGACCCCCTCCCCACTCTCCCAACTCTCTCAACGCTGCTTGGGCGCAGCCCGCAAGCGGGAGAGAACGCGCTGATTGCGAAGCAAGCGCTCCACCAAAATCGAAAATGCCATGAACACGCGGCTTCAGGAATGACGACGCGCAGTGCGCCCTGCCCGCGTCCATTCGAATCCAATTTGATTCAAATTTCTTCGCTTGCGTCAGCACGCTGTTGAACACGTTTTCTAACGCCGTGTTGAGAGACGGGCGCTAGGCTTGCGGTCTAGAGGGGGTTGGGATTTGACTCGGAGGGAGCCTGGAGGCGACCATGGGTACGGATTTCAGCATCAAACCGGTCGGGACACCGATCGCGACACCGGCTGTTCCGCCGGCGACCAGCGCCGCTGTCGATGCCGTGGCGACTCAACTTCCGCCGAGCCAGAGCGTCACGGCGGCGGACGTGAGTGCGCGTATCCGCAACCAGCCGCAGGCCCCAAACGATACGCTGTCGCACCAGGTGATCGTCGATCGGGATGCCGCCTCGATGGTTTACCAGGTCGTCGACAACCGAACCAGCCTGGTCGTGAAGCAGTTCCCCGACGAGGCGATGCTGCGGCGGCGCGCCTATTTCCGTACGCTCGATATGCTGAAGGCCGAGCGCGAACAGTCCGCCACCGACCGGCGGGCGTAACCGCGCGGCCCGAACCTGTATCCGGTCGCGCGACCGATCAGTTCTGATAAACGTAAGCCGTCTCGAGCGTGCTCGCGCCCGTCGCCGGATCCGCCATGACCGTGTTGACCTGCGCAGTGCCGGCCTTTGTCAGCGTGAATTTTGAATCGCCGACCCGGAACGCACTGTTCTTGATCAGGACGTCCTGATACTTGACCGTGGTGCCGTACTGGTACTTGGCCTTGGCCCGGAAACCGTTGACGTTCGAAATCGTCACTGAGAACGGCTTCTGGTTGGCGTACTTGCCGCTCCAGGTGCCCTCGAAGGCCTTGGGATCGACGTTAACATACTTGCCGGTGCTTAGATTGACGTTCTGCCCGACCGTCGTGTAGTTCGTCGCCAGGATGCTCAGGACGTCGGCCATGATCCGGCTCCGTCAATGAAATTCCGCGTTACGCCCGTCCGGACAGGCCCGCCGCGAGATTGCAGTTGATGTCGATCAACGGCTTCAGCTTCGCGGGGTCCGGATTGACCTGCATCTCGACTGTCTGCTTCATCACGAAAACGCCGATATTGGCGATGTTCTGGCGCACCTCCAGCGGCTGCTGGTTGGTGTCGCTATCCGCAGCGCTCATGAAGATCGACCACAGACGGCGGTTGAACAGCAGCGCGCTGTGCATGTTCTTGTCCGGCCCATTCCAGTTGTCGAGGATCTCCTGGAGCTGCCGCGCCGCCTTCAGCAAAGCTTGGGCCTCGATTTCACGAGGAGCCGACGAGGTATGAGCCGTCCGGGCGTAGGCTTGAGCAGCATGCGACATTCAAAACCTCGGGGGAAAAACAGCGGGCGCGCGCGCTTCGGCGCTGCTCATATGTCTACCAGCGCTGCCTTTAAAATAGGTTACCCGGTGTTTTCACATGCGTCTAAAAAATGGCAGGCCAGACACGTGCGAACTCAGCGACGTCGCGCCTTCGCTCATCAGCGGAGCAGCTGTAGCACGCTCTGTTGTGACTGGTTGGCCAAAGCCAGCGCGGACACCGCGATCGACTGGCGGGTGGCCAGCGCCTGGCTGTTCGCCGCTTCCTCGTTAGTGTCAGCGAGCGTCAGATTCGACGAGCCGGTCTGCAGCACGTTGATCAGATTCTTCGAGAAATCCTGACGGACTTGCACGATCGACAGATTCGAACCGAGCGTCGAAGCCTGCGTGCGTAGTGTGCTCGACGCCTGGTCGAGGCTCGCGATGACGCTATTGGCCGAGCCATTGTCCAGGAAGTCAGTGCCCACCGCCAGGGCCGACAGTCCGAGGCCCGCTGCATTCATGTTGGTACCGTTGATGCTGAGCACGGACTTTCCGGTCTCGTTGAAGATCAGCTTCAGCGTGTCGCCGTTGAGCAGATTGATGCCGTTGAAGGACGAATCCTGCGCCGTCGTGTTTATCTGTTGAATGATGTTGTTGTACTGATTGACGAGCCCCGCGCGGGACGCCTGAACAGCGGGATCCTGAACAGGCGCGCCTGCGACGAGACCGTTGAAGGCATAGCCTGCACCGGCCGCCGTCCCGCCGATCGCGCCGATGGTCGCGGATGCGGCCTCGTTGGCGGTCGAGATCGTGATGACGCCCGCTGTGTTAATCGTGGCCTGAAGATCGTTGGCGGCGAGCTGCGCGTTCAGGTCGTTGAGGGTCTTGACGGTGCCGTTGGTGCCGTCGCCGAACGTGATGTTGGTCGCAACGCCGCCGCCGGTTGCTCCGATCGTCAGCGTCTTGCCGTCGAGATTCCCGGCACCGCCGCTGCGCGCCGTCGTTCCCGCGCTCAGGCCGAGCTTTGCGAGCACGCCGGTTGGCGAGGAGTCCGTCAGCGCCAGATCGTGAGCGATACCGGTGTTGAGTGCTACCTGCCCGCTTCCATTGACCGACGATGCCGTAGCGGGAGCGGTGTTGCCATTCAGCGCATCAATCACGCCGGTCAGCGCGTTCAACGTCTGGTCGATGCCGATCGTGACGTTGCCGGAAGCGTCGGTGGTCGCCGCGCCGGACGCGGCGAACGTGATGGTCTTGCCGTTGATGGAAAAGCTGTCGCCAACCGCAGGACCGGTCGGTGTCGCAATGGCGCCGTTGGTCAGCGCACTGATAAGGGTGGCGCCGGTTGCGGCAGCGTTGGCGGTGCCGGTTTTCAGGGCGGTGCCGGGCGTTGCGGCGACATTTGTGAAAGGAGTCGTGCCTCTGAGATCAAGCGCGGTCGCGCCGGTCACGGGGAGGCTCGCGACCGACGACTTCTGCGAATAGCCGACCTGGGATTGCAGAACCTGATTGGCAACCGACTTCGCGGTGTCGACCAGCTTCTGCAGCGAGGTCAGGCCGGTGTTGGCGGCCTGCAGCACCTGTACGCCGTTGCCGATGCCGTCGAGCAGACTGCTGATGTCGTTGGCGCGATTGTCGAGCGCGGCGGCGGTGAAATAATTCGTCGGGTTGTCGAGGGCCGTGTTGACCTTCTTGCCGGTGGAAAGACGGTTCTGCGTTTGCGCCAGCAGGTCGGCGGTGGACTGCAACGAGAGCAAGTTCTGGCGAACGGATGCCGAGAGAACGATGTCGGACATGTCTGGCCCTTCCCTGACGTGGGCGGAGCCGGCTCGCCGCAGAGGGCCGGTTCCTGACCGGAAAGGTGAACGAGACGTTTTAATTTATGGTTAACAGCAGATTAATCCGACGATCGATCGCTGCAGGCGCCTCCGCCGTGGCATCTGAGGCGATTTCTGAATTTGAGCGATGAAATACGAGGTCATCGAGAGCTTTAGCGCACTGTGCTCAACACGGGATCGAAAAATTCAAAACCTCGTCTTGCGAAGGTTCTATCCTGTTCTGTCAGGAGGTTGCAGGCCGCTGCTGCTAATCCAGCTCAGAATGAGGTTACAGCGCCCACAAACGCAAAAATGGCGGGGTTTCCCCCGCCGTTTTCGTTGTCTGATGTTGCTGGATCAGCGGAGCAGCTGCAGCACGCTCTGCTGCGACTGGTTGGCCAGCGCCAGCGCGGACACCGCAATCGACTGGCGGGTGGACAGCGCCTGGCTGTTCGCCGCTTCCTCGTTGGTATCGGCGAGCGTCAGGTTCGACGAGCCGGTCTGCAACACGTTGATCAGGTTCTTCGAGAAGTCCTGACGGATCTGCACGATCGACAGGTTCGAACCGAAGGTCGAAGCCTGCGAGCGCAGCGTACCGGACGCGTTGTTAAGCGAGTCCAGAACCTTGTTGGTCGAGGCGTTGTCGAGGAAGTCGGTGCCCTTGGCCAACGACGACAGGCCGAGGCCAGCCGGATCGAAGGTCACGCCCTGGATCGTCAGGGTGGACTTGCCGGTTTCGTTGAACACCAGCTTGAGCTGGTCGCCATTCAGCAGGTTAACGCCGTTGAAGGACGAATCCTGCGCGGTGGTCTTGATCTGGTCGATCACCGCATTGTACTGGCTGATCAGCGTCGCACGGTTGTTCTGCGCGTTGGCGTCTTCGACGGGCGCGCTGGGGGTCACGGTTGCTCCGAACAGGCCCGCACCGGCAGCAACCGACGTACCACCGAACGCACCGATCGTCGCATGGGCGTGATCGTTGGTGGTGGTGAAGGTCAGCACGCCGGCAGAGCTGATCGACGCCGACAGGTTGTTCGCGGCAAGCGCCGTGTTCAACTGGTCGAGGGTCGAAACCTGGCCGCCGCCAGTGCCGAACGTGATGCTGGTGGCGGTGCCGCCGTCGGTCGCTGCGATCGTCAGCGTCTTGCCGGCGAGCGCGGCCGGAGCACCGGGCGTCCGAGCGGTCGTGCCGGCGCTGAGGCCAAGCTTGGCAAGACCGGAACCGCTGACAGTCAGATCGCTCGCCGTACCGGTATGAAGCGTGATCGCGCCACCGGCGATCGTCGACGTACCGCCAGTGATCGAATTGATCTTGCTGATCACATCGCCGACGGTATCGGTGATGTTGAGGTCGTTTCCGGTCGCGCCCGAAGCAACGAAGTTGATCGTGGTACCGTTGACGACGATGGTGTCGCCGGCAACAAAGTCCGTTGCAACCGAGTCGGTGTTGGCACCGCCGGACAACGTCGTCGCCGCAGTCATCGGAGCAGGCACTGTCAGGCTGTTGTTGGTGACAGTACCAGCGGCAGCGGCCGCGTCCGTCGGAGCGCCACCCGGTCCGAGCAGGTTGTCAGCCGTCGCGCCGGTGATGGCAGCGGTGATGCCCTGAGATTTGGTGGAGTAGCCCGAGGTCGCCTGCAGCGCCTGGTTGGCGATCGACTTGGCGGTATCGACCAGCTTCTGCAGCGAGGTGATGCCGGTGTTGGCAGCCTGCAGCACCTGCACGCCGTTGCCGATCGAGTCGAGCAGGTTGTTGATGTCGCTGGCGCGGTTGTTGAGGCCCTGCGCGGTGAAGAAGTTGGTCGGGTTGTCGAGCGCCGAGTTGACCTTGTTGCCGGTGGCAAGACGGTTCTGCGTGGTCGAGAGCAGATCGGCGGTGGACTGGAGGGAAAGCAGATTCTGGCGGACCGATGCGGAGAGAACGATATCGGACATTTTTCATACCTTTCTGGTGTGAATACACTTACGCGCGTACGCCGAAGATATTCCCTTCGGACGAGGCGCCACAGTGATGAGAAGACTCTAAGAAAGCATGAACCGGATCGTAGACTCGCAAGCTCCACCGGCAGGCGCTCCGAGCGAGCCAGCGACCCAGATTGTGCTAGCGTGGCCGGGCTTTAGCGGGATTTCGTCTCAGACAGCCGCCGCGACGTTTACCAATCGTTAACCATAATCGGAAAGGATCGCGGCCAGGCTGTCCGCGATGCTCGCGCCGACGTAGCCGTCCGCCACAATTTTGCGCGGTGAACGGCACTACCGTCTCCGTTCCGGCACGCTTCATTCACGACAGGAAAACAGTCATGGCGCTGAAAGTCGAGCTTAAGCCGCATGAACGCATCATCATCGGCGCGTGCGTCGTCACTAACACCGATCAGCGCGCGCGACTCCTGATCGACGGCGACAAGATTCCGATCCTTCGCGAGAAGGACATCCTGACGCCCGAGACCGCGGACACGCCCGCCAAGCTGATCTACCTCGCGGTGCAGCTGATGTATCTGTCGCCGGAGCCGCAGATCAATCACGGCACGTATTTCAGCCTGTTGCGCGATGTCATCACGACCATGCCGGGGGGATGGCCGATCATCGAGGGCATCAACAACGACATCCTCAACGGCGACCTCTACAAGGCGCTCAAGGAAGTCAAGAAGCTGATCGCCTACGAGAAGAAGCTGACGGACACGAGCGACAGCACCGCCGACCGCGCCGACGCCAGGGCGCAGCGCTCCGCCTGAACCGGCACGCGCACGAGCGCGGATCGTCTCAGAGCGTTTCGAGATCGCACTGAACTACAACGAGCGATTCTTCACCTCTCTCCGCTTGCGGGGAGAGGTCGACATGCGAAGCATGACGGGTGAGGGGCATCGCGCCATCCTGGCCCCTCACCCCGCCCCTCTCCCCGCGCGCGGGGAGAGGGAGTCGGTTTCGCGCGCGCCGAATTCCAGCACCGCTGCCACCAGCGCGTCGATGTCCCGCATATCGGTGCGATGGTTGACGATCGCCGCGCGGATCGCGAGCCGGCCATCGAGCGTTGTGGTGGACGGCGCTGCGATACCCGACTCGTGCAGCGATGCGACGATCCTCGCATTGACCTTGTCGGCGTCGTCGGCCCGGTAGCGGAAGCACACGATGTTGAGTTGCACCGGCGCCAGCAGTTCGAGCTTCGGCTCGGCGACGACCTTCGCTTCCAGATAGCGCGCGAGCGCGCAGGTCCGGGCGATCATCGCACCGAGCTTTTCGGTGCCATAAGCTTTGAACGTGAACCATGTCTTCAGCGCCCGGAAGCCGCGCGACATGTCCGGCCCGTAGTCGCACGGCCACGGCGAACCCGCCGCGAGCCCGCGCGTTTCCCGCCGCAGATACGCCACCGGCGCCGCAAACGTCCGGCGGTGCTGCTCACCGTCGCGGACGAGGAGGAAGCCCGCGTCATAGGGCACCTGTCCCCATTTATGGAAATCGAAAGCAATGGAGTCGGCGCTCTCGATGCCGGCGAGACGCGGCGCGATCTCCGGCGACAGGATACCGAGCGCGCCGTACGCACCGTCGACATGCAGCCACAGATTCTCGTCGCGGCACAGCGCATGCAACGCCGCCAGATCGTCGACCGCCCCGATGTCGACGGTCCCGGCCGACCCGATCACCAGAAATGGCGTAAGACCCGCGGCGCGATCGGCCGCGACCTGCGCACGCAATGCATCGACATCGATGCGATGGCAGCGATCGACCGGAATCCGCCGCAGCGCGTCGGTACCGAAGCCTGCGAGGTCCATGGCCTGCGCGACGCAACCGTGCGTCGCCACCGACGTATAGGCGGTGAGACCGGCGCCGCGATCCGACAGACCCCGCTGGCGCACGGACGGACCGAGCCGCGCCGAACGCGCCACCAGCACCCCCATCAGGTTCGCCATCGATGTTCCCGTGACGAAGATGCCGCTCGCCGTATCGGGAAAACCGAACATCTGCCGCACCCACAGAACGATCTGGCGCTCGACCTCGATCGGAACGTGATCGCGGCCGCCGAGATTGGCGTTCAGCCCGGCCGCCAGCATCTCGGCCAGCATCCCGATGGCGGTGCCGCCCCCGTTCACCCATCCCATGAAGCCGGGATGGACGTTGCCGGCTGTATACGGCGCGATGTGGTCGGCAAACTCCCGATAGATATCGTCGAGATCGGCGCTCGCCCGCGGCAGCCCGTCACGGAAACGCGCGCGCGTTTCCGCAGGGATAGGCCTCCACACCGGGCGCGCGCGAACATCGGCGATGTAATCGAACATATCGTCGAGCATCCGGTGCCCCTGCGCGCGCAGCGCGTCCCAGTCATCCGGATCGAGTGTCTCGCCAGCGTCGGGCGGCGCCTTCGTCATGCTGCGCACTCCTGGCTGCTGCACGCACGCGACCGCAGCACGGCTTCGAACGCATCGAAACCCACCCGCGGCGCAGCGCGACGACGGAGCGCGCATTCAATATCGAAGCTGAGCATGAAACGTTCTTCCTCGCCGCGCGCAGCGCGTCGCTGGCGTCCGCATTCCCGGCCGGCTGATGATGTGTTGGCGGTGTTCCTGCCCTACTCCACCCCAAGAGGCAAGCACGGCAGCGCGGCCGAATTCCCACCCCATTCGCAGGCGGGAATGATTAGCGAAACGCAACCGGCTTTGGAACGGCTATTCGCGACGGCCGCCTCGCCGCTCGGGGGCTAGCGCCACAGAGCGGGAGGAGGAAAAGTGTGCAGCGGTTTTCCGCCCGCATCCCGCTCCAAAATATTGGAGTCGATCATGTTCATGATTTCGGATCGATCGATTTCGAAATCGTCGTGATCTAACGTCGTCAGAGGAATTTGACGAGGCTGAGCTGCGAGAGCATCGCGGTGGTCTGGTACGAGGCCTGCAGATCGGTCTGCAACGCCAGCAACTGGCTCGCGACCTCGTCGGTGGAGACGTTCTCAGCCTGATCGACCATATTCTGCATCGTGGCCTGCGTCAGTTTCTGCCGCGCGGTGGCGTCCTTCATCACCGTCTGCGCGTTGGCGAGATCGACCTGGATGTCCTGGATGTTCTGCTTGCCGGGAGTAGCTGTCAGGTTCTGCGCGACGCGCGAATTGAGTGCCGAAATCTGACCGGCGGCATTCGGATCGGTGGGCGACGTCGTCACCGCCGCGAGAAGCGCAACCGACTCCATCAGCGAACGGATGGCGTCCTCGTTGGCGCGCATGCCGTATTGCACCGTCACCGACGGATCCACCCGCACGGTCGAGGTTGCACGCGCTGAACCGGTGCCTGCATCGCCGGTATACCACTGCACGGTGTTTGCCGCCGTGCCGTTCACTGCGGCTGTGGCGGTCGCCAGCGTTGCTGGCGGGGTGACGTCGACGCGCTGCGGCGGTGAATCGAAGAAATCATGCGTTGCCCGGATGGCGGAGGCCGCGACCAGCGACGTCTTGGCCAGCGTTCCGATCGAGCTCGTCAGTGCAGCGTTGAGATTGGTAGCGGTTGCTGCCGGCGTCGCGCCGATCGCAAAACTGCCGGCAGGGGTCGGCACCTCGCTGGATGCCGTCAGTTGCACGGTTTCGCTGGTGCCGTCCGGCAGGTTGAAAGTGAAACTCACGGTGTCGCCGTCGGCCGGGTTGGTCGCGCCAAGGTCGATCGAGGCTTGCGCCGGCGTGACCGTCACGCCTGCCGCGCTCGAGCTGACACCGGTCAGTTGCGCGCCATAGGGTGACGTGGTGGCCTCGGCGGCCGTCAGCGCCGCGTTCAGGTTGGTGGCGGTCACCGCAGCGGACGCGCCGATCTCGAACGATCCCGCTGGCGCCGGCACCGTGGTCGTCGCCGTCAATTGCACGGTCGTGCTGGTGCCGTCGGACTGCAGGAAGGTGAAATTGAAGGCGTCACCGTCCGCCGGATTGGTCGCGAGGTTGACCGTCGCAGGCGTGTTGGTGACGGTCGCGCCCGTCAGCGACGAGGTGACCTTGCTGAGCTTCATGCCATAGATCGAGGGCGACGCATCTTCCGCAACCGACACCGATGTCGCGGTCGGCGAGGAAACCACAACGCGACCGAGCCCGCTCGTGCCAAGATCGGCCTGGTTGCGTTCGGAGATGACCTGCTTCAGCCCGGCCTGCCCTGCTCCGTTGCCGTTCAGGATCAGGTCGGACGACGCCACCGGCTGGGTGTAGATCGCGCTGCCGGAAAAGACGTAGCGGTCGCCAGACTGAGTATTGAGGATGCCGACCACCGATGAGAATTCGGCCACTGCGGTCTGCTGGCCTGCAGTCTGTCCCGCGCTGTTCAACGCCTGCGATCCGCTGTTGGCGGCGGTTTGCAACTGCGTACCGATGTCGGCCAAGGCCTGCAACGCCGTGTTGCCGACCTGGATGTTGGTGTTGATCTTCGTCATGGTATCGGTGTACGCGGCGATGTTCGACAGTTGCGCGCGCGCCGCGATGGCAAAACCTTCGTTCGCGCCCATGCCCGAATAGGTCGTCGACTTCTTACCGCTGGTAAGCTGGTTCTGCAGATCGGCCATCTGCGCCTTGAGGCTCTGGATCGAGCCGCCGAGGATGGTGTTGCCGAAGCTGATGCCGTTGATCGCCATACGAACCGCCTTATACTCGTCTTACAGTTGCGCCTGCAGCAACGTCTGCATCATGCTCTGCACCACCGACATTACATGCGCGTTCGCTGCGTATGAGTTCTGCAGCGCGATCAGATTGGTCATTTCGGTGTCGATATTCACACCTGCCTTGGTGTTGAATTTCTCCTGCAGCGTATTGACGACCACGTCCTGACCCTGCGCCACTTGCTTTGCCGTCGTCGCGGCGCTGCTCTGCACGCTGACGAATTGCTGCAGGAACGACGGCAGCGAGCCCTTGAACGGCGAGGTCGCTGCGCCAAGCCCGGTATTCGGCGAGTAGGTGTAGGTCGCCGACGTCAACTGATCGTAGAGGAAATCGGACCGCGTGGTGTCGCCAGCAGGCGTTACGGGCGACGTATTGTAGACTGTGAGTTTCGATGGATCGGCGAGCAGCGCGGCGTTGACCTGGATTCGTCCCGCCAGTCCCGTGATCTGCGAGGCGGTGCTTGTGATCGCGCCTGTGTAAAGCGAGGCACGATCCGTGAAGAACGGCAACTGCGGATTGCCTGAAGCAAGCGACTGCACCGTCGACGTGGTCGAGGCCGTCATCACGGTCGATGCGCCAGAGCCATCGTCGACGGTGCGCAGCATCGATCCCGATGCGGAGAACGTCAGATGCGCTGACCCGCCGATCTGGCTGTTCAGTTGCGACACGATCGAGGCGAGCCCGCCGGAAAAATTGACGCCGATCACCTTGTCATTCGGATTCGAGGCGGTGTTCGGAATCGGCAGAGCGGTCGGATCGTCAACGCGGACCACCGTGACGGTGTGCGAGACGTTGCTCGAGTCGGTGTAGGTGACGTTGAACGAATTGCCCGGCAGCACGCTGGACAGATCAGTGTCGAAGCCCGACGGAGGTCCGGCGACCGGCGTGCCGCTGGTCGTGACATCGGACAGCGCGCTGGCGAGCGTCGCCGCCATCTGATCGACCTGGTTCTGAGCCTGCACCAGCGTCTTGTCGCGCAACTGGACGTCGGCGGCGATCTGGCCGGAGTTGATGCCTTGCGAGGCGATCATGTCGATCTTGGCGCCGTTCGGAAGCTGGCACATGATGGTGCCGACGCTCGACTTGCTTGGATCGGCGTTCCACTGCGAACTCGCAGTGAGCGAGGACTGCGCGTTGAACGACAGCTTGGACGCCTGCACGCCTCCGACGAGTTGGATACCCGACGTCGTGAACACCGACGTCTGATTGGAGCCGTCGGTCACCGCGCGGATGTCCATCAGCTTCGACAGCTGATCGACCGCGCTATCGCGCTGGTCCATCAGCGTCGCCGCGGCCGGGTCCTGGGCACTCATGCCCTGCAGCTTCTGATTGAGCTGGGCGATCTGGGACATCGCCGCGTTGGCCGGCGAGACCGACGCCGAGAGATCCTGTTCGGCGTTGGAGCGCAGCGTCTGGATGCCGCTGGTCGTCGCGTTGAGCTGCTGCGCCAGCGCCTGCGCGGCGTTCAGCACCGAGGATTGCGCCGCCGTGTTGCCCGAACTCGCCGACAAAGCCTGCAGCGCGGAGGTGAAATTGTTGTAGGCCGCTTCCAGCGTCCCGTCGTTGCCGGGCGTACCGTAGACATTCTGCAACTGGCCGAGCACGTTCGCGATCTGGTCGGCATAGGCGCCGCCGGCATTTTCCGTGCGCAACTGCGACTGCACATAAGTGTCGAGCGTGCGGTTGACGCCGATGACGCGGACGCCCGAGCCGGTATCGCCGGTGACGATCTCGGCCTGCACCGACGTCTGCGAGACGTAACCGGGCGTGTTCGCGTTGGCGACATTGCCCGAGACGATCGACAGCGACGCCTGGTTGGCGCGCAGGCCGGACATCGCGATAGAGAGGGCCGAACTCAAACTCATCTTATTGCCCGCCTCGAAATCAGATCAATCCGCGCCGCGAGCCGAGTCCGATTCAACTGCGTTGAATCAAACTCTGCTTTATTCTTTTGATTGAGCATGATCTCATCCGAAAACCGGTTTCCACTTTTCGGGATCATGCTCTATCGCAGCACGTTCAGCAGATCCTGAACCATGCTATTTGCGGTGGTGATGACCTTGGTGTTCGCCGAGTAAGCCTGCTGGGTCACGATCAGCTTGGTGAACTCGTCGGCGATATCGGTGTTGGAGCCTTCGAGCGACGAGCCGCTGATGTGTCCGGACGCGCCCGCGATCGCAGGTCCCGACTCGTCGGTCACCGCATAGGCGCCGCCGTCGAGCGCCTTGAGGTAGTTGGTGCCGTTGAAGTGCGACAGCGACACCTGCGCGAGGGAAAGGTTCTGCCCGTTCGAGAAGGTGCCGACCACGATGCCGTCGTTGTTAACGGCGACCGACTGCAGCTGGCCTGCAGCGTAGCCGTTCTGGTTGATCGCGTTGACGGTGGCGTTGCCGCCGCTGCTGGCATACTGGGTCAGTCCGCCTGAACCGAGATTCAGCGTGAGGTTGCCCAGCGACTGTGTGCCGACGGTGACGCCCGGAATGGTGATGGACGACCCGACCGGGCTCGAAAGCTGGCCGTTGGTGCCGAAGGTGAAATTGGTGCCGACGTTGATCCACGCCGGCTGCGTGTTGGTGGCGTTTGGATTGGCCTGGTAGAATAGGTTCCAGGTATCGGAATGACCGGCGCCGAGCGAAGCGCTGTCGGTCTTGGCCCAGCGCAATTGCAGGTTCACTGCGGTGCCGGTCGCATCATAGACCGTGACCGCGCCACCGCTGATCGATTCCTGCTGGAACATGGTCTGGTCGTTGGCGATCACCACGCCGGCGCCGGCCGTGCCGCCGCCGCCGCGCGCCGTGTTGGTGGTCGCGCCGAAGCCCATCGCAGTCCAGCCAGCGGATGCGCTTGTCACCGAGAGGTTTTGCACCGTGCCGGTATGCAGCGTGATCGCTCCGGTGCTGGCATCAATCGTCGGCGCCTGCCCCGTGATCGCGCCGATCTTGCTCAGGAGATCGCCGACGGTGTCATCGATGCGGACGTGGGTTGGATCCTGCGCGCCGGGCGGCACCGCGGTGCTGACGTCCGTGAACGTGATCATGGTGCCGTCGACGGTGATGGTATCGCCAACCGCGAAACCGGTGGGCAGCGAGTTGCTCGGCGCTGTGCCCGACAGCAACGTGCCGCTGGTGATCGCGACCGGCGGAGTCTGCTGGTTGGTCGCCGGCGAACCGGAGGTGGTGGCGTCGGTATAGGGCGGTGCCGGCGTGCCGACCACAAGCGGATTGAAACCGCTGGTGAAATCACCCGGATTTAAGCCGCCGGCCGCTGTGATGGTGCCGGCGGTCGCAGTCGAGCTCGATTGCGTCGACGGCACGGCCGGAAGATTGGCAGCGTATTGCAGCGTGGTGGTGGCCTGCGCCGGAATGAAATTGTTCTGGAACTGCAGCACCTGCGGCACATTGCCGAGCGGATTGCCGGTCTTGGGATCGACCGGCACACCCATCAGGTAATAGCCGGCGCTGTTGACGAGGTTGCCGTTGGCATTGACCTGAAAATCGCCGCGCCGCGTGTAGTCGGTCACGCCGGAAAACACCGGCTGGTTGTCAACCGTGCCGGTCGGCGACTGGACATTGAAGAAGCCGTCGCCGGTGATCGCCATATAAGTCCCGACCGTCGAGGCCGACACCGTTCCCTGGCTGCTGATGGTTGCGACCGAATAGGCCGTCACACCGCCGGCGACCTGACGATTCGGGGTGGTCGAGTCGGGGATCAGATCGCTGAAGGCGGTGGCGATGCCCTTGTAGCCCGTGGTCTGGGCATTCGCGATGTTGCCGGAGATGTTTTGCAGCGCAAAGGATTGCGCCTGCAAACCACCGACAGACGTATTCAATGCGTCGAAAATACCCATGACATCGTCTCCAACTCGATCCGGGCGGCCAGCCGGAGGTCAGCCAAAACCACGGCCGCGGTCGGGAACGACATCGCAAGCTCCATGCCAACGGCAAAAATAAGTTATTTCAATAAGTTAGGACAAGACCCCGGCTTCGGAGCCGGGGCATTCTTGCCTGACGGGGCAACTCTTGCCGGGAGATTGCAGGGGTTCGAGCGAGGAAAACTCGGCAACCCGGAAAACTTGCAAGGCCGCTGAAAAAGCCCCGCCGTCATTCCGGAAGCCGCGTAGCGGCTGTCCGGAATCCATATCCCCCTGCATCAATGTCGTCGCCTCAAACGGCGAAAATCCTACGTCGCCGACGGCGTCGCCGGATGGAAGACAAGCGCCAGTCCGTCCATGCAGTAGCGCAGGCCCGTCGGCTTCGGTCCGTCGTCGAAGACATGACCGAGATGGCCACCACAGCGACGGCAGTGAATCTCGGTGCGGGCGATGCCAAAGGTCGTATCCCTGGTTTCGCCGACCGCGTTGTCGAGCGGCTTCCAGAAACTCGGCCAACCGGTGCCGCTTTCGAATTTGGTCTCGGACGAATAGAGCGGGAGGTCGCAGCCGGCGCAGGCGAAGATGCCCTTGCGATGCTCCTTGAGCAGCGGGCTGGAGCCCGGCGGTTCGGTGCCTTCCTTGCGCAGGATATTGTACTGGGCAGGCGTCAGTTGCGCGCGCCATTCGGCATCGGTCTTTTCGACCTCGAACTTCTCGACCTTCTTTTCGGCAGCTCCGGCGGGGGACAAGGGCAGCCACCGAAAAGAGGCCAGCGCGGCCAGACCGGCGGCGGATGTGAGCAGGATACGGCGGTCGATCATGATTGTCTCCGTGGCGATCAAGGCAGCGTTCGAGCAAAGATACGCATCCGTGCCCCGTAAAGTTACACCGATCCGGAATGGCACCGCTCACTTTTTGGTGCTGTCATGCCTAGGATGGTACATTTTGTCGTGGAATACTTGGAGCCCCTACTCTGCGCTCGCCCCCACGACAACGCGGCATCCAGCTTGACGCCTGTCGGCGGCAATATGAGGACGGGTTCAGCAGGGCTCGTCCCAACCGCTCGTCAACTCAGAGGCGATTGGAGCTGGAAGCGACCATGAGAAGACCGGTGCAATTTTAAATCATGAGCTGGCATGTCCGATATTCCCAAAATCTTTAAGGATGCGCTTGCTGCTTTCAATAATAGAGATCTGAAGCGCGCCGAAGAATTGTTCAGCCGTGTCGTTCGAAGCGACAGATCGAATGTTCCCGCCCTCAACCTGCTGGTCGTGGTCCTGATGGCCATGGAACGCTTTGCCGAGGCAGAGCCGTTCATCGCAAGGGCGACATCCATAAATCAGAAATCCGACGTCTCGTTTTATAACTACGGTCTGATTTCCAAACGTCTGAACAAGCCACAGCAGGCCCTGGAAAATTTCAGCAAGGCTTTGGCTTTGAATCCGAACGTCGCCGAGACCTGGAACAACAGAGGAACGGTATTCAACGATCTCGGAAACTATGATTTGGCGATTGCGGACTTCGACAGGGCGATTTCATTGAATGGGTTGTATGGCGAAGCATATGCCAACAAGGGCAAGACGCTGTCGGTGCTCAAGCGGCATGTCGAGGCGCTCGCCGCTTACGACAAAGCACTCTCGATCAAGCCTGATCTCGCCGAATCCTGGTTCGGTCGCGGCAATGTTTTCTATGATCTCAACCGCTACGATGAAGCCTTCGCCGCTTATGACAGGGCTTTCTCCATCAAGCCTGAGCTGGACGGCGTCGAAGGGGCGCGGCTTCATACGAAAATGCGCATGTGCAGCTGGGAAAAACTCGGTGATGAGATCAATCGTCTTACGGCATCTGTTCGATCGGGCAAGGTAAGCAGCGGTCCTTTTGCTTTGCTTGCCCTCTCCGATTCAGCCGACGATCACCTTCGCTGCGCGCGAACGTGGACGACGGCCAGGAATCCGCAAACGTTCCGGCCGATATGGCAGGGCGCGATCCATGCGCACGATAAAATACGTCTTGGTTATGTCTCTACCGACCTTAACCGGCACCCGACCGCACATCTGATGGCGGAATTATTTGAGCTGCATGACCGGACGCATTTCGAACTTTTCGCCTATTCGATAGGACCTGACGATGGATCGGATATTCGCAAGCGGCTGACGAACTCATTCGACAAATTTATTGCCTGTGAAGATCGATCGGACGCCGAAATTGCGCGCGCAATTGCCGACGCTGAAATCGATATCCTGGTTGATTTGAATGGTTTCACGAAAGGAGCGCGCACGGATATTTTCGCGCGCCGTCCCGCCCCCGTGCAGGTCAACTACCTCGGTTATCCAGGAACAATGGCGGCTTCGTACATCGATTACATCGTTGCCGACAAAACAGTTCTCAGGCCTTCCGACACGGCGCTTTACTCGGAAAAGATCGTCAGCCTGCCTCATAGTTATCAACCCAATGACCGGAAACGGCTGATTGCCGATACGTCATTCAGGCGGGACGATTGCGGACTTCCCGCGGACAAGTTCGTTTTTTGCTGTTTCAACAACAACTATAAGATTCAGCCTGAAACCTTCGGACGCTGGATGCGCATCCTCAGGGCGGTCAATGAAAGCGCGCTTTGGCTGCTGGTCGAAAACCAAACGGCTATCGAAAATCTGAGAAAGGAAGCCGAGGTCAGAGGCGTCGATCCGACGCGTCTTGTCTTTGCCAGGCGAGCAGAGCCACCCGAGCACTTGGCGCGCCATCGCCTCGCCGACCTTTTCCTGGATACGCTGCCATACAGCGCTCACACAACGGCGAGCGATGCGCTCTGGGCAGGCCTGCCTGTACTCACCAAAATCGGTGAAACCTTTGCAGGCAGGGTTGCCGCGAGCCTGTTGAATGCGATCGGTCTGCCCGAGCTAATTGCGCAAACGGCGGATGAGTATGAGAGTCTCGCCGTTGACCTGGCCAGAAATCCCGACAAGCTCGCCGCGATCAGGAACAAGCTTGAAAGGAATCGCCTGACCACACCTCTGTTCGACACGGAATTATTTGCAAGACATATCGAGGCCGCGTATCGAGCCATGTACGATCGGTATCAGGCCGGCCTGCCGCCCGATCATATCGTCGTATCCGCGTGATCCAACCGGCCGGGCAGTCGCATCAAACCGGTTATCCGTCGCGATCACTCGCAGGTGCCGACGCCGGCACGTGATGAGTCCTGGATCGCGGCGGCCGCGTTCCTGCCTGACGATTGGCCTCGGCGAGCCTGACCTCGCGCGCCCGCGCCCTGATTCGCGCCCGCTCGCGATAACGCGCCAGCGTGCCAGCGGCGGCGGAACGCGCCCGCTCCGCCATGCCGATGGCGTAGCCGGCAGCACGTCCGGTGGCTCCGCCGGCCCACACCAGTTCGAACGGCGAAAACAGCCGCCAGCGGTCCTCGCCCTCCAGTATGCTGCGGGCGATCAGTTGCCCCGCCATCGCCGACGTGTTCAATCCCTGCCGGCCGAAGCCACTCGCGACCCACAGTCCGGGCAGCAACTGGCCGATCTGCGGCATACCATGCACGGTCTGCCCGATCGCGCCGGAGAAGACCTTCGCGATCTCGACCGTGCCGAGTTGCGGGAAGATGGTACGGATACGCCTGCAGATCGCCCCGGCATGGCGCTCTGATTTCGCCTCCCAGGTGGTCTCCGGGCTAGCCCACATCAGCCTGTCACCATCGACGATGCGGAAATGATCGATGCCATCGGTGTCGATGACGGAACCCTGAAACGTCACCGCCTCGGCGAGCCGCGAGCCCAGCGGTGCCGTGACGGCGGCATGCCGCCAGACCGGGACCAGCGTATCGGACAATCGCCGCATCGCTTCGCCGAGATGGATATTGCCTGCGAGCACGAGGTGGGATGCCCGCAGACGCGCCTGCGGCGTCACGATGCGCTTTCGAATCCCGAACGGGTCGATGCTGACCACGGGCGTCTCCTCGAAGATGCGCGCGCCAGCGTTGCGCGCAAGCTCCGCAAGGCCATGAACGTATTTGCGCCCGTCTATCTGGAACGCTCGCGGATAATGGACCGCGTGAAAATACCGCCCGGTGCGTAAGGTGTCGCGGACGCGATCGATCTGCCACCCCTCCACCTCGGTCGCGAAATCCTCACTGAGCATTTGCAGGCGGCTGATCAGCCGATCGCCGGCGTCGACATTGGAGACCTCGAGCGCGCCTTCGGTCAGCCCAAGGCCGGGAATGACATGTTCGGCGGCATGGGTGCGAACATAATCCGCGCCCTGCTGGGATAGCGACCAGAGTTCGCATGCGTCATCGAAACCAACGCGAGCGATCAGATCGGAAAGCGGAAGCGCGTAGCCCGGCATCACCGTCCCGAGATGATGGCCGGACGCGTTCCAGCCGGCATGGCGCCCCTCGAGGACGACGACATTTGCGCCCGTCCGCGCGGCCTCCAGCGCCACCGTGAGGCCGGCCAGGCCGGCCCCCACCACGCAAATATCGACATCGAGATCGACTGCCAGTCGCACGCAGTCCTGCGCAGCGGCGGCGGGCGCCGCATCGCCGGGACCATTAGCCGCAGCTATGCTCTCCGAAGTCATCGCGTTTCCTTACGGACCTGCGTCAACCTTGTCACCTTGTCCCTTGCAAGGGTCACCTTGTCCCGTAGATTGGCCGCACGATCCATGCCCATATCCCGCGTTCCGGATTATGCTTTAACGCCAAATCGAGACTGCGTCATGCGCCGCCTGCTGCTCCTTCGACACGCCAAAGCGGAGAGTACGTCCCCCAGCGGCACCGATCGGGACCGCCCGCTCGCCGTGCGCGGCCATAAGGACGCCACCGAACTCGGTGCATGGCTTGCCAGACAACGATCCCTGCTGCCCGATCTAGCGTTGATCTCGACCGCGGTGCGGGCGCGCGAGACCTGGGATATTGTCCAGCAACAGATTTCAGACGAGGTGCCTCAGGGGCTTGCCGCAGATCTGCCCGAGCTTTACGGCGCCGAGCCGACGCAACTATTGGCGATCATTCGTTCCATCGCCACCGAGGATCCCAAATGTCTGATGATCGTCGGGCACAATCCCGGCCTGCACGAACTCGCGCTCGGCCTGATCGGCGGCGGCGACGCAGCCGGGCGCGCGGCGCTGGCCCACAACCTGCCGACAATGGGACTTGTCTTGATCGACTTTGCCATCGAGAGCTGGGATGGCATCGCCTTCGGAGGTGGACGGCTTGCGCAGTTCGTCAGCCCGAAACTGCTGAAGGAGGTGTGACAGTCCCCGATGCGCAATTACGCATCCGTGATCGCCGCTAACTCGGCGTCCGAGCCCAAAAATGTTCCGGGCTTTTCAGCAGCTCGCCGTTCGTCCGACGCGCCGTCACTTTTCATGATATACTTGCATTGCGCACAGCATTTGCACGTGGTCCCTCGATCAAAACATCCCGCAGAAGGCAGGATGCGGCGCTGGGACCGGAGCATGATGGAGAGCGCCGATGTTCAAATCCATTCTCGTGCCGATCGACCTGACCGACACTGATCTCGCCAAACCCGCGATCGCAACCGCTGTATCGTTGTCGCAAGCCTCGAACGGTGCCATCAGGCTGCTGAACGTGCTGCACATGACGCCGGTAATGCTCGCGGAATACATGCCGGCGGATTTCGACGTGCAGCACCGCCAGTCGTCGGAAGATGCGCTGGCGATCGTCGCAAGCGAGATCCGGCTCGCGCCTTCACGCATTTCCAGCGCGGTGCGGCAGGGCAGCATCTATCACGAGATTCTGGAGGAAGCGCAGGCGATCAACGCCGACCTGATCGTAATGGCCTCGCATCGCCCGGCGATGAGGAGCTACTTTCTCGGATCCAATGCCGGTCATGTGGTGCGCTACGCCACGTGTTCGGTGCTGGTGGTGCGGCATTGAAGCGCGCGACGAAAACGTCGCTCTAGGGAAGCAAATCCTGCGGCAGCGCATCGAAGGTATAGGCGCGCGGCCTGTTGCGACGCATGAAGCCGCCGATCTGCCAGCCGAACAGCGCCGACAGTCCGACGATGAACAGCGCGCCGGCCCATTCGCCGGTGGCCAGCGCCCGCACCAGCAGGGCGGCCATCGATACCGACAGCAACGCCAATACGCCTGCGCCGGCAAAATAAAGCGCGGGGTTCAGGCCGCCAACGAGCGAAGCGCGCGCGCCATGCTCAGCGAGCCGCCGGTGCAGATCGACAATGAAAGCGCGATAATCCTTGTCCTGCGCGGCCATCAGCGCCAGCGTCTGCCAGGTGGTGGACATCACGATGATACGGCCGCCGCCGCGATGTTCGATCTCGGTGCGAAATCGCCGCGATTGCATCGACATCGGCCGGTACGACATCCGCACCCCCGCGATGTCCGCGTAACGCCATTTTCCCGATCTGCGGCCAGCCTGCCAGGATATCCCGTCATCCTCGAGCATAAACCGATGCGCCGATCCGATCAGCGACGCCCTGTAGGCGTAGCCGAGACCTGGTTGCGGCATCTCGGGCGGCGGCATCCTTCGCACAACGGCATTCCCTTGCTCGCGGTGCAGGTTCTATCCTACAAATCCTTTATGGCTGAAACGGCTTATTTTCCGCGTCACTTGATTCTCGGCGGCGCGATGGTGTCCGGCATATTGCTCGCGCTTGCCGTGCACATGCTGGGCGCGCAGATCGGCCTCGATCTCGGCGCCCTTTGGCGTTCCGATGGCAAAGAGTTCATGCCGGCGGGCGCCGCAATCGCATGGTGGCTGGTTGCTACGGCCGGGTTCTCCGGCAGCTATTTTGTCGCGACGCTGATGCATAGCGCGCCGTCCGGCCGTATTCAGCAACGGCTGCGGCAGTTCCTCATTGCCGTCGCCGTGCTGTTTCTGGCGGGTGCAGGGCAGGCCGCCTCAGCGCCGAACGCAGTGCCCACAGTCGCAGGCCTCGTGGCCGGGCTCGCCGTGCTCGGCCTCGGCGCGGCGATGGCTTTCTGCGGCGCGTATTTCGCGCTACGCAAGACGTGACGGATCACGGCACGGTCGTTGCCCGCATTTCCGGTCCAGTTTCGCCGGCCCCAGCGCTTGCGCGCGGGCCACCTTCACGAATTGTTTCCCGGCGCAATAAGCTAATAAGCTAATGTCGTGCAACTGCGGCATCAACACGTCGTCCACCGCTTTGACGTATCTCCGGCAAAGAGGCCAAATCGCCCATGGAACACACAAGGTTTTATGCCTATATGCACACCATGATCGTCGCGCGGTAGGAACGCCGCAGCAGGTGCATTTTCTGATGGGTTTTCGATCGGTGAAGGCGCATGACCGCATTCGAACGATGATGACGCCCCTGTCAGGGCAACGCGCCGTTTTGTCCTGTGGATTTTTCGCGTATGAGTGACGGAACAGCCGCTTGCCATCCCTCTCCCCAATCGGCTCGAAACGTGTGCCGGGAGGACGAATGCATCGGCTGCTGACCGCGCTTCAGCGCGGCTTCAAGGAACGGATCGGCTGGAAACGGCTTGGTGTTGTTGCGAGCCTCGTCATCATCGCTTTCGCGATCACGACTCTCATCCACACCCTCAGGGGCGTCGACACCAGCGTCATCCTGATCGCGCTGACCGAGAAGTCGCCGCACCAGATCGCCATGGCCGCGCTTTGCGTGGTCGGCGCGTTCTGTACGCTGACGTTCTATGATTTCTTTGCGCTGCGGACGATTGGCAAGGATCACATTCCTTACCGCGTCGCCGCGCTCTCGGCGTTCACCAGCTACACCATCGGCCACAACGTCGGCGCCACCGTCTTCACCGGCGGCGCGATCCGTTTCCGCATCTATTCGGATCACGGGCTCAACGCGATCGACGTCGCCAAGGTCTGCTTCATCTCCGGGCTGACGTTCTGGCTTGGCAACCTGTTCGTGCTCGGCCTCGGCATGGCCTGGCATCCGTCGGCCGCAAGCGCGATGGACCTTTTGCCGCCGTCCATCAATCGCCTGATCGCGTTCGGGTGCCTCGTGGGCATCGCGATCTATCTCGTCTGGATCATCACCGGCCGCAACCGTCGCGAACTCGGACAGAACGGCTGGAAGGTCGTGATGCCGTCGGCGCCGCTGACCTTCGTGCAGATCCTGATCGGCGTCGTCGATCTGGGCTTTTGCGCTTCGGCGATGTATCTGCTGATGCCCGCACAGCCGCCGATCGACTTCGTCTCGGTGTCGGTGGTCTTTATTTTGGCCACGTTGCTCGGTTTTGCCAGCCACGCCCCCGGAAGCCTTGGCGTATTCGACGCCGCGATGCTGGTGGCTTTGCCGCAGTTCGGCAAGGAGCAGCTGCTGGCGACGCTTTTGGTCTACCGCATGCTCTATTTTGTGATTCCATTCGCCATCGCCATCACCATCATGGGCGCGCGCGAGCTCTGGCTCAACGTCGTGCAGCCCTGGCAGCACCGCCGCATGACCAATGGAAATGGCAATGGCAACGACAGTGATCGCCACAACGAGAGCAACGGCGGCGGCGCTCCGGACCAGACGACCTCGCCACCGCGCCCGGTCAAGACCCCGGTCTCCCAGGACTGAACCGGGCCGGTGGACGATCCTGCCGTCGCCACCATTTCCGCTGGTCGGCTGCCTTCGCCCGTCACATTCGCTTCATCCGACGGTTGATCCGACAGACCTCTCTTATTTCCGCCAAAACTATCGCGTCAAAACCATTCATGCCCCGCCTTCACACCTCCTCCGTCGTCCGCATTGTCCTGATATTGCTCGGCACGCTCGCCGCGCAGCAAACCCTCGCGCAACCCGCTTCCTTTGACCCCGCCTCTCCGGCGGCCACGCCGATCCAGGATCAGGCGGCCGGCGGGATGGAGATTTCGTGGGAGGTCCGCAACCGTTTCCGGCTGTTCCGCGAGGAGCGCGACTTCCAGATCCACGTCGCCGCCGAACGCAACCAGAGCATTCTCGCCGCCGAGCAGGCGCTGGAGCTTCAAAGCGACGGCCGCGGCTGGGCCCGCAACGCCGTGAACCGTCTTTGCATCGACCTCGGCGGCCACGTCAGCGAGCCCTGCACCCGCGACAAGATCAAGGAAAGCTACCTGACGCCGACGGAGCATCCGGTCACCGTGCGCCTGACCGGCGCCGTCCCGGTCGGCGCGGTGTGCGCCTGGTCGTTCGACGACGGCGACGGTCCGCGCACCACGACGCTCGACTGCGCCGAGCCGATCGACTTCCGTGCCCGCTACGGCCGCGCCACCAATGCCACAGTCGACGTCACGAGCGGCGACGACGCACCGCAGCGCCTGATGGCCCAGATCAAGGTGCGCGACGTCCTCATCGCAGGGTTAGGCGATTCCATTGCCTCCGGTGAAGGGAACCCGGACCGCGCCATCGCGCTGTCGGACGAAGGCTTCTGCTTCCGCTCCTATCTCGGCGGGGCGGCAGACGAATATTACCGGCCGAGCCGCGCCGGCTATAAAGGCGGCCGCGCCTGCGGCACCTCCGGCCCGCTTCAGACCTGGCAGCACTACGGTGCGCTGTGGCTGAATGCGGCCTGTCACCGTTCGCTCTACAGCTACCAGACCCGCACCGCGCTCGCGCTCGCGGTTCGCTATCCGCACATCGCCGTGACCTACCTGCCGCTCGCCTGCACCGGCGCCAGCATTCCGGACGGATTGCTGGGTTCGCAGCGCGCCCGCGAGTGCCTGTCGTCGGCCAAGTGTCAGGGCACTGTCAACGGCCAGATCGCCGAACTGCGCGAGGCGCTCGCTGCCGCGAAGCGCCGCCAGCCGGACCGCAAGCTCGACCTCGTGCTGCTGACGATCGGCGCCAACGACATCAATTTCTCGGGCCTCGTGTCCAACGTCATCGTCGACGCGCCGACCGAGCGCGCGCTGTTCAAGCGCGGCGGCCTGATCGAATCGGTCGACGATTCTCGCTCGAGTCTCGTGCGCGACCTGCCGCAATCCTTCGGCAAGCTCCGCGCTGCATTGAAGCCGCTGGTGGGCAACGACCTGTCGCGCGTTGTGTTCGTCTCCTACGCCAACCCGGCGCTGGCCAACGGCAGTGCGCCCTGCGCCGGCGGCAAGGCCGGCTTCGACGTGCATCCGTCGTTCAACGCCGATCCGCGGCGGCTCGCCGAGGTCGAAGGCTACGTCCAGAACGAATTCCTGCCGCGGCTGAAGGCGATCGCGCTCTGTCAATCCGGCGTGATTTGCCGCGATCCCGCCAGCGACAGCATGACCTTCGTCGAAGCGCATCAGGCGGTGTTCGCCGATCATGGGTTTTGCGCGCACGGCGGCAACGATCCCGAATTCGACCGCGCCTGTTTCTCGGCAAGGGGCGACAGCTTCGTCAGCGACATCGTGGCAGCGCCGGAGCAGCCTCTCGTCTGCGGTCGTCCGGCAAGCGACTTCCGCGCCTATCTGCCGCGCGCGCGCTGGATCCGCGACGCCAACGACAGCTACTTCACGGCGATGACCTATCCGCAGGCGCTGCCCACATCGATGCAGCCGTCCGATATCCATGACGCAACGTGGGGCCTGCTCTCCGCCGTCTATGGCGGCGCGATCCATCCGAGCGCCGAAGGCCATGCCGCGATGGCGGACGCGGCGCTGCCGGCGGCCGAGGCGGAGCTGCATCTCAACGCAGCGGACGCAAGCGAAGTGACGGGCGAACCGCTGGCGCCGCTTGGCCGCTCGGCCCCCACGCCGTTGACGCCGGCACCATCGTCTTCTCCACCCACGGCAATGCCGCAGCCGCTGATGCCGCCGGCCGCGATCCCGTCCGCGCCGCAGCGGTAAGAGGAAACGTGGCGGCGTGAGATTGAAGCCGTTGCGCGGTGATCGCCTTCACATCTGCGCAAAGACGTGCGTCGTGCTCTTAGCCGACAAAGACAGCCAGCCTCAATTCACGCCGAGCTTCTTCTGCAGGCTCGACGACGAGGTGGTGTACTGGAACACCAGCCGCTTGTCCGGATAGACGTAACGATGCGCCTTCTGCGCCATCAGCGCGCCCTCGTGGAAGCCGGAGAGGATCAGCTTCAGCTTGCCGGGATAGGTGTTGATGTCGCCGATGGCGAAGATGCCGGGCACGTTGGTCTCGAACGACGCAGTCTCCACCGGTACCAGATTGTTCTCAAGATGAAGGCCCCAGTTGGCGACCGGACCGAGCTTCATGGTCAGCCCGAAGAACGGCAGCATGGTATCGCAACTGACCGTCGACATCGCGTTGTCGCTGCCCTTCACCTGCGCGCCGGAAAGTTTTCCGTCCGCGCCTTCCAGTGCCGTGACCTGACCGATCTTCAAATCCATCTTGCCGTCGGCAACCAGCTTGCGCATCTGCTCGACGCTATGAGGCGCTGCGCGAAAATCGTCGCGCCGGTGCAGAAGCGTGATGCGCTTCGCAAGCGGATGCAGGTTGAGCGTCCAGTCGAGCGCGGAATCGCCGCCGCCGACGATCAGGATCTCCTTGTCGCGGAACTGCTCCATCTTGCGCACCGCGTAGAACACTGAAGTGTTTTCATAAGCCTCGATGCCGGGCACCGGCGGTCGCTTCGGCTGGAACGAACCGCCCCCGGCGGACACCACGACGACCTTGCATTCGAACACCTGGCCGGCGTCGGTGGTGACGCGGAATCCGGGATCGCCGATCTTCTCGATGCTCTCCACCATCTCGTTGAGATGGAATGTCGGGTTGAACGGCTTGATCTGCTCCAGCAGCGCCTCGGTGAGGCCCTGACCCGTCACCAGTGGAATGCCGGGAATGTCGTAGATCGGTTTCTCCGGATAGAGTTCGGCGCACTGCCCGCCGATCTTGTCGAGGATGTCGACAAGATGCACTTTCATATCGAGCAGTCCCAGTTCGAACACGGCAAACAGTCCGCAAGGGCCCGCACCGATAATCAGCACATCCGTCTTGATCGCTTCGCTCATGTCAAAAATTCTTTTCCGTTGAAATCTTCATGCTGGGCCAGGCGATGCCGGCCCCGCTCCGCTGCATGGATTGACGCGTTTTCTTCACGCGAACCGGCATCCATTTGCTCGAAAACGCTATAGCCAACCGGGCGGGTTGAGGAAAGCCATAATCCGCCTGCCCCATACGCCCGTTCTGCGGCGCGCCCAGCCGGTGGCTGACCGCGACGCGCGACATGCGGCAACATGGCGCGGCCCGACGCGGTTCGAACGACGAGGTGTTTACGCCTGCCGTTCCGGCGTCATGACCACGAGGCCCTCGAGTTCGTCGCTCACCTTGATCTGGCACGACAACCGCGAATTCGGCCGCACGTCGAAGCCGAAGTCGAGCATGTCCTCTTCCATCGGCGTCGGCTTGCCGACTTTATCGGCCCAGGCGTCGTCGACATAGACGTGACAGGTGGCGCAGGCGCAGGCGCCGCCGCATTCGGCCTCGATGCCCGGAACGGCGTTGCGGATCGCCGCTTCCATGACGGTCGCGCCGTTCTCGACGTCAACAGTACGGGTTTCGCCGGAATGGTCGACAAAGTTGATCTTGGTCATGGGTACAGTGCTGCCGAACGTAATCTCATCAGGGAAGGTCCGGCTGTCCTATAACGAAACGATCCGGCCAGCGCCAGCGGTCGGCACAAAAAGGCGGGCTATTCGTCAGGGATCGCCGGCGGCATGTCAGGAGCGGCGCAGAATCGCGTCGATCGCCTTGCAGGCCTGGCTAACGGTGTGATTCAGCGCTGTCTGCAGCTCCGCCGTATCGGCGCCGTTACAGAAAGCAGTCTCCAGATCGGCGGCCGCCGTCGCGACATGAACCGCGCCGATCGCCCTCGCCGAGCCCTTCAGCTTGTGCGCCAGGGCCGCAGCGTTCGGTGGAAGTTGCGCCAGCGCCGCGGCCAGCTCGGTTGCCTGGCCAGCGAACATCGCCAAAACCTCGCGCTCGAGACTGTTATCGCTAAGCGTCATGCGGCTGAGATGATCGAAATCGATCGGCCCATCGTCGGGAACCAGTGGCGGCGACGACATCCAGGCGACCTGCTCAAGGGAATACGGCATTGCTTCGATCCGGATATCCGCTGCGAGGGTGAGGTTGCCATGCGGAATCCCGCCGAGCCAATCACGGAACTGGTTAACAGAACGTTTCGCGTACAGACCGCGGGTTCCATTGCCGTTCGCGCCGAATCGGCCTGACCGTTCAATAATTTCCAGCAACTCAAAGCGGTTAGCACCGTCGGCCGTTAACGATGATTAAGATTGTATTAATCACGACCATTTCATTCGAGGCGCCAAGCCAATAGGATGTTGGGGGAAGTAACCGACAAGACGGGCGGTGGCGGTAGCCGCGCCCGGAACCGGCTTGGGGCTCGGGTCGGCGACCGGACTTGCAGCAGCGACGCGAACTTGCAGGTTGCGTAACACGAGGGCGTGGACTGACATGGCGAACAATCCCAAGAAGGTCAAAGATCCGACAGAGGTCGCTCTTTCCGCCATTCAGGAGGCGCTGAACATCGGTGAGGCCTCTGCGGGAGATTTAGACAAAACTCCGGCTCGCCACGACATCGCCCCGCCGTTCCCGCCTGCAGCGACCTACGGCGAGGACGGATTTGACGCCCGCTCTACCCTCGACCGGCCAGGCTTCGAAGCCGCTGATGGGCCGCACTTCACGCGGCGCCCTGCCAATGACGATCGCGAAACGATCGGACAGATCCTTCAGGCCATCCAGAACGGCCGCCCCGCCCGCAATATCTATACGCTCGCCTCGCTTTTCGCGGGTATCTGGATTCTCGGCGCTGGCCTTCTGACACTCAGCTTTCTGCCTTCGCTGCAGGCCGCAATGGGTCAGGGCAGCGGCGGCACGCTCGCCCTTGCCGGCCTGATTGCCCTGTTCTTCGCGCCCGTGCTGCTGTTCTACTTTTTGGCCAGTTTGGCGTGGCGCGGCCAGGAATTGCGCATGATCGCACAGTCGATGGCCCAGGTGGCGATCCGATTCTCCGAGCCCGAGGGCCTGGCCAGCGACTCGGTAGTGACTGTCGGACAGGCGATCCGGCGTGAAGTCGCTGCGATGGGCGACGGCGTCGAGCGCGCCATCGCTCGCGCCGGCGAACTGGAAGCCCTGGTCGCAAACGAAGTCGCCGCGCTGGAACGTGCCTATTCCGACAACGAGGTACGGATTCGCGCATTGCTCCAGGATATCGCGCACCAGCGCGACAACCTCGTCGGCCAGGCGGAGCAGGTCCGCAGCGCCATCTCGGGCGTCCAGATCGACCTGCGACACGACATTGCACTGATCAGCGATGCCATCGCCTCGCGCGTCGACGAAGTCGCAAAAGGCATCACCGGTGCGCTGGAAGAGCGCGGCGAGCACATCACGACGGCGCTCAGCAATGCCGGCGACAACATGATCCTCGCGCTCGGCGAACGGGGCGGCGATTTGCTCGACCGGCTTGAGGAAGCCAGCGCCGAGACCGCACGCGCCGTGCTTGACGCCAGCGAGCGGCTGACCAGCAGCCTCAATTTCAAGACCGGTCATGTCCACGACGAGTTCGCCGATCTGGCCGACCGCGTCCATGACATGCTCAACGAGCGGGTCGAGCGGATCACAAGCGAATTCGAGCAGAAATCGGCGTCCATCGTCGAAGGCATTTCCGACCGCACCGAACAGGTCCATGACTCCCTGAAAAATTCCAGCGACTCCCTGCTGGTGGAGCTCGAGCTGCGCGGCGGCGACCTCGCCAGCAAGATCGACGACGCCGGCAACCGGCTGGCAACCCGAATTCTTTCATGCGGCGATAAGGCTGGCGAAGCGCTCGACGTCACAGTCAATACGCTGGTGGCCAAGGTCGCCACTCAAACCGAAGCCGCACAGGATACGCTCGGCCTGCAGATGAGCGCGTTCGATCAATTGGTGAAAGACCAGGGCAGCGAGTTGGCGGAGAAGTTCGCACGCGACAGCGGCACGCTCGGCGCGCTCATTACCCGCCACATCTCGGAGTTCGACCGCACGGTGAAGACTTTCGGCGGCGAGATCGTCGATCGCCTCGGCCAGCGCACGGAAGATATCGCCCAGAGCATGAAGGCCTATGTCGATACCTTCGATACGCGACTGACTTCCAACGGCGGCGAGATCAGCGCCGCGCTCGACCAGCGTCTGGCGCAGTTCGAAACCTCGCTGCAGTCGCGCGTCACCAGTCTCGACACTTCGTTTGACGCTAAAATCAAGTCGTTTGACGAGTCCGTCCAGGGCCGCCTGTCAACACTCGAGCAAATTTTCGATACGCGCGCAAAGTCGGTCACGGAAACGATCGACCACCGGCTCGGCACCCTCACGTCCTCGCTGTCGGATGGCGCCGCTCATGCGATAGGTTCGATCGAGAGCCGCCTATCTCACTTCGCAACGTCGCTGAGCGAGGGCGCAACGCAGGCCGTCGTGGCGCTCGAGGGGCGCATCTCCGGAGTGACCGAAACGATCGACGATCGCAGCGCTTTCCTCGCGAATACGATCACGGCGCGCTTCCAGGAAATCCAGCAAGGCCTCGACGAGCGCGTCGGCTTTGTCGCAACCACAATCGAAACGCGTGTCGCCCAGTTCGAGGACCTGCTTGGATCGCGGATCGAAGCCGTGGCCGGTCGCTTCGAATCGAGCGGGCGGCAGGCCAGCGACACGCTGTTGGCGCGCGCCGAAGAGCTGTCACTCGGCATCAGGTCTCATGTCGACGATGCGGAACGCTCACTGACCAATCTGGTGGTCAATACCAGCGAAACCATACAGACCGGTGCTCGCGCTGCCCAGCAGTCCCTGCTTTCGGTTTCGACCGAAGTCGGCGCCCAGTTGCAACTGACGTCGACGGAGGTCGAGCGCGCATTGACCACCGCCGGGACGGCCGCCGCCAACTCCATCCTCAACAGCGCCCGGGATGCACAGACGACGCTGGTCAACTCCTCCGCGGAGACGGCGAGCCAAGTCAAATCCCTGTCAGCCGATATTGAGCAGACGCTGTCCGCCGCCGGCACCAACACGGCGGATTCTGTTCTCGCCGGCGCACGCGCAGCGCAGACTACGCTGGTCGCTGCATCCTCGGACGCTGCGACGCATGTCAAATCGCTTGCGAGCGACATCGAGCGGACAATGACGGCGGTGGGCACCAATACAGCCGCCGCCATTCTCAGCAGCGCACGCGAGGCACAGAGCACGCTCACCACCGCCTCGACCGATGCCGCAAGTCACGTCAAATCGCTTGCAAGCGATATCGAGCGGACATTGACGGCAGTGGGCACCGACACCGCCGCTGTCATTATCGGCAGCGCACGCGAGGCCCAGAATACGCTCACCACCGCCTCGACCGATACCGCACGTCACGTCAAATCGCTTGCAAGCGACATCGAGCGGACATTGACGGTAGTCGGCGCCGACACCGCCGCTGCTATTATCGGCAGCGCACGCGAGGCCCAGAATACGCTCACCACCGTCTCCTCTGATTCCGCCAGCCAGATCAGGACGATCTCTTTGGACATCGAACGCTCCCTCCACGCGGCTGCAGCGAATACCACGGAGATCATCCAGGCGAGCGCGCAGAATGCTCAGACATCGCTCGTCTCGGCGTCGAATGAAGTCAGCACCAAGGTCAAATCGGTGTCGACCGACGCCGAGCGCTTGATCTTTGCCGCCAGCGGCAGCTTCAGCACGGCGATCACGGGCAAGACAGACGAAATCGTCAATTACGTCCAGCAGCAAACGGATCGTCTTTCGCAGATGATCGACAGCAAGCGCGGATCGCTGGTCGATGCTCTCGGCGGCAAGGCCGATCAACTCAACTCCGATATCGAGCGCGTTACCGCCGACGCCCTCAAGTCCATCGAGGTCAAAGGTCAGGCATTCTCGCAGTCGATCGTTGCGAATGGCTCCGACGTCGTCCGCACCATCACCAACGCGGGTGAACTGGCGACCGACGCGGTCAACAAGTCAATGAAAGATCTCGAGCAGGCGTCGCGCTTGGCCATCGAGCAGTCGCGACAGGCGTCCATCACGGCCGTCACCGATATGCAGGAAACCAGCAAGATACTCCGCACGGATACGGTCGCCCTGTTCGAGCGGTTGCGCGAGGGCAACATCCTTCTTCAGGAAGTTCTCACCGGCGCGCATGAAAATCTCAATTCGCTGGAGCGCGCGCTCGTCACACGCGTCGCCGACTTCGTATCGACCATGAAGGATGTCACGTCGCAAAACGGCCTCGCAACGCAGACTCTGGAGGATCAATTGGCGGTATTCAACGCCAAGGCTTCCAGGGCTCTTGATGATCTGGGAACGCTGTCCGGCCAGTTTGAGGCCCACGGAAATATTCTGGTCGAAGCTGCAGCGCGGGTCGAACAGAGCAACCGAAGCACCACATCGTCGGTCGAGGAACGCAAGTCCGTGCTCGAGTCGCTCGTGACGACGATTGACTTGCGAACGACCGACTTCGATCAGCGACTGACACGATTTACGAGCCTGCTTGACGAATCGCTTGCCGCCGCCGAAGAGCGCGCCCGCGATATCGCGCGGGTGGTGGCCGAGACCGCCGGCGCCGGGTCAGCTGCGATCAGCCGTCAGTTCGAGGCCGTTCGCGCCACGGCCGAGGAAGAGCGTCGCCTGACATCCGAAACCATGAGCGACATTTGCCAGCAGGCGACTGAGCAAGCCGACTCGATGCTCAAGCAATCCGCCGGCAAGTTTGCGGCCCTGGTTCAGGACATGAAGCAGATGACTGCCGAAATGCACACGGAGCTGGAAGCGACGCGCAACGAACTTCGTCGCGGCGTGCTCGAGATGCCGCAGGAGGCGGCCGAGAGTACCTCCCAGATGCGCAAGGTGATCGTCGATCAGATCGAGGCACTTGCCGAACTCAACCGGATCGTCGCACGCCATGGTCACGGGTTCGACGTCGTCAGCAGCGGACGGTCCGGTGCGCAGCGCGAGGAAGAACCGATGGCGGCGACAACCGGGGCGCGCGGCACAACGACTGCTCGCTCTGCGTCTCGCATGCGCGACAGCGGCAGTGCGTCGAACCTGCCGCCACCAGACCTCGGTGTTCCGTCATCCCGCCGCACGGAAGCTCCGCCGGCCAACCCGGCAAGCGCGGGCCATGGAGGCGACGACTGGCTCTCGGATTTGCTGAACCGCGCCGATACCGGCAGCAACGACCACACCCAGCGCGGACGGTCCACCCAACAAGCCGCGACCGCGAACCCGCTGGACTCGCTGTCGCTCGATATCGGCCGCCTGATGGACCGCAACCTTGCCGGAGAGATGTGGGACCGCTATCAACGCGGCGAACGCAAGGCTTTCAGCAAGCGTCTCTATACGCCCGCCGGCCAGAAGGCATTTGACGAGGTCGCCCGCAAATACCGTGCCGACCGCGCTTTCAAGCAGACGGCTGATCGTTACATCGCCGAGTTCGAGCGTCTGCTGGACGAGGTCGCGCGCGATGAGCCCGCAGTGATACGTGACCATCTGATGTCTGAGACCGGGCTAGTCTATACCTTGCTCGCACATGCGGCGGGACGGCTCGGATAAACCTCGCCTCTTTCGGCTACGAAAAACGGCAACGCTCGCGTTGCCGTTTTTGTTGTCTAGAGCGCTTATCGCGCGACGCCGCGCCCTCACTGCCTCCTCGGAGGACGAACCGAAGCCGCCGGGGCCGGTGCACTGCTGCTGCCGGCGCCAAACAGCAAACGGGTGGGATTACGATCCAGATTATTGACCGCCCGGCTGATATCGCCAAGGGTGCGGCGGCCGTCAGCCATCAGCGCGCCTGAGCGCTTGTTGAAGTCATCGGCGAGCTCGCGAATCGACTTCACCGCCGGAAGCAATTCACCGCCCTCCTTGCCGCCGGCGATGGCGTCGAGGCCGATCATCAGGTCATCCGTCTTGGTCATGACGCTGTCAGCCTTGTTCATGACCTCATTGAACTTTTGCACCAGGTCGCCGATCTTCTCGGCGTTGTGGGCGAGCGAGGCGGTGAAGGTCTCGACGTTCTGCAACGTGTTCTTCACGGCGGTCTCGTTCTCGGCGACGACGCGATTGACGTTTTGCAATGTCGCGCGGATCGACTCGGTCACATCCTGCAAGCCGGCCGGATCGGCGGTCAGGATCGGAGTGCCATCCTGATCGAGAGGCACCGGCGGCGCCGCGACCTCGCCGCCCTTCAGCGAAATCGCGGCAACGCCGGTCAGTCCCTGGAATTCGAGCCCGACGCGGGTGTCCCCGCGGATCGGAGCAGCGTTTTCGACCATCGCCAGCGCCACAACGCGGCGTGGATCGTCAAGCTTGACCTTTACCACCTCGCCGACACGGATGCCGTTGAAATTCACGCTGCCGCCGTTGCGCAGGCCCGAAGCCGAACCCTCGAACACGATACGGAGCGGGCTGCGCGCCTTGGTGGTATGGAGGCTCTGGAACCAGAGGACGAAACCGAAGGCAGCGGCGATCACAGCAAGCGTGAACGCTCCGATCAGGACGAAGTTCGCCCGCGTTTCCATCAAATCTGCTCCGGTACCGCTTCAACCCACGACGGCGCGGGCGCGCTTGCCGTGAAAATAGGCTCTCAGCCAGGGATGCTGCGAGGCCAGCATATCGGCCATCGATCCTGCCGCAATGATCTTACCGTTCCCTAAAACGGCGATGCGGTCGCATGCTGTATGAAGGCTGTCCAGATCATGGGTTACCATGAAAACCGTCAGCCCCAAAGTTCGCTGCAACGTCCGCACCAGAACATCGAAGTCCCCCGCCCCAATCGGATCCAGACCCGATGTCGGCTCATCGAGGAAGACCAGTTCCGGATCGAGCGCCAGCGCCCGCGCCAGCGCCACCCGCTTGATCATTCCGCCGGACAGTTCGGACGGATAGCGGTCGGCGACCTCCGGCCGCAATCCGACCATGCCAAGCTTGGCGATGGTAATCTCGTCGAGCAGGGCTTGCGAAACGTCGAGATATTCCCGCACCGGAAACTGGATGTTCTGACGGACGTTCAGCGAGGAAAACAGCGCGCCCTGCTGAAACAGCACGCCCCAGCGGCGCTCGACCGCGCGCCGCGCCGTCTCATCCGCAGCATCGAGATCAACGCCGAAAACCTCGATGCTGCCACCGATCTTCGGCACGAGCCCGATGATCGTGCGCGTCAGCACGGATTTGCCTGCACCCGACGGACCGACGAAGCCGAGAATCTCGCCGCGCTTCACGTCGAGGCTCAAGCCGTCCAGGACCTTCGTGGCGCCGAACCGGACGGAGATGTCGCGAACGCGGATAATGGGATCGGATGCGTCGCCGGCCATTTCTACATCCCGATCGAGGCGAAGAAGATCGCAAACAGGCCGTCCATCACGATGACAAAGAAGATTCCCTTCACGACCGACGACGTGGTGCGTCGTCCGAGCGATTCTGCGCTGCCTTCCACAGCAAGCCCTTCGACGCAGGCAACGATCCCGATCACGGCAGCCATCACCGGCGCCTTCATCATTCCGACGACGAAGTGATCGATCGAGATCGCATCGCGTAACCGAAGGAGAAACGCCTCGGGCTGGACGCCACCATACAACCACGCCACCAGACCGCCGCCGTAGAGCGCGGCGATCGCGCCAAGAAAAGCCAGGATCGGAAGCGCGATCACCAGCGCGAGCATCCGCGGCAGAACCAGCACCTCGATCGGATCGAAACCCATGGTGCGCAGCGCGTCGATTTCCTCGCGCATCTTCATGGAACCGAGCTCGGCTGTGTAGGCACTCCCGGAGCGGCCGGCCACCATGATCGCAACCAGCAGAACGCCGATTTCCCGCAGCACCAGGACGCCGAGCATGTCGACGACGAAAATATCCGCGCCGAATTTCCGGAAATGAAAGATGCCCTGTTGCGAGATAATGCAGCCGATCAGGAAGGTGATGAGAACGACGATCGGAACCGCGCGCCAGCAAACCTGTTCCAGATGATGGACGGTCGAGATCAGGCGAAACGATCGCGGATGGCGCATGACCCGGCCGCTGGCGGCCAGCACCGCGCCCAGCATCCCGATCAGGCTAGTCAGCGTCGTTCCGAATCCGACGACGTTACGCCCGATATCTTCGAGCAGACCTGTCAGCGCGTTTTGACGCGCCGGTGGCGGATCGGCGACCGGAACGCGACGAACCTCGTCAACCAGACTTGAATAGTTCAGGGAAAGCCCTGCGATCTTCGCCTCGACACCGCCCCGGGTCAGGCTGCGGCGCAGGCGCTCGATCAGCCATGCACCGAAAGTGTCGAGTCTCGAAATTCGCGACACGTCGATGAAGATATCGGGCCGGCTGCCGGCCAGTTTTTCCGCATCCACCACCATCTGCTCGAGCGCCGGAGCGAAGCGCGCCGTCCAGAGGCCGGCCGCACAGAGCGCCAGACCGTCGCCTTGCGCAATCTGCTTCAGTGTGGGATCGTCGACCAATATCAGCTCCGCGCCGAATCTCTGCTATCACGAGGCGGAACGTTAACACGACGTCACCGGCTCGTGGGGTGTTATCCTTCCCAATCATGGCTGGCTGCGGTGCATTCGGACTTGTCCAACTTGGAAACGCTGTCGAACGACGCAACCACGCTTCGGTGCCGCATCGAGCGCTGGCCGATCGCGGGCAGTTTCACGATCAGTCGTGGCGCCAAGACCGAAGCCATCGTGGTCGTCGTCGAAATCAACCGGGACGGCCGCACCGGACGTGGAGAATGCGTTCCATATGCCCGTTACGGGGAAACTCCCGAGGGCGTTCTCGCTAGCCTCCTCGCGATGCAGGACTCCCTCGCCGCAGGTCTGGATCGCCAATCCCTCGCGTCCACCATGCCGGCCGGCGCTGCGCGCAATGCTCTGGACTGCGCGCTGTGCGATCTCGAAGCCAAATGCAGCGGTCGGCGGATCTGGACGTTGCTGGATCGCCCGGCACCCGCCCCTCGTTCCACGGCCTACACGATCTCGCTGGGGTCGCCGGAAGCGATGGCGGCGGCAACCGCCAAAGCCGCACGTCGGCCCCTCCTCAAGATCAAACTCGGCGGTGACGGCGATCCCGAACGCATCGCCGCCGTCCGCAAGCAAGCCCCGGAATCGGAACTAATCGTCGACGCCAACGAGGCATGGACCCCCCACGACCTTGAGCGAAACCTCGCGGCATGCGAGGCCGCCGGCGTCACGCTTGTCGAGCAACCCCTTCCCGCGGGGAACGACGAGGCGCTGGCGCGAATTCGCAGACCCATTGCTGTCTGCGCGGATGAAAGCGTCCATGACCGCGCCTCGCTCGACGGCCTCCGCGAACGCTACGACGCCATCAACATCAAACTCGACAAGACCGGCGGCCTGACCGAAGCGCTGGCCATGGCGGATGCGGCGCAAGCGCTGGGTTTCGAGATCATGGTCGGCTGCATGGTCGCGACCTCGCTGTCGATGGCGCCAGCGATGCTGATCGCCCAGCAGGCCCGTTTCGTCGACCTCGATGGTCCACTGTTGCTGGCCGAGGATCGCGACGGTGGTCTCCGCTACGAGGGCAGCACGGTCTATCCGCCGGACGCCGCATTCTGGGGCTGATCCGGGCGCGGCGTCCAGGCCCCAATAACTCGCCAGGTCACAAAGCCAAGGCAAGACGAATCACTGGCCGTCCGGGATACGACGGAGTGGGGATTTCCGGTTCGAATGGCGTCAATTCAATTGCGATTCGCGGCGGATCATGGTGATCGTTACAGTCACGCGTAATGATTTGCGCGACGAGTTTGCCATGGCCGATGAAGCTTTTGCCCTGTCGCCGATTTCCGCCAGCGCTGCTCCGCCCAGCGCTGCGGATTTCGACGCCATTCGCGAAGCCTTCATGGAGACCTCGCGGGGCCGATGGTTTCTTACCGAATACGCCAAGCGCAACCGCAACGCGGACACCACCGCGGTGCTCGATGCTGTTGCACGCATCGAGCAAACCATCGCGGCCCAACAGCCTGCAGCACCTGACGATACATTACCCAGGGCGCTCGCGGCGATCAGGAGCAGCCTCGCCGAGGCCAAAACCGCCGCAGCCGTGTCATTCGACAAACGGATCATGAACGATGCGCTCGCCCCGATCCAGAAGGGCGCGCGCATCATTCGCGAGATATCGTGGAGGTGGCGCGAGATCGGCGGCGACAGCCGGATTTGCGATATTCTCGATTCGCAGGCTGGCGCGATCGACGCTGTTCACGAGCAGCTCGCCGCCAGAGACGATTCCGCGGCGCTCCAAGTCGTGTTCGGGTTGATCGAGTCGACGCTCGACGAATTATCGGACTCACCTGCCGCGACGGCTTCACAGCCTCGCGCGGAGACTGTCTCCTCGCCCCCGGCAACCACCGACGAAGCCTCCGCCTCGCCTGAGGAAACAGCCCCTCCTGAGCAGGCTGTCGTCGACACCGTCGCCTTCGAAGCAGAAGCCGCGGCCACCGTATCCGAAGCGCAGGTCGACGCCGTCGATGAAGCGATGACGACAATTCATGGCGAACAATCGCCAGCCGCCACTGTGAACGAGCAGGACACGGCGCATGACGACGCCGTGCTGGATATGATCGCTCTCGAAATGGGTGCGCCCGATTTCGACGAACCCGAAACCGTGGACGCCGCTATCGGCGATCCGGTGGTTGCCGAACCGGAGCCAGTTCCCGAACTCGTCGCGGACAGCTCTGATGCACGCATCGACCCGGAGTCCGAATCATTACCTGAAATTGTCGCGCCGCCTTCGCTCGGCGCATCACTGCTGGCAAGCGGCATCGTGCAACGCACCGCAACCCGCTCTGATCCGCTGGCTCCGATCCGGCGCATGACCCAGGCCGAAAAGATCGCGTTCTTTTCCTGAGCTGCCTGCCATCGCGAGCCGGCGCAAAATCAGGCAACGAAACGCGGATCAGCAATGCGGACATCAAACGCTCTCGCCTCAGCCGCGCAAGCCTCAATGATATTGGTGACGAAAGCGCGGGCCGACTTCTCCCATGTCAGGCTAGCGGCAAACTCAAGACAGGCGGCAGGTGTGATTTTCAGCGCCGCCAGGCACGCCGACCGCAAATCGTCGTCCAATACGGCGACGGGAGCCTCGCCGATGACGTCGCGGGGACCGGCCACCGGGAAGGCCGCGACCGGAACGCCGCTCGCCAGCGCTTCAAGAAGAACCAAGCCGAAGGTATCGGTGCGGCTCGGGAACACAAAGACGTCGGCAGCGGCATAGGTTTTTGCGAGTTGTTCGCCCGTGCGCGGACCGAGAAAGACCGCATCCGGATAGGCTCGCTGGAGAGTCGCACGCGCCGGTCCATCGCCAACCACAACCTTGGTGCCGGGAAGATCGAGACCGAGAAAGGCATCGAGGTTCTTCTCGACGGCGACGCGTCCGACCGACAGGAAGACCGGGCGCGGCAGGCCGAGGTCGGTCGCGCGCGGATGAAACAATCCGACGTCGACCCCGCGAGGCCATAGCACCACATTGTGAAAACCGCGCATGCGCAATTCGCCCGCAAGCGCAGGGGTCGCCGCCATGACAGCTCTGCTGGCACCATGAAACTGGCGCAGCGCAGCCCATATCCAGGCCTCTGGAATCGGCGCTCGTGCCGAGACGTAATCCGGAAAGCGGGTATGGAAGCTGGTCGTGAACGGCCGCCCGTGCTTGCGGCAATAGCGGCGCACCGAGACGCCGATCGGCCCCTCGGTCGCGATGTGAATGCTGTCGGGATCGGCCTCTGCAATCAGCGCTGCGATCTTGCCGGGCGCCGGCAGTGCGACGCGCAGTCCGGAGTAACCCGGCAGGGCAATAGTCCGGAACGACTCAGGGGTGAGAAAACGGATGTCAGCGCCGAGAGGCTTCGCCGCGGCGGCAGTCATCGCCAGCGTCCGCACGACGCCGTTGATCTGCGGAAGCCAGGCATCGGTTGCGATCAGGATGCGCATTCAGGCCGCCCGCGCGCTCATCAGCATGACCGGTGACGATCGCCGCTGGGGATCGGTCCAGGTGATGATCTCAAATCGGCCATCCTCATGCTCAGCCAGTGCGGTGCAACTCTCGACCCAGTCGCCGCAGTTCATATAGCGAATGCCGTGCTCATCGCGGATCGTGGCGTGGTGGATATGGCCGCAAATTACGCCGTCGGCGCCGTGACGACGCGCTTCACCGGCCAGCGTCTGCTCGAACGCGCCGATGTAATTCACCGCGTTCTTGACCTTGAACTTCGCCCATTTCGACAGCGACCAGTACGGGAATCCGAAAGAGCGGCGGAACGCGTTGACGAGGCGGCTGATCCTGATCGCGAGGTCATAGGCCTTGTCGCCGAGGTGGGCGAGCCAGCGTGCGTTCTGGACCACGAGATCGAAGATATCACCATGGATAACGAGATAGCGCCGTCCGTCAGCGCCCTCGTGGATCGCGTTCTCGACGACCTCGATGCCGCCGAAATGCGTTCCATAGTAGGAGCGCAGGAATTCGTCATGATTGCCCGGCACGTAGACAACTGTCGCGCCCTTACGCGCCTTGCGCAGCATCTTCTGGACGAAGTCGTTATGCGACTGCGGCCAGTACCAGTTCGACTTCAGCGCCCAGCCATCGACGACATCGCCGACGAGATAGATCGTCTCGGCATCGTGATACTTGAGAAAATCCAGCAGTTGGTCGGCCTGAGAGCCGCCGGCGCCGAGATGAATGTCGGAGATGAACAGGGTTCGGAAACGGCGATCCGGATTGTCTTCATTCATCGCGTCGCCTCTCATGACGGAGAAGTTACCATGCCGTCGTGACAAGGCGATGACAGGCACCATCCGGATGGCGACGCCGTCAATCGTGATCCAGCTTGTGGAAATGATGGATCGGTCCATGACCGTGACCGACGCCCAGCCGGTCCGACGCCACGATCGCCGCGGTGATGTAAGCCTTCGCGCCGCGCACGGCGGTTTCCATGTCATCGCCCTTGGCGAGGCCGGCGGCGATGGCCGATGACAGCGAACAGCCGGTGCCGTGGGTGTTTTTCGTGGTGACGCGCGGAGCGGCAAGCGCCAGCACACCGTCGCGGGTGACAAGATAGTCGATGCTCTCGGCACCCTGCCCGTGCCCACCCTTGATCAAGACCGCCGCGCAGCCGAACGCGAGCAACCGCCGGCCCTGTCGCGCGATGTCGCTTTCGCTCTCGGCAACGCCTTCGTCGAGCAGCACTGCTGCCTCCGGCAGGTTCGGCGTCAAGAGCTGCACGCGCGGAACAAGTTTACTCCGCAATGCCTCCACCGCATCCGGCTCCAGCAGACGAGCCCCCGATGTCGCAACCATCACCGGATCGAGCACCACATTCGCGGGCGACCAGCGCAATAGGCCGGCGAAGATGGCATCGATCACGGCGACGTCCGCGACCATGCCGATCTTGACGGCTCCGACATCGAGATCGGCAAACACCGCATCGATCTGCGCGGTTACGAAACTGGCCGGCACAGGGTGGATCCCCGAAACACCTTGCGTGTTCTGCGCCGTCAGCGCCGTGATGATGGACGCCCCATAGACTCCAAGCGCCGCGAATGTCTTGATGTCGGCTTGGATTCCCGCGCCCCCGCTGGAGTCGGACCCGGCCATGGTCAATGCAATGGGAATTGTCATCCATGTTCTCGCGCGGGGCCGTCGCCCACGGACCACTAGCAACTATAAGGTTCTAAGTGGAGTTTGGATTTGACATTCGCATCGCGATACCCGCAGCAGATGGGTAGCGAATGTCAAACCCACTCCATTAGCGCGGCAGAGATAGCAGCGGATTGCCGGCGGAAGCCTCCGCATGGCGCCGGTTACCTACTTTTTTCCGGCGCGAACCGGTGTCCCGCCGACCCGAAATCGCTATATTGGAACCTGACGTCCTCCGGAGATAAGCGATGGTTCCTTTCTTCGTTCAGTTCAAGTGCAAACTCGGCCAATCCTATACCGTCGCCAACGCTCTCGCGGAGGCCGAGATTGCTTCGGAAATCTATTCCACCGCCGGCGACTACGATCTCCTGGCGAAATTCTACGTCGATAACGACACCGATATCGGACACTTCGTCAACGAGAAGGTGCAGGTCATTCCCGGCATTCAGGATACCCACACCATCATTACTTTCAAGGCGTTCGGAACCAACTAGCCGCTCCTGCATCTGGAACAAACGACGGGACGCCTTGTTAAAACCCGCACCGAACCGAACACGACCAGGAGAAAACGATGAAAACCACCAAGATTTTTCTCGCCGCCCTCACCCTCACCGCCGCTATCGCGTTCGCAGGTCAAGCGTCAGCTGAAAAGCTGAAAGCAACCCTGAACGGCGCATCCGAAGTGCCTGCCAATACCAGCAAGGGCACCGGGATGGTCGATGCCAATTACGATGCCGCGTCCAAAAAATTGACCTGGAAACTGACCTATTCGGGTCTGACCGGTCCGGCGTCGGCCGCCCATTTCCATGGTCCGGCAGCAGCCGGGCAGAATGCGGGCGTTGCGGTTGCGATCCCCAATGCGACGTCCAGCCCGGCCGAAGGCAGCGCCACGCTGACCGATGCGCAAGCCGCCGATCTCCTGGCCGGCAAGTACTATGTCAACGTCCATACCGCGGCCCATCCGGGCGGCGAAATCCGCGGTCAGGTCACGAAGTAGGCTCCGACCCAAATCGCGCTCACAAGGCTTCGGCAAAAAGGGACGAACCCGGGTTCGTCCCTTTTTGTTTGCCCATCGCCCCGGAATGGCTCCAAGCCCGCCGTCCTCACAAGCGATGCTGGCGCTGGCGCTTGCGGATCGCCATCCAGACCCGCTCGGGCGTGGCCGGCATGTCGATGTGATCGATCCCGTACTCCCGCCACAGGCCGTCGATGATGGCGTTGACCACCGCCGGGCAGGAGCCGATGGAGCCCGCTTCGCCCGCCCCTTTCACCCCGAGGGGATTGGTGGCGCAGGGGACGTTGTGGGTCTCGAAGGTGATCGAGGTGCCGTCGGCCGCGCGCGGCAGCGCGTAATCCATCAACGTGCCGGTGACGAGCTGCCCGTCCCCGGTATCGTAGACCGCCTGTTCCATCAACGCCTGGCCGATACCCTGCATAGTGCCGCCATGGATCTGTCCGGCCAGCAGAAGCGGATTCAATGTCATGCCGAAATCGTCGACGACGACATAGTTCACTAACCCGATCTTTCCGGTCGCCGGATCGATCTCGACTTCCACGAGATGGGTGCCGTTCGGATAGGTGCCGTCAGCGCTGCTGAAGCTTTCGTTGGCCGTCAGCTTTGAGGGGCCGGCGCGCTTTGCAAGGTCGGCGAAGGAGATAGAACGATCGGTGCCCGCGATACGGACCGAGCCATCGCTGATCTCGAGATCGGCCGCGCTGGTTTCCAGCGCCTCGGACGCCATCTCGCAGAGCTGGTCGCCGAGCTTGCGGGTCGCCCGCTCGACGCTGACGCCGCCCGAGGGAATCGAACTCGATCCGCCGGTGCCGAGACCGGAAACGACCACATCGGTGTCGCCCTGGATCATGTGAACCCGCTCGGGCGGCAGTCCGAACTGATCGGCGATGATCTGCGCATAGGCGGTGGCATGGCCCTGCCCGCTCGACTGTGTGCCGATCAGCACCATGACGTCACCGTTGGGATCGAGCCGCACATCAGCCCGCTCCCGGCCCATGGTGCCGCACACCTCGACATAGCTTGCGAATCCGATACCGCGGACGAGCCCCCGCTTTTTTGCGGCCTTGGCCCGCTTCGGAAATTCCTTCCAGTTCGCGATCTCCATGGCGCGCTTCATGTGCGCCGCGAAATCACCGGAGTCATATATCTTGCCGGTCGCGGTCTTGTACGGCATCGCCTTCGGCGAAATGAAATTCTTGCGCCGGATCGCGTCCGGCCTCATGCCAAGCTTGCGCGCCGCGGCATCGACCAAACGCTCCACCACGTACGCCGCCTCGGGGCGGCCGGCGCCGCGATAGGCGTCGACCGGCACGGTGTTCGTGAACACGGCGCGTACGCGGCAATGAAACGCCTGGATATCGTAAAGGCCCGGCAGCATCCCGGCCCCGCCATACGGGATGTAGGGACCGAAGGTCGAGAGATAGGCGCCCATGTCTCCCATCAGGTCGACATCCATGCCGAGGAACCTGCCGTCTTCCGCCAGCGCCATGCGCGCGGTCGTGACGTTGTCGCGTCCTTGCGAATCTCCGATGAAATGGTCCGACCTTTCCGCCGTCCATTTTATGGTCCTGTGAAGTTTTTTCGAGGCGACCGCGATCAGCGCATATTCACGATAAGGAAAAAGCTTGGTGCCGAATCCGCCGCCGACGTCGGGACAGATCACGCGCATCTTTTCTATCGGCATCTTCAGCACCGACCGGCAGAGAATTTCGCGCAGCCGATGGCTGCCCTGACTGCCGACCGTCAGTGTCAAACGATCCTGGCGCGCGTCATATTCGCAAACGACGGCGCGCGTCTCCATGTAATTGGTAACAACGCGCGGATTGACGATCGAAACTTCGGCCACAGCATGCGCCCCGGCGAAGGCAGCATCGGCCGCCTTCTTGTCGCCGATCGAAGCGTCGAACAGCACGTTGCCGGCGTGCTCGGGCCAGACCTGAGGCGCGCCTTTCTTCACTGCATTGGCGACACCGACGACCGAGGCGAGCGGCGTCCACTCGATCGCGATCGCCTCGAGCGCATCGCGCGCATGCTCGACCGTGTCGGCGACCACGAAAGCAACGGCATCGCCGACATGCCTTACCTCGTCGCGGGGGAGGATCGGATACGGCGGCGCGGTGAAAGGCTGGTCGGGCAGATTGAACTGGCAGGGCAAGCCGCCGAGGTCGACGACGTCGGCTGCGGTAAGGATCAGGGCGACGCCCGGCAGGCCGCAAGCACGGGACACATCGATCCTGTATGTCGCATGGGCGTGCGGCGAGCGCAGCATCAACGCATGCAACGCATCGGACGGTGCATGATCGTCGGTATAGCGGCCCTTGCCGCGAATGAGCGCATCGTCTTCCTTGCGCCGGACGCTTTGACCGATGCCGAACTTTACGGCAGCCATGGTATCTCCAGCTACATTCCCGAATTATCGCGATAGTGCCGCTGAACCACACCGAGCGCAATGCTCGTGTGGCGGTTCAGAAGTTCGCTTCTAGGCCCGCACCAGCGCTTTGAGCCAGCGTGGGCCGAACAGCAGCAAAACCGCGCCGGCATAGACGAGCGCACCGACGATGATCAGCAATCCAAGGGCCGCTTCATCGCGCATCGAACTCCAGGACGCGAATTGCCCCGAGGCGAAGCGCGCGGTGAACCACAGCGCCGCCGCGAGCACCACGCCCGCGATGAGGAACTTGCCGAGCGAGACCAGCAGCGGACGGCCAACCTCGAAGTATCCCGCCCGCACAGCAAATCCGATCACGAGTAGAAGGTTGATCCAGGCTCCGACCGCCGTGGCAAGCGCGAGGCCGATCTGCGCGAGCGACCCCACCAGCGCGATTTTCAGCGCGACGTTGACCGCCACCCCGGTCAATGCGGCCATCACCGGAGTCGCGGTGTTCTTGCGAGCGTAGAAGGTGGCGACCGCACTGCGGATCAGAACAAAGGGGATGAGGCCCACCGCGTAAGCGGCGAGCGTCGCGCCGGCTGCTGCCGCGTCCGCTTTCGAAAAAGCACCCCGTGCGAACATCGCCCGCATGACCACGTCGGGGACGGTCAGGAAGGCGGCCACGAACGGCACAGAAAACAGCAACGTGAAATCGAATGCCCGGCGCTGCGATGCCATCGCGCCCTCGTGATCGCCGGTGGTGATCCGCCGCGACATCTCGGGCAGCAGCACGGTGCCGATGGCAATGCCAATCACGCCAATGGGCAACTGATTGAGCCGGTCGGCGTAATACAGCGCCGACAACGCACCGGCGGCGAGGAAGGTGGCGATGATAGTATCGGCGAACATCGCAATCTGCGTGCCCATCGAACCGATCGTGGCCGGCCCCAGCGCACGAAAGAACCCACGCACGTCGGCATCGAGCGTCGGCCGCGTCAGCCGCGGCATCAGGCCGTGACGCGCGGCGTCGGCCACCAATAGAAAATACTGCAAGAACCCGGAGATCAGCACGCCCCACGCCGCCGCATATCCGGCATTGGGGAAGAATGCCGCGAGCGCCAGCGTCAGGACCATCGACAGGTTGAGGAAGATCGGCGCCGCCGCCGCGCTAGCGAAGCGGTGCATGACATTGAGCATGCCGCCGTACAGCGTCACCAGCGTGATCAGCAGCAGATAGGGAAAGGTAATCCTCGTCAGCGAAACGGCGAGTTCGCCGCGTACCGGGTCATCAACGAAGCCGGGTGCCAGCAGCGCGATGACTTGCGGCATGAACAGCCACGCTATCGCCAGCAGGATCACCTGCGATAGTAACAGCAGGGTGAAGATGCGGTCGGCGAACAGCTTTGCGGAAACTGCGCCACCGCTTGAGACATGCGCATAAGCCGGCACGAACGCCGCGTTGAAGGCCCCCTCGGCGAAAATCGCCCGGAAATGATTCGGCAGCCGAAGCGCTACGAAGAAGGCATCCGCGACCGGTCCGGCACCGAGAATCGCGGCAAGCATGATGTCGCGCACAAATCCCGTCAGCCGCGAGAGCAGCGTATATCCGCCGACGGTGAAAATGCGTCCAAGCATCCGGCGTTTCTACAGGATCGCCTCCCGGCGCAAAATGGCGAAATCAGTTCGGAAGCGCGGCGCGCACAGCCTCGATGATCCGCTGCTGCGTCGGTTCATCCAGATAAGCATGCATCGGTAGGCTGATGACCTCGGTCGACAGCCTTTCGCTGACCAGAAGACCTTCGGCCGCGACCGGGAAATTCCGATAGGCAGTCTGCTGATGCAGCGACTTCGGATAATAGATCGCGGTCGGAATGCCCTCCGCCTTCAGGGTCGAGGCCAGCGCCTCGCGACCCCCATTCGGCAGCCGAATGGTGTACTGCGCCCATACCGACGTGCAATCCGGCGCGACGCGGGGCACGATCGCAACATGCCCGAGGCCGTCATTGTAACGCTTGGCGGCCGCGTCCCGCGCCGTGATTTCATCAGGAAATATCCTGAGTTTTTCGATCAGGATCGCCGCCTGCACGGTATCAATGCGCCCCGTGAGACCCAGCCGCACGTTGTCGTACCTGTCGGAACCTTGCCCGTGCACGCGCACGCTGCGCAAGGTATCCGCCAGTTCGGCATCGTCGGTGAAGATCGCGCCACCGTCGCCGTAACAGCCGAGCGGCTTGGCGGGAAAGAAACTGGTCGCGGTCGCGAGGCCGAACGTACCCAGCCGCTGCCCCTTGTACGTCGCGCCGAAGCCTTGCGCGGCGTCATCCAGAACGAACATGCCCTCGGCCGCGGCAACCGCCGCAATCGCATCGTGATCGGCGGGCTGACCGAACAGGTCGACGGGTATGATGGCTTTGGGCCGGAGGCCCTGCTTTTTCGCGACCGCAATGCCGCTCTTGAGCGAAGCGATGTCGATATTGAACGTCGCTTCATCAACATCGACAAACACTGGCGTCGCTCCGAGCAGCGCCACAACCTCGCCGGTCGCGCAGAACGTGAATGTCGGACAGAGCACCGCATCGCCGGGGCCGACGTTTTTTGCCAGCAGCACCATCAGCAGCGCATCGGTGCCGCTGGCGCAGGCCACGACATGCCTGGCGCCGCTGAACACGGCCAGATCGGCTTCCAGACGTGCGACTTCGGGGCCGTTGATGAACTGGCAATGCGTCAGCACCCGCGCAACCGCATCGTCGATATGTGTGCCGAGCCGACGGCGCTGTTCGACGATGTCGATAAACGGAATCGCCCTTGCAGGCATATGCTGCTGCATTCAGTCCTCTAGACAATCAGCCGGCGGCGCGGCGCGCAGCTGGCCGCACCGGCGGCACGACGGAAGACGGAGCTTCAAGGCACTTGATCGCGATCTCGAGACTGGCGACGCCTTCGCCGCCGCTCACCGCAGGAGCTTTGCCCGAACGCACCGCATCGACAAACGAGATCAGTTCGGCGCGCAAGGGTTCATCGTGGCCTACCGGAAGGTGGCGCATGGAATAGCTGCCGTCCGGCTGGAACCCGAAGCATTCGGTGACCTGGCGAGTCAGCAGATCACCCATGATGTATTTGCCACGGGTCGCGACTGTTACGTTGCGGGCCTTGAAAGGCGTCAGCCAGTTCGTATTGATATGCGCTAGCACGCCCGACGCGGTCCGGAACTGAAGCAGCGCGATATCCTCCCGCTCGGCGACGGCGCTAGAGAGCTGGGGCTGCACGTCGACGATTTCGGATTCAGTAAACCAGCGGATCAGATCGATGTCATGCACGGCAAGGTCGATCACAACACCGACATTCGACATGCGTGGCGGGAACGGACCGACCCGTGTGATCGCGATCGAGAGAATATCCTCACCCTTGATCGCCTGCTTGATGGCGACGACTGCCGGGTTGAAGCGCTCGACATGACCGACCATCAAGGTCAAGCCGGCACGCTGAGCCGCCGTAACGATCTCGCAACCCTCCTCGACCGTCGAGGCGATCGGCTTCTCGACCAAAACGTGAACACCGCGCTCGATGCAGGCCAGCGCGAGTTCACAATGAAGATGTGTCGGCGCGGCAATAGTGACGGCGTCGACGCCAGCCGCCATCAGTTCGTCAAATGTCCCGAATGTTCGGCATCCGATCATTTCGGTCGCACGAGCGCGGTGCGCGGGCAAGGGATCAACGATGCCAGCAAGCCTGACGCCGGCGAGACCGGCCAACACGCGACCGTGATTGCTGCCCATGATACCGGCGCCGATCACGCCGACGCGCAGCGCGCGCTCGGATCCTGCAGTCTTCAATGCAGCAGCCTTCAATGCAGATGGCTTCGAACTCATCAGGTACCCCAAAATCGACCGGCTAGCGCGTATTCCGCAAAAGTGGACCCCGGTTTTGCAATCAGAATACGCGCAAGTTATTGATTGAGAGCATTTTCTTACGGCTAACCGGATTCCACTTAGCCGGAAAATGCTCTCAGCACCCCCGAACCCGACCGCGCGCTCTCTCTAGCATGCCATAACGGAAGTGGCGATTAGAGGAATAACAATCCCAACACGTTTTGATTCAAAGAATTACACGATACTCAAAACTTGTAGGCCGATTAGTAGTGTCGCTAAACAGGGCTTGGGTAGTGTTTCCACAGATTAGCTGATTCGTCTCGACGCAGCAGTTCAGCTTCGCCGATAGTCATCCTCCATCCGAATGATATCGTCTTCGCCAAGATAACTGCCGGTCTGCACTTCGATCAGTTCCAGCGGAATCTTGCCGGGGTTTTCCAGCCGGTGGACGGCTCCGATCGGAATATAGATCGATTCGTTCTCGTGCACGGTCTTGACGAGGTCATCGACCGTCACCTTCGCGGTGCCCCGGACCACGACCCAGTGCTCCGAGCGGTGATGATGTTTTTGCAGCGACAACCGCTCGCCGGCCTTCACCGTGATGTGCTTGACCTGATGCCGCTCGCCCCTATCGATCGACTGATAAGCGCCCCAGGGCCGATGGACCCGGAGATGCTCTTCCGTGATCTGCGGTGACACGGCCTTCAACTTCGTGACCAGACGTTTCAGCCCGTTGGCGTCCTTTTGGCGCGAGACCAGCACTGCATCCTGCGTCGCCACCACCACAAGATCATCAACGCCTTCCAGCGCGACCAGTGCCTTGTCGGTTGAAACATTGCAATTGCGGGAATCCTCGAATACGGCGGTCCCTTGCGCCGCGTTGCCCTGACTATCCTTGTCCGACAACTCCCACACCGCGTGCCAGGATCCGACATCCGACCAGCCGCAATCGACCGACACCACGGCGGCATGTGCGGTCTTTTCCATCACCGCGTAATCGATCGAAATCGTCCGCGCCTTCGCGAAGGCGTCCGGATCGAGCGTAACAAAGCCGAGATCCCGGCCGGCATGGGTCACGGCATCCGTCACCGCGCGAACGCTCTCGGGATCGACGTTGCGATATTCATCGAGCAGCACCGAGGCACGGAACATGAAGTTGCCGCTGTTCCAGAGATACCCCGCCTCGACGTAACCCGCGGCGGTTTGCGGATCGGGCTTCTCGACGAAGGTCGTCACCGCGCGTACCTCGCCCACAATCGCCGCGCCGGGGCTGATATAGCCATATTCGGTTGCCGCCCGCTCCGGTCGGACGCCGAAGGTCACGATGCGGCCGGCATTCGCGGCAGCTAATCCCTGACGGCAGGCAGAGACGAACGCATCCGTGTCGCGCACCACGTGATCTGCGGCGAGCGCGAGCACGACGGCTGCGCTGTCACGCATCTGTGCGAAGGCTGCTCCCGCGGCGATCGCCGGTCCGGAGTCGCGCCGTGCGGGCTCCAGCAGGATGTCGGCTTCAAGCCCGATCTCCGCGAGTTGTTCAAGCACCGTAAAACGGTAGGCGGCGTTGGTGACCACGATCGGCCGCTCGAACAGCGCGGGATCGGAAACCCGCCTCAGCGTATCCTGAAACGTCGAACCTGACCCGAACAACGGCAGAAACTGCTTCGGGCGGCCCTCCCGCGAGGCCGGCCATAGCCGGGTTCCCGCGCCACCACACATGACGAGGGGGATGATACGCTCACTCACAATACAATCTCCCCATGCTGTCCATTAGCGTCCCGATTCCGAAGTGCGCATCCTTGCAGCCTCCTTGAGGCGAACCCGGATCATTGGGACACTGGATCAGGGTCATGACGCGAACCCCAACCGCTACACTACCGGAGTTCTGGTGGTCCATTGATTCTAACATTTGCAAGAATTTCTGCCGCAACGGGATGAAGTATTAGAATCCGACCATTGGCCGACCCGATGATAACGACAATACCAGGCTTCAGGCGATGTCGGGGGACGGAAAACCCACGTCGCGGGTGAGATCATCGATATACGCGATGAGGCTAGAACATCGCCCGGCTGCATCGGAAGCACTTCCTTCCGTGCCGTCCGTCCAAGCTCCTTCTCCAGAAGGGCGACGGCATTCATCAATTCTGCCGGCCTGTTGTTGCCGATAATGCAAATTTGATTTGCAAAAGCCGTGGGGTTGGAATCGAAGCCGCGCCAGTGACCAGTATCGGGTGATCCGACATTTTATTCCTCAGGATGCGCAGGCCACGGCGGATGATAGCCGGGCCTCTAAACTCACGGCCTCGAAGGAGATCGCAATTCCCGATCGACTATTGCCAGACGTCGTCCAAAACCATACCAAGGCAATCAGGCCACGGATTGTCGTCCCGAAGGTTCCGACCGCCAACTTAACCTCGACACACACAAGCGCAATGCGCCAGATCCTGCTTTCAACGGCAAAAATACTGATCTCGGCTGCCTTGCTCTACCTCGCGCTCCGCAAGGTCGATTTCTCCGATCTCGTCTCGCGTCTCGATTTTACCAGCGCCGGCTGGATCGCACTCGCAATCGCCGTGACATTGTTGCAGGTTTTTGTCAGCGCCATGCGATGGCGGGAAATCAGCGCCGACTGCGGTGCGCCTCTCTCGATCGCGCGAGCGGTGCGCTACTGCATGATCGGCTCGTTCTTCAACCAGACCTTGCCCTCATCCATCGGCGGCGACGCCATGCGGCTCTGGCTGGTCGGACGTGGCCCGGCTGGTTGGCGGGCAGCGGCCTATTCGATCTTCGTCGACCGCGCGATCGGGCTGATTGCGCTTGCCGTGCTGATCGTCGCGAGTCTGCCTTGGAGTTACCGGCTGATCGGCGACCCCCAAGGCCGGCTTGCGCTGCTGTTCGTCGATTTTTCCGCGCTGGCCGCCGGCGGAGGATTCCTGCTTTTGGGCAGATTGCATTGGCCCTGGCTCAGGAATATTCGGGCTGCGAACCATCTTCGCGCCTGCTCGGTCATCACCAATCATGCCATCTTCAATCGCGAACGCAGGCGGAAGATTGCATTTCTGTCGCTGCTCATCCATGTCCTCGCCGTCGTGATCGCGTGGTGCGTCGTGAGGGCGATTGCCGCGCCGATCCTTTTCAGCGAAATCTTTCTGCTCATTCCACCAGTCATGCTGATTACGATGCTGCCGATCTCGATAGCCGGATGGGGCGTGCGCGAAGCTTCCATGGCCCTCAGTTTCGGATACGCCGGACTAGCGACAAGCGAAGGCGTCAATATCTCGCTGCTGTTCGGTGCGGTGTTTTTTGTCGTCGGCGTGCTCGGCGGACTGGTCTGGATCGTCAGCATCGAGAGGACCGAGAAAAGACCGGCCTCGGTCGAACTCACGGAATAATCAAGCAGCTTGTTCGCGCGATATCAGACGAGAGGCGATGTCTGTCAGTCATGTGCCGCGAATTCCGGCACGGCATCCTTCAAGACCGAGCGGATCTTCGACTTGTCCTCGTTGGCGACGGCATCCGCCAGGATCGCGATCCACTTTTGCAGCATGTCCATCGGCGGCTCGTTTGGCTTCGCCGCCAAAATCCCCGGCAAACCGATCTCGATTGTAGGCTCCTCGCTCGCAAACAGGATTTCATTCAATCGTTCGCCCGGCCGCACTCCGGTAAAGACGATCTCGATGTCGTGATGGGGCTGCAGGCCTGACAGGCTGATCATGCGTTCGGCAAGATCGACGATCTTCACCGGCTGGCCCATGTTCAGCACATACACCGATACATCATGCCGTTCCGGCATCGCCGCATGGCTCGCCGCGGTAATGACGAGATCGCAGGCCTCGCGAATTGTCATAAAGTAGCGGACCATATCCGGATGCGTGACGGTCACCGGGCCGCCGGCCTCGATCTGTGCCTTGAACTTCGGCACTACCGATCCGTTCGACGCCAGCACATTGCCGAAGCGGACCGAAATCAGACGTATCGGAATCTTGCCATCCGTGCGCTGCGCAAGTTTGCGATCGAGCGCCTGGCAGTACATCTCGGCAAACCGTTTAGTCAGTCCGAGCATCGACACCGGCTCAATCGCCTTATCGGTGGAAATCATCACCATGGCTTCGGCGCCCGACGCCAGCGCTGCATCCGCGACATTGACCGACCCGAAAATGTTGGTCTTGACGCCTTCGCTCCAGTCTCGTTCGAGAATGGGCACATGTTTGAGCGCCGCCGCATGAAACACGATGTCGGGCTTGAATTCGTTCATCAGGCGCATCAACCGCTCGCGATCGCGAATGTCGGCGATGCGGCCTTCCACCACGGCGGCCCGACTTATGTCGCCCAATACCTCCATGATCGCGTATAGCGCCGGTTCGGAATTTTCGATGATCAGCAGCCGGCTCGCACCGAACGTCACGATGCGTTTGCAGATTTCAGACCCGATAGACCCGCCACCCCCGGTCACGACAATCGACTTGTTCTTGATCAGCCCTTCGAGCCGCTCATAGTCAATGGTACGGCTTGGGCGAAGCAGAAGATCTTCAATGGCAACCGGCGTCAGGTGTGGAACCTCGCCTCCCTCGCCGAGCGACGGCAACCGGCTAACCTTGAGGCCCAGTTTGCGGCTGCGCGCGAGAACGGCCTCCGGCTGAGATTCGGGCTCGAATGCGGAAGGCGTCATGATGATGCGCTTGATTGGCCCCAGCCGCTCGGCAACATCGGCTATCACCTCCTCAAGGTCGTCCACTCCCCCCAGGACCGAAACGCCGCGTATCGTCTGACCAATGTCGGCAGACGACGGCGACAGCAGGCCGACCGGCCGTAATTGTTTGACCGCCCCGCTCTCGACCGAGCGCAAGAGAATTTCGGCATCCGCGGCGCGGCCGACGACGATGACCGGCGTTGCGTTGTCGGCCTTTACGTGAATCAGCGTCCGCTTATAGCGGAAATATCGATAGGTAAAACGTGTGGCTGCGAGCATGAATATCTGCAGCAACCAGTAGAGTAAGATCGTCTTCTTCCCAAGAAAGAAGGTGCCGTAAAGATTCGGCGCGATGACGACATAATCGAAGACCAGGACGACAAATGACAGAACGGAGGAGGCCTTGACGATGTTGAGGGCGTCCACAAGGGAAATGAACCGCCATTTTGTCGTCGTCAGGTTAAAGACATAAAAGATAACGCAGCTGATGACCAGGAAATAGGGTAGCGCCTTCAAGAGCAGCGCCAAGCGCAGGGCAAAATCATAATTATCAAAACGGAAGTAGCAGCTCATAAGCAGCGCCGCCACGACCGTTATCAGGTCATGCAGCGCGATCAGGACATTCCGGGAGGTAAACTTTCGACGCGGATTCATGAAGCGATGGTCCGGACGGTATAAGAAGCGGAAACAGACCCGCCACTGCGGAACAAGGCTCTCATGCCCTGCCTCCTGCGCGCTTCACCAGCGACGTCGTGCTGAATCCATGCAGAATGTCGATCAGTACAACCTCGCCACCTCGTGCGGTAACTACCTCCTGACCGACAACCTGCTCGAGAGAATAATCCCCGCCTTTGACGAGCACGTTCGGCTGAATCCGCTCGATCAGTTTCAACGGCGTGTCCTCTTCGAAAATCACCACGAGATCGACGGCCTCGAGCGCCGCCAGAACCTCCGCGCGCGCCCGCTCATTCTGGATCGGACGGCCCTCGCCCTTCAGCCGGGCCACGGACGCGTCGCTGTTCAATCCGACAATCAGCCGATCGCATGTGGCGCGCGCTCCGGTCAGCACCTTGACATGACCGGGATGCAGGATATCGAAGCAGCCGTTGGTAAATCCTATCCGCAAGCCCTGTTCACGCCAAGTCGACAGACGCCGTTCCAGCTCGTCCGTCGATGGCGCGATTTTCACTTCGGCCGCAAGAGAGGCTGGCGGCAGGATATTGCTGCGCAGTTCGGCGAGCGTGACGATTGCCGTCCCGCTTTTGCTGACCGCGACCGCCGCAGCTGCGCTTGCCGTCCGCAACGCGGTCTCCCAATCGGCCCCCGCAGCGAGCGACACCGCAAGCGCCGCGACGACGGTGTCGCCGGCGCCCGTCACGTCACGAACCTTGACGGTGTGAGCGGGAACATGAATGACCTCGCCCTCACGCGGCACGAGCGTCATGCCGTGCTCGCTTTGTGTCACCAGCACGGCTTCGCCATCGGCGAGCCGCATCACCTCTCGAGCCGCCGTCGCAATGCTTTCCTGGTCGTCGGCGCGGCTGCGGGTCGCGTCCGCAAATTCCTTTCGGTTCGGCGTGAGCAGCGTCGCGCCGCGATAGACGGCGAAATTGGCGCTCTTCGGATCGACGATCACACGTTTGCCGAGCCCGCGCGCGGCGTCGATGACGTCGCGGATCACCCGCGCCGTCAACACTCCCTTGGCATAGTCGGACAGCAATACGATGTCGGCGCGCGGCAGTTGTGGCAGAATGGCGTCGATCAAGGCCTGTTCCACCGCCCCGGACGCCGGAGCGGGTGTTTCCCAGTCGGCGCGCAGCATGTGAGTCGAAAAATGCTCCGAAACGAAACGCACCTTGCGCGTCGTCGGACGTGCCGGATCCAAAATCAATAGCGGCTCGATCAGGCTTTCGCGCGAGAGCGTGGCACGCAGCCTGTCGCCCGCGTCATCTTCGCCCGCCAATCCGACAAAGATGCAGCGCGCACCGAGCGCGGCGATGTTACGCGCGACGTTACCGGCGCCGCCGACATTGATTTCGCTCCGCTGAACCGCGATGACCGGCGCCGGGGCCTCCGGTGAAATCCGCGAAATCTCGCCGTACACGAACTCGTCGAGCATCAGGTCGCCGACGCAGAGCACCGTCTGGCGGGAAAACGCATTCGACAAGCCGTCAAAATCGATCATCAAGCCCTTCACCTGCTAGGCCGTCAGCGAAAGCGACCGTCGCGATCGAGATAGCCTTTGACATATGCGTCGACCGCTTCCTCCAGCGGCGTGAAGCCGCCGTTGTAACCTGCGCGTTGCAAGCGCTCGACCTCGCTTTGCGTAAAATACTGGTACGCACCGCGAATCTGCTCGGGCATATCGACGTATTCGATGTTCGGCTTTGTGCCAAGCGAGACATAGGCCGCTGTCATCAGATCACGAAAGCTACGCGCTTCGCCGGTTCCCACGTTGAAGAGACCGCTGACCGAAGGCGTGGCCAGGAGCCACATCATCACGCGCACCACGTCATCGACATAGATGAAGTCGCGGCGCTGGTCGCCGTCGGCAATGCCCTCGCGGTGCGACTTGAACAACTGCACCGTGCGGCCGGCTTTCACATCGCCGAAACGACGCGCCAGCACGCTCATCATGGCGCCCTTGTGATATTCATTGGGACCGAACACGTTGAAGAACTTGAGACCGGTCCATTGCGGCGGTAACTTCACGCCGGCAGCGGCGCGCTCGGCAACCGCCATGTCGAAGAGGTGCTTGCTCCAGCCGTAGAGATTCATCGGCCTAAGCGCCCGCAACGCGGCCAACGATTGGTCGTCGCGAAAGCCCTGCCGGCCATCGCCGTAGGTCGACGCCGACGAGGCATAAATGAAAGGCGTCGCAGTCGCCGTACACCAGTCGAGCAACCGCAGCGACAGCCGAAAATTGGTCTCGATGACGAGATCGCCATCGGTCGCGGTGGTTTCGGAGATCGCGCCGAGGTGAACGACGCCGTCGAGACGACGGCCGTCGAGCCAACTCATCAGTTCTGCGGGCGGAACGATATCGGCAAGCTGCCGCTTGGCGAGGTTGCGCCATTTGCCATCATGCCCCAGCGCATCGCACACCGTCACATCGCCGCGCCCGGCGTCGTTCAACGCGGCCACGAGATTTGATCCGATAAAACCGGCGCCCCCGGTCACCAGCAGCATGATGTCCCCGTCGTGGATGTACGACTCTAGTGGTCCGATTCTAACATTTGCATCCCGGTGCAGCAGACGTCTTGCAAATGTCAGAATCAAAGGACCACTAGCAACCATAAGTTTTCCAGTGGAGTTTTGAATTTGACATTCGCCTGCCGGGTTTGCGGCAAAACGGGTGGCGAATGTCAAATTCACTCCACTGGTTTGCCCCACTCCCGCCTGTGAGGCAACTTGGATAGCGTGACGCAGCGAAATCACTCTCCAGAAGCATCACAAGAGACAGCTTTACCTCCGGCATGGGACCGGATAGGGAGGATTTTTCATCCGCCCAGTGTTACTCATTCGTTAAGTTATGAAAACAGATTCATCAAATGAGCCGAGGGTTGCCATCGACCCGGACGATACCCGACCCATTCTGATTGTGCCCTACATGTGGATCGGCGACTTCGTCCGTGGCCACACAGTGGTTCGGGTGCTCAAGCAGCGCTGGCCGAATCGGCCGGTGGATATGCTGGTGACAACGCTCTGCGCGCCTCTGGTCGATTATATGCCCGGTGTGCGTGCCGGCGTGGTTTGGGACCTGCCTCGAAGCCGTCTGGCATTGACGCAGCAGCGGGGTCTCGCCCGACAGCTGCGCGCGCGGGGATACGGAACCGCCCTTGTCATGCCGCGTACCTGGAAATCGGCCATTGCGCCTGCGCTCGCCGGCATTCCGGAACGGGTGGGCTTTGTCGGCGAAGTGCGATTCGGACTCCTCAACCGCTGGCGCTGGGGCGAAAGAGCCCTGCCGCGCATGATTGACAGGAAAGCATCCCTGGCGCTTCCGGAAGGGGCAGAACGGCCGCCCGAATGGCCCGCGCCGCAGCTTCGGGTATCCGGCGAAGATGTCGCCCGCTGGCGGCAGGCGCAGGGACTAGACACGGGACCGGCGGTGGCACTGGCGCCCGGGGCGGTCGGCTCCAGCAAGCGCTGGACCTCCTACGCCGAGGCCGCCCGGATGCTGGCCGAGCGGGGAATCGACCTTTGGGTCGTCGGTGGGCCCAACGAAAAGGCGGTTGCTGCCGAAATCTTGGCTGCAGGGGGCTCGCGCGTCCGGGATCTGACGGGTCACGACTTGCGAAACGGCATTCTGGCGATGGCGGCGGCTACGCTCGCGATTTCGAACGACTCCGGCCTGCTGCACGTCGCGGCCGCGCTCGGAACGCCCACAATGGGAATTTTTGGACCGACCAGTCCCTATCACTGGGCACCTTTGAACGGACTCGCAGCGACGATACAGGCAAAAACGCCCCTTCCCTGCCAACCGTGCCATCGTCCGGTCTGCACTATGAACGACCATCGCTGCATGAGGGACATTCCAGCAGCCGAGGTGGTCGCCATCGCGGAACAGATTCTTGCGAAGGATGGCATCCGCGTTTCGCATTGATGTAGCCACACTTGCGTGGGCATGACGCGCTCATTACCACTGATATCCGTCATAGTGACTAAGGTGCGTCTTGAGCCAGAACCCGATCGCGACCCATTTTCAGCAATCGCTCGCGGCCCTTGAGCGCGCGGCCAACGATACGGCGCTGCTTGCGGTTGCGAGTAATATTGCACGCTCCATCATCGACGCCATTCGTTCCGGCAACAAGGTGCTTCTGATCGGCAACGGCGGAAGCGCCGCCGACGCCCAGCACCTCGCCTCGGAAATCGTCGGTCGCTACAAGAAAGAGCGACCCGGCTTCGCCGCCATCGCGCTGACGACCGACACGTCCGCCCTCACCGCCATCTCCAACGACTATGGCTTCGAGCAGATTTTCGCCCGGCAGGTCGAGAGCCTCGGCCGGAACGGCGATGTGCTGCTGGCACTGTCCACCTCTGGCCGATCAACAAACATCCTCGCCGCACTTGCCGCCGCGCGTCGGCGCGGCCTCGTCACCGTCGGTTTCACCGGCCTCAAGGGCAAGAGCCTGCAAGACGTCTGCGACCATCTTTTTGTTGCGCCAAGCGACGACACCCCTGTCATCCAGCAGATCCACATGACGGCAGGCCACGCGATATGCGACAGCGTCGAGAGCGCGCTGGCGGAGGGAGTCGGAGACAAGTGAACGGCGCCGTTAACGCTCCCGATTGCAGGCCCGCAGCATTCCTGGATCGCGACGGCGTCATCAATCACGACGACAGCTATATGGGTACCCGCGACCGTATTCGCTGGATGCCCGGCGTCGCCAAGGCCGTCCGACGACTGAATGAGGCCGGATATTTCGTTTTCATCTTCACCAATCAATCCGGCGTTGCGCGCGGCTTCTTCAGCGAGGATGATGTTCGCTGTCTGCACCTGTGGATGCAGTCTCATCTTGCATCGCAAGGCGCACGAATCGATGACTTCAGATATTGCCCGCACCATCCCGACGGCAGCGTCGCCGGATATCTGGAAGATCATCCCTGGCGCAAGCCGAAGCCCGGCATGATCCTCGACCTGATGCAGCATTGGCCGGTGCGACAACATGGCAGCTTTGCCGTCGGCGACCGCGAGAGCGATATCGAAGCCGCTGCTGCTGCGGGGATTCCGGGCTTCCTGTTCACAGGCGGCGATCTCGACGCATTCGTCGCGAACTGTCTCGCCCGTCAAAGCATTCTGCGATAGACCGCGGCGACCCCGGCTGCTTCGGCATCGAGACTGTAGTTTGCGACGACGAACTCGCGTGCACGCCGTCCCATCGCCGCAGCAACCTCGGGATCGCACATCAAGAGTTCCAGCGCTACGACCAGCGCGCCCACATCGCCCGGGGGCACCAGTACGCCGTTGTCTCCGTCGTTGACGACAAGCTCCGCCGCACCTGCACGCGATGCAACCAGTGCCGCTCCCACCGACATCGCTTCAATCAAGGTGACGCCAAATCCCTCATTGCGCGATGTGAAAGCGAAGATCGTCAGCCTTTGATACCAGCGCTGCACCTGCTCGATCTGCAGTTCACCGGTGATGCGGATGCGCGATTCCAGCCCCGTGGCAGCAATGCGGCGCCGTAGATCGTCGGCGAACGCGATCTGATCGGGCGTAATGGCCCCGACGATCACCGCGCTGAAATCCGGGAAGTGCGGCAGCAGGCGACACATCGCGTCCACGAAAACGTCCGTACCCTTTTGCATGCGCACCCGGCCAAAGCAGCCGATCAGATAACGGCCCGGCAATCCCGATTCAGCGAAGGCTGCAGTACGATCGACGGGTGGCGTGTAGCAATCCGCATCGACTCCGTGTGCGACCACGGTCGCTGGCCGCTTGAGAAATGACGCAGAGACATCGCTGGTTGCGATCACTGCATCCATCCGGGCAATCAGCCACCGCGTGATCCACGTGTGATGACGTTGCGCCGCCGAAGTGAACAGCAGCCGCAGCGGCCAGCCCAAAGCTTTCAAGAGGACGCCGGCGATCATATCGTTGTTGCGCCGGGCGTGCCAGATCACGGACGCTCGCCGCCGCCGCAGCTTCAGGAGGTCCACAAAACGCAGACGCGTGACGCCATCGGGCCCATCGGGGCCGAACCAAACTGTGCGGAACATTTTCGCCAGCCGCGGCGTCACCATCCGGCTGGTCGCCGTGACGCCTGAATAGCGCCAGTGCAGATTCGCCACGATAAGCTGCAGATCTCGCGCAGTTTCGTTGTCGGCAGGCACCTGGACGCTCCCTTTCGCCGATGTCCTATACGCAACATTAAGCATAGTGGCCAGTTCGCCTTACGTGAAACCCCCTTTTCACAGTGCACGGGATAGCGTCGCGGCCATCGTTCGTGAAAGGTGAACGCATGACCGTGCTCGTTACCGGTGGCGCCGGCTATATCGGCAGTCATATGGTTCTCGCGCTGGCCGAGGCCGGCGAAAATGTTGTCGTGATTGACAACCTGTCCACCGGTTTCTCGTCCGCGCTGCCGGACGGCGTGCCGCTGTTCATCGGCGACGCGGGAGACGAAAATCTCGTCGAGAACGTTATCGCTCAGCACGGGATCGAGAGCATCATTCACTTTGCGGGATCCGTGGTCGTGCCGGAGTCGATGCGCGATCCGCTCGCCTACTACCGCAACAACACGATGACGACGCGCAACCTGCTCAATGCCGCCGTCAAATGCAGAGTCAACCGCTTCATCTTTTCGTCCACCGCCGCCGTCTATGGCAATCCGGACCGCATGCCGGTCCCGGAAGAGGCGCCGACCCGGCCGCTCTCGCCTTATGGATCGTCGAAGCTGATGACGGAGATCATGCTGCACGATGTCGCGACCGCACATGGTATGAGCTACGTGGTGCTGCGCTACTTCAATGTCGCGGGCGCCGATCCGCTGGCGCGAATCGGCCTATCAACCGCGGGTGCCACGCACCTGTTGAAAATCGCGGTCGAAGCTGCGACCGGCCAGCGCGCCAAGATTGACGTGTTCGGCACCGACTACCCAACGCCGGATGGAAGCTGCATCCGTGACTTCATTCATGTCAGCGATCTCGCGCAGGCGCATCGTGCAGCGCTGTCATACTTGCGAAACGGCGGACTTTCGACGACGCTGAACTGCGGATACGGGCGCGGCTACTCCGTTCTGGAAACGATCGAAGCGGTGCGGCGGGTCAGTGGTCGCAACTTCGCGATTCACTATTCCGACCGCCGCCCCGGCGATATCATGACCATGATCGCCGACACCGGCCGGATTCGCGCGGCGCTCGACTGGACGCCACAATATGACGACCTCGCTACCATCGCCGCGCACGCGCTGGCTTGGGAAGAGAAGCTGGCGCAGCGGCACGTCACCGGCGCGCTCGCGGCATTAGCCTGATAAACCGGTCGGAAACCCGGTTTTGGCTTGAAAAAGAGCGCTATTGCAGGCATTGAGTCGGACGCTTTCGCAACAACCCTGACGCACGGGCGATAGCCGACCCACAGCGTCAATGGAACGCGATGACCGAGCTTCCGAAGAAAATTACCGACGATCCCTATGGCGCGGCCATCCTGATTCGCCGTCTGATCACGGAACAGGGCATTGCCTATTGGCGGCGCTACCTCGCCGCATTCGCGCTGATGGCCGTCTCGGCGGGAACGACGGCGGGTTCCGCCTACCTGCTCGGCGCAGTTATCAATCAAGCCTACGTCGATAAGGACGTGCGCAATATTGTCATTCTGTCACTTGTGACGGTCGCAATTTTTACGCTCAAGGGCGCGGCGACCTATGGCCATTCCGTGATCCTTTCGCAGATCAGCAACGCGATCCTCGCCAACAACCAGCGCCGTCTGTTCGCCAAGCTGATGAGCGAAAGCATCGGCTTCTTCTCGGCGCGGCATTCGTCGGAGTTTCTGGCACGGCTGACGGCCGGCGCCAATTCCGTCACACAGGTGCTCAGTCTGCTGATCAACGCCGTCGGCCGCGACCTGCTCTCGCTGATCGGGCTGGTCATCGTCATGGTGACGCAGGATCCGTACATGGCGCTGCTCGGCCTTCTGGTAGCGCCACCGGCGATGATTGTGCTGCGCAAGCTGGTAAAGCGCGTCAAGGGGCTCGCCCATAACCAGTTCAGCGGCACCACGGACATCATGGAGACCATGCAGGAGTCGCTGCAGGGAATCCGCACCGTGAAGGCGTTCACGCTCGAACGGACCATGAGCGAACGGATCGACGCCAGCATCACTGCTGTCGAGCAGACCAACAATAAGATGGCGCGGGTCTCGAACCGCGCGAGTCCGCTGATGGAAACGCTGGGCGGTTTCGCCATCGCAGGCGGGCTGATGTATGGCGGCTATCGCGTCGTCGCCATGGGCGCGACACCCGGCCAGTTCTTTTCGTTTCTCACCGCCTTTCTGCTGGCCTATGAACCGGCCAAGCGGCTGGCCCGCCTCAATATCGAACTCAACAGCAGCCTGATCGGTGCGCGCAAGCTTCTGGAAATCGTCGACAGCCCCGCCAGCGAGCCCGACGACAGCGACAAGCCGGCGCTGAACCTGACGACCGCTTGCGTCGAACTGCGGGACGTCACGTTCGCCTATCGTCCGGACGAGACCGTCCTCAACAGCATGAGCTTCGTCGCGGAGCCCGGCAAGATGACCGCGCTGGTCGGCCCGTCGGGCGGGGGAAAATCCACCGTGCTGGCGCTGCTGCTGCGCCTGTATGAGGTCACCAAGGGCGACATTCTGATCGACGGACAGGTCATCTCCGGCGTGTCGCGGACATCGCTGCGCCAGCAGACCGCCTATGTCGGACAGGACGTTTACCTGTTTCGCGCCAGCATTCGCGAGAACATCGCGTTCGGTCGCCCCGGCGCGGGCGAGGACGAGATCATCGCGGCGGCGAAAGCAGCCTGCGCGCACGACTTCATCATGAGCTTTCCACTCGGTTACGACACGCCCGTGGGCGAGCACGGCACCCAACTCTCCGGCGGGCAGCGCCAGCGGGTCGCTGTGGCGCGCGCGCTGATCAAGGACGCGCCGATCATCCTGCTCGACGAGGCCACCGCCGCGCTCGATTCCGAATCCGAAAAGCAGGTGCAGGAAGCGATCGGGCATCTCTGCCAGAATCGCACCACGATCGTGATCGCGCACCGCCTGCACACCATCATGCATGCCGACGCCATCCTGGTAGTCGAAGGCGGCGAGATCGTCGAGCGCGGCCGGCACGACGACCTGCTGCGGCGCGACGGACGCTATGCGTCGTTCTTTCGCCTGCAGCATCGCGACGCGCCGGCTCTGGCTCCTCTCAGCGCATCGGCGTAAGCTCGATCTCGCGGGCCGCAGGTCCGACCATTCCGTCGCCCAGCCGCTTACAGACTGCGGAGAGTCGCATGAGCACAGCGTCTTTCGTGATTCCACAACCGCCCCAACCCGCCATTGCGGTCGTGGGCGAGGGCAAGTCCTTTCCGGTCCGCCGTATCTGGTGCGTCGGCCGCAACTATCTCGACCATATCCGCGAGATGGGAAACGACGAACGCACACCGCCGTTCTTCTTTGCAAAACACGCCGACATGATCGAAGCCGACGGCGCGGTCATCCCCTATCCGCCGCTGACCAGCGACCTGCATCACGAGGTCGAGTTGATCGTCGCGATGAAGGGCGGAGGCCTGCGCATCCCCGCCGACAAGGCACTCGATCACGTCTACGGCTACGCCGTCGGAATCGACCTTACCCGGCGCGATCTGCAGATCGCCTCGCGCAAGAAGGAGCAGCCCTGGGAAATCGGAAAATCGTTCGATCACTCCGCGCCGTCGAGCCCGATCCAGCCAGCCGCGAAGATCGGCCATCTATCGAAGGGTCGCATCTGGCTTACGGTCAACGGCAAGGAAACTCAGTCAGGCGATCTCGACCAGATGATCTGGAACGTGCCGGAGATCATCTCGCAGCTCTCGCAACAGGTCGAGATTCAGCGTGGCGACATCATCATGACCGGCACGCCCGCCGGCGTCTCCCGGCTCCAGCCCGGCGACAGGATCGAATGCGGCTGCGACGGCGTCGGCACGCTAAAGGTGACGATCGGTCAAGCGGCGGCTTGAGCGGTCTGCTATTCCATTCCCGACGCATCCAACTTGCGAACGCCCTACCCCTCGATCAGCTTCAGCCAGTCGTCCTCGGAGATCACCTTTACGCCAAACTTCTCGGCATCCTTAAGCTTCGATCCCGCGCCGGGGCCCGCGACGACGAGATCGGTCTTCTTCGACACCGAGCCCGAGACCTTCGCGCCCATGCGCTCAGCCGAGGCCTTGGCCTCGTCGCGAGTGAATTTTTCCAGCGAGCCCGTGAACACCACGGTCTTGCCGGCCACCGCCGAGTCGCTGCGCGCCTGCGCGACCGGAAGCACCTCGATCTCCTCGAGCAGTTCGTTCAGCGCCTTGACATTGCGCTTCTCGGCAAAGAATTCGACCACCGCGTCGGCAACGATCTCGCCGACGCCGGCGATGTTGTTGAGATCGGCATAGGCCTCGGACTCATTGCCCTCCTCCATCTGCGCCGCTGCCGCTTCCGCCATGGCCGCGCGGAAACTCTCGATACCGCCGTAATGTCGCGCCAGCAGTTTGGCGTTACCCTCACCGACATGACGGATGCCGAGCGCAAAGATCAGGCGGTTCAGTTCGATCTTGCGGCGGGCATCAATGGCAGCGAAAAGGTTGCGCACCGAGGTCTCGCCATACCCGTCGCGATCCCTGAGCTTCTTCACCGCGCGCGCGTCGCGCTTCTGCAGCGTGAAGATGTCGACGGGATGCATGATGAGGCCCTCGTCATAGAATTCCTGGATCTGCTTCTCGCCGAGGCCGTCGATATCGAAGGCGAGGCGCGAGACGAAATGCTTGAGCCGCTCCACCGCTTGCGCCGGGCAGATCAGCGCGCCGGTGCAACGGCGCACCGCTTCGCCCTCCTCGCGCACGGCATGACTGCCGCAGATCGGGCAAGTGTCGGGGAACTTATACTTGTGCTTGCCGCGCGGCTTATCCATCACCACGCTCACCACTTGCGGGATCACATCGCCGGCGCGCTGCACCACCACGGTGTCGCCGATGCGGAGATCGACGCCATCGCGGATCGGTTGCCCGTCATTGCCGATGCCTTTGATGTAATCCTCGTTGTGCAGCGTAGCGTTCTGCACCACCACGCCGCCGACGGTGACTGGCTCGAGCCGCGCCACCGGCGTCAACGCGCCGGTGCGGCCGACCTGGATGTCGATGCCGTTGAGCACTGTGGTCGCCTGCTCGGCAGCGAACTTGTGCGCGATGGCCCAGCGCGGCGAACGCGACACGAAGCCGAGGCGCTCCTGCCAGTCGAGCCGGTTGACCTTGTAGACGACGCCGTCGATGTCGTAGCCGAGCGAGGCGCGCCGCTCGCCGATCCGGCGATAGAACGCCAGCACCTCTTCGACGCTGCTGCACAATTCGATCAGTGGATTGACAACGAAGCCGGCACTCCTGAGCCACTCCAGCATGTCGTATTGGGTGTCGGCGGGCCGATCCGTCATTTCCCCCCATGCATAGGCGAAGAATTTCAAGGGCCGCGATGCGGTGGTCGCGACATCCTTCTGGCGTAGCGAGCCGGCCGCCGAGTTGCGCGGGTTGGCGAACACAGTGTCGCCGGCCTCTTCCTGCTTTTTATTCAGCGCGAGAAAGTCGGTCTTGAGCATATAAACCTCGCCGCGCAGCTCGCAGGTGGCGGGAATGGCGCGGCCTTTCAGCCTGTGCGGCACGTCCTTGATGGTGCGCACATTGGCGGTGACGTCCTCGCCGGTAAAGCCGTCGCCGCGTGTGGCTGCGCGCACCAATTCGCCATGCTCATAGCGCAGCGACAGCGACAACCCGTCGATCTTCGGCTCAGCGACAATGGCGGGAATGTCGTCCGCGTCGAGTTTCAGGAAACGCTGGATGCGTTCGACGAATTCGGCGACGTCCTCGTCGCTGAAGGCGTTGCCGAGCGACAGCATCGGCACCGCGTGCTGCACTTTCGCAAAACCGCGGGCGGGCGCTGCGCCGACAGTCTGGGTCGGCGAATTAGCCGTGATCAGATCGGGAAAGCGCGCCTCGATCGCTTCAAGCCGCTGCCGCAGCGCGTCGTATGCGGCGTCCGACACCGTCGGCGCGTCCTTCTGGTAATAGCGCTCGTTGTGCGCTTCGATCTCCAGCGCGAGGCGCTTGTGCTCGATCTTCGCCTGCGCCTTTGTGAGGGAAGCGATGACAGGCGACGTTCTGGGCTTTGCCGCCATAGCGACTCACCCCGCCGCCTTCAGCAGCCGGTCCGCGGCGGCGCGGGCCTCCGCCGTGATCTCCGCACCAGCGAGCATCCGAGCGATCTCGTCGCGGCGGTGATCCTCAGCCAGCGTCGCGACGCGGGTGGCGACGCGCTTGCCGCGATCAAGCGCGTCCTTTGAAATGAGCAGATGCTGGTCGGCGCGCACCGCGACCTGCGGCGCGTGCGTCACCGCCATCACCTGCACCTTGCGGGCGAGCCGCGCCAGCCGCGCGCCTATGGCGTCCGCCACCGCGCCGCCGACCCCGGTGTCGATCTCGTCGAACACCAGCGTCGGCGCGGAGCCTTTGTCAGATAACACCACCTTCAGCGCCAGCAGGAAGCGCGACAGTTCGCCGCCGGAGGCGACCTTCATCAGCGGCCCCGGCCGGGTGCCCGGATTGGTCTGCACCCAGAACTCGACACGATCGAAGCCTTGCGGTCCCGGCGATGCCGGATCCGACTCGATGTGCGTGGTGAATGTCGCGCGCTCGAGCTTCAGCGGCGCAAGCTCTGCGTTGACTGCCTTGTCGAGTTTTTCCGCGGCCTTGATGCGCGCTGTGGAAAGTTTTGCGGCTGCCGCCGCATAGCGCTTGTCGGCTTCGGTCGCGTCCTTCTCCAGAACTTTCAGTCGATCCGCGCCGGCGTCGATCAGCGCGACGTCGGCGGCGTATTTCGCGGCGAGCGCCGCGAGCCCGTCCACCGGCGTCGCATATTTGCGTGACGCCGCGCGCAGCGCGAACAGCCGTTCCTCGATGTGCTCCAGTTCAGCCGGGTCGAAATCGGCGGCAACGAGCGCCGCCGCGAGATGCTGGTCCGCCTCCTCCAGCGCGTTGATGGCGGCATCAATGGCCCTGACCGCCGGCTCGACCAGTTGCGGCGAATTCGCGGCCCGCCGTTCCAACCGCCGCACCGCCGCCGCCAGCACGCTCACCGACGAACCGTTGCCGCTGACGGCGTCCTGCGCCTCGCGCAGGTCGGCCGCGATCTTCTCGCCGGCCATCATCGTGGTCCGGCGTTCGGCAAGCGCAGTTTCTTCTCCGTCCTGCGGGGCGAGCTGTCTTAACTCGTCGGAAGCATGGCGCAGATAGTCAGCCTCGCGCGCGGCGCGCTCCATGCCGGCACGGTGATCGTCGAGCGCCGCACGAGCGCTGCGGCGGGCCTCCCACAGCACCTCAAGCGCGGCGGCATCGGTCTCCAGCCCGGCAGAGGCATCGAGCAGCCGTCGGTGGGTCGAAGCATCGACCAGCGCCCGCTCGTCGTGCTGGCCGTGAATTTCCACCAACGCAGCGCCGACCGCCTTCAACGTCTGCACGCTGATCGCCTGGTCGTTGATGAAGGCGCGGGTGCGGCCATCGGCGAGCTGCACCCGGCGCAAGATCATCTCGCCCGAACCTTCAGAAATAGAGCCGTCAATGTCGTTGGCGGCGAGGATCGCGCCGGCCGGATGGTTTTCTGGAATATCGAAGGTGGCGGTAACCTGTCCCTGCTCCGCGCCGTGGCGGACCAGCCCGGCGTCACCGCGACCGCCGAGCGCCAGCGCGAAGGCATCGAGCAGAATGGATTTTCCCGCGCCGGTTTCGCCGGTCAGCACCGCAAGGCCGGAGGCGAACTCGATATCGAGCCGCTCGATCAGGACGATGTCGCGGATCGAAAGGCGCGCAAGCATCGGAAACCGGTTCCTGCCAAAGTGTCGTTCAGAGATTCGCTGAGGAGCGTGGCATAAAGTCTAGCGAACTCCGAATCAGGAAACCAGCCAAGCGGACTAGTGTGGTGGTTCAGAAGTTCCCTTCATTGCCAACCGAGTCCGTCAAGCGAACTTCTGAACCCAAACCCCACTAGAATCATAGAGCTGCGAGGATATGCGAACTTCGGAATCGGGACACTAGCCGAGTCCCATCTTCCTGAACGCCTTGCTGATCCAGGAGCCCCGATTCTCGCTCGGCTCGCTCCCGCCCGACTTCACGAGATTGTAGGCGTCCTTATACCAGCGGCTGTCTGGGAAGTTGTGGCCAAGCACGGCCGCGGCGGTCTGCGCCTCGCCGACAATTCCGATCGCCATATAGGCCTCGGTCAGCCGCGCCAGCGCCTCCTCGACGTGTCGCGTGGTCTGGTAGCGGGTCACGACGGTCTTGAAGCGGTTGATGGCGCCGGTGTAGTCGCGCCGCTCCATGTAGTAGCGGCCGATCGCCATCTCCTTGCCGGCGAGCTGATCGCGGGCGCCCTCGAGCTTTTTCTTGGCTTCGCCGGCATATTCGGACGTCGGATATTTGCGGATCACCTCCTCAAGCGAGGCCATCGCCTTCTCTGTACGGGCCTGGTCGCGCGAGATATCCGGAATCTGGTCGTAGTTCGAGGCCGCGATCAGGTATTGCGCATAGGCGGCGTCGGAACTGCCGGGATGCAGCGTAACGTAGCGCGATGCCGAGCCGATGCAGGTATCATAGTCGCCGGCCTGATAAGATGCGTAGGCCGACATCAGGAGCGACTTCCGCGCCCATTCCGAATACGGGTGCTCGCGGTCGACCTCGTCGAACTTCTTCGTCGCAGCCTTGAGGTCACGCTGATTGTTCATCAGGAACAAGCCCTCATTGTAGAGCTTGTCCGCCGGTTCATCGCTGAAGGTCTGTTCGTCCTTCGCCATGAACTTGTCCCACAGCGCGCCCGTCCCGCAGCCGCTCAGGGTCGCCCCCAAAACCGCGAGACCGACGACGAGCCGTAGTTTACGGCCGAGCCGATCGAGGAGACCGGTGCGATCCGTCGACGCGATCCGTCCGAGCGCCATACGCTTAGCTAACATCGATGAAAAACCTGACGTCCGTGATGCTGTGACCGATGCCGCCCCAGGCACGATAACCAACCAAACCCGCCAACCAAACCCCGTGGCACGCTGTCTCTCGACCGCGAACCCGTTCTGGAGCTATTCCGGCCTCGATGAATCAAAGCCCGGCTCCAGCTTCTTGTTTTGATGCGTTTTCTTGACGCGAACCGGTATCCGCTTCGCTCAAAAACGCTATAGCCGAAACAAATCCACTAACCAACCGGGTACGCAGGTATTTCGCCGGGATTAAGGCGAAACGCTCAGAGACGACCGAGGGAGTGGCTCCGGCAACCGCGGCGATAAAACGCAACCGGACAGTGCAAAGCGCGCGTCAGGCGTATGGGTCGGAGGATAATTCCGTGCCCCCGCGGATCAGGACACGTTCGGACCGTAGGCCGCAACCATGCCGCCCACCATTCCGCCGACCGCTTCGCCCTGACTGCGCGGACGCGAGGCCGGCTGGCCCTCGACCACTCGCCAGGCGGTCCGATCGGCCATCAGGGCCGTGAGCACGGCATGGTTGAGCTTGTGCCCGCCGCGCACCGAGCGATAGTCGCCGATCAGCGGCATCCCTGCGAGCGCAAGATCGCCGATCACATCGAGCACCTTGTGTCGCGCGCACTCGTCGGCGTAGCGCAGGCCGCCGGTATTCAACAGGCGCTCGTCGTCGAACACCATGGAATTTTCAAAGGACGCGCCCCGCGCGAAGCCTGCACTCCAAAGCTTCGCGACATCGTTCATGCAGCCAAAGGTGCGCGCGCGGCTGATTTCGCGACGAAAACTTTCGGGGTTGAGGTCGACGGCATATTCTTGGCGGCCGATCACCGGATTGGCGAAGTCGATCTCGACTTCAACGCGGAACCCGCGTCCGTATGGACGCAGTTCGCCGAACGCATCGCCCCTCGTTACCCGCACCGGCTTCAACACCTGAATGAAGCGGCGCGCCGCAGATTGCTCGACAATGCCAGCCTGATCGATCGCGGCGACGAATGCGGCCGAACTGCCGTCCATGATCGGCACTTCAGGCCCGTCGATTTCAATCGTGGCGTTATCGACACCGATGCCCCGCAACGCAGCAAGAACATGTTCGGCGGTGGAAACCAGCGGGCCCTGCTGGTCCCCCAGCACCGTGGCGAATTCAGTCGATGTGACGGATTTCGCGACGGCTCGCACCCGCCGGTCATTTCCATCAGCGCCGTTCCGGACAAAAATAAAACCTGCGTCGATCGAAGCAGGCCCCAGGGTCAGACTGACCGGTGATCCGGAATGAACGCCGACACCCGTCACGGTGGCTCGCGAACGAAGCGTCGTCTGGCGATTGAATTTCATAACCCATGCCCAAGTGACTCATCCCGAATGCCGAATTCCTCGCCTGAAAGGCGCCGAATCGATTCGTGATCCCCAAAGTCACTGCTAAAACATACCGGTTGCCCCAAAGAGCGCCAATTCACGCTTGTTTACCAATTGTTACCCCATGCCCGCCGCAATCACGCCGCCGGTTGACCAAATTTGCCGGTCCGGTCGACCGTAAATCGGAACATTAAACACATAATTTTTTGTTAAACTGCAATCACTTGCAAACAAATAGTAATATATCAGATCAAGAAAAAAGAAGGGCTCCGGCAAATCGCCGAAGCCCTTCCGATTTCGAATTATTACAGATCTCAGTTGGCCTGGCGGCGCAGAAAAGCGGGGATATCCAGGTGGTCATCCCCTTGTGGCGCGGGCGCGACCGGGGCCGGACGACCGTGGGCGTCCAGTCCTTGCGGTGCTGGGCGCCTGGCATACTCTGATACCGGTTCATTACCCGCCATCTGCTCGGCGACGCTGCGTTGCGGCCGGCGCTCCGGCAATGGCGGCATCGGAGCCATTGCCGGTCCCGAGGCTCTGGCCGCGATCGGAGGCTCGGTGTCCTGGTCACGGCGGCCGAGGCTGACATTAGCGAGGCGCTGTAACAGCGACAGCCGGCTCTTCTGCGGATGTTCCCCTTCGGCCTCACCCCTCGCCTGACGGATTTCGTTTTGTGCGGGCATCGGTAGTTCCTCGATCCTCGGCATCCGCGGTGCGCGGAGGGGCGCGCGTTCGGCCGCCTGCGGGATGAAGTTCTCCGGAGGCGGCGGCTCGTGGCTTTCGCGCGGTGCGGGATCATGATCCGGGAACAGCGTCGGCTTCTGCGCGATCGGCCGAACGGTGACGTCGCCGTAAGACGCCTGCTGGACGGGAGCCGGAGCGGATGACTGTATCGGCTCGGCGACCGCCGCGGCAATCGCCTCAAGCGCCGCACGCTCGACATTGGCGCCCGACGCGGGAGGCTGAGCTGCCTGGACGGCCTGAGCAACTGGACGCGGCTGCTCGGCCACCTTCTGCGCTTGACCAGCAGCCAGAGCAGCCTGACGCTTCTGGTCCTCCCGGAGCTTCGCGGTCAAATCAGCCATACGGGTGTCCATCGTGGCCGGCGCGGCCGGCGCAGCAGAAACCGGTTTGGCGGCCGGCGTGCCCGCGTTGCGCGCAATCGTGCTCTGGTCGATGCCGGTAGCGACCACCGATACCCGGATGATGCCGTCAAGGCTCTCGTCGAAGGTGGCGCCGACAATGATATTCGCGTCCTGATCGACCTCCTCGCGAATGCGGGTGGCAGCCTCGTCGACCTCGAACAGCGTCAAGTCCTTGCCGCCTGTGATCGAGATCAGAAGGCCGCGGGCGCCCTTCATCGATGAGTCGTCGATCAACGGATTGGCAATCGCGGCTTCGGCGGCGGTGAGCGCGCGCTTCTCGCCGGAGGCTTCGCCGGTGCCCATCATCGCCTTGCCCATCTCGCGCATCACCGCGCGGACGTCGGCGAAGTCGAGATTGATCAGGCCTTCCTTGACCATCAGATCGGTGATGCAGGCGACGCCCGAATAGAGCACCTGGTCGGCCATCGCGAAGGCGTCGGCGAAGGTGGTCTTTTCGTTGGCGACCCGGAACAGGTTCTGGTTCGGAATGATCAGCAGCGTATCGACCACCTTGTGCAGCTCGCCGATTCCGGAATCGGCGGTGCGCATGCGGCGCTGGCCTTCGAAGTGGAACGGCTTGGTGACGACGCCGACGGTCAGGATCCCCATCTCGCGCGCGGCCTTGGCGATCACGGGCGCAGCTCCGGTGCCGGTGCCGCCGCCCATTCCCGCGGTGACGAACACCATGTTCGCGCCTGAGAGATGATCGCGAATTTCGTCGATGACCTCCTGCGCCGCGGCCGCGCCGACGTCCGGCTGCGAGCCCGCGCCGAGACCCTGCGTCACCTGCGTACCCATCTGGATGATGCGCTGCGCCTTCGACATGGTCAGCGCCTGCGCATCGGTGTTGGCAACCACGAAATCAACGCCCTGCAATCCGGCGGTGATCATGTTGTTGACCGCGTTGCCACCAGCGCCGCCGACGCCGAATACGGTAATCCGCGGCTTCAGCTCATGAATGTCGGGAACGTTGAGATTGATGGTCATGGTTGCCTCTCGATTACGCGCGCGGTGTCGCTGTGCCAACGGTCGTCGACCGCGGGAGTTGATGGAAATCTGCAATCAGCGGAAAATTCATCAGAAGCCCTCCCGGAGCCATCGTCCGACCTTTCCGAAATAACCGTCCGTACCTGTGCGAAGCTGCCGCGTGTGCCGCGGCTCAACATGTTCGAGATGTGCGTATTGCGGATACACCAGCAGGCCGGTAGGAACCGCGAACGACGCGCTCTTGGCCTCGTTGGGTAGCCGGCCAAACCCGAGCGGGCGACCGATGCGGACCGGGCGGCCGAGGATGCGCGTGGCGAGTTCGGGAACGCCGGTGAGCTGCGACGCGCCGCCGCTCAATACAACCCGCGCCCGCGGCTCGGCGGCGAAAGGGGAATCCGCGAGCCGGTCCCTGACCATCTCAAAAATCTCCTCGACGCGCTGACGCACGATGTTTGCGATGGTCGCGCGCGATACGACCTGAGGCGCGTCACTGTCGCTGTCTCCGGCTGCCGGAACCGTCATCAGTTCGCGTACGTCGGACCCACCCGTCAGCACCGTGCCATATAACGTCTTGATTCGCTCGGCATCCGCAATGCACGCACCCAACCCTCGGGCGAGATCCATCGTGACGTGATGACCGCCGACGGCGAAACCATTCGCATGAATGAAGCGGCCGGCCGAATAAATCGCGATCGTCGTGGTTCCCGCTCCCATCTCTACGACCGCGGCGCCGAGATCGGCTTCGTCGTCGGTCAGAACGGACAGGCCGGCCACATAGGGGCTGGCCGCCATGGCTTCGACGGTGAGGTGGCAGCGCTCGACCGCCAGCATCAGGTTTTTCGCGACCGTCGCCTCCGCGGTCACCACATTCATGTCGACGCCGAAACGGCGCGCCACCATGCCACGGGGATCGCGGATGCCCTTCACGCCGTCGAGCGAATAGCCGACGGGCAGCGCATGGAGCACGGTGCGTCCGGGAGCGGTGGCGTGATGCATGCCGGTCGAGGTGACGCGGCTGATGTCCGATGGCGTGACCGCGCCGCCCTGAATGTCGGACGCCGCTTCGATCAACTGTCCTTGCAGCCGCCCGGCCGATACCGGCAGCAGCACCGATTCGACCCGAACCTTTGCCATTTGCTCGGCCAGCGACACTGCCTGGCGCACCGCCTGCTCGCATTGGGCGAGATCGGCCACCGCGCCGGCCTTCATGCCACGCGACTGGATCTGGCTGTAGCCGATCAGCTCGACCGCGTGGGTTCGTCCGCGCAGAGCGTCGTTCGGCGCGCTCGGCTTCAGCCGCGCGATCATGCAGGCGATCTTGCTGGTTCCAATATCCAGCGACGCCACCAATGCGCTGCGATTGTGCTGCATCGGCCGCGTCTTCGGAGTCTGGTTGCGGTCGAGGCCGGTCATGCGCTGCCGGCCTTTTTGCTGGACTTCTTGAACTGCTCTTCGCGCGCCTTCGCAGCCTCTTCCGAAAGCCGCACGGTCATGCGGTCGGGCAGCCGCATGTCGATGGCGGTGATATCGCGCGACAACAGCTTGTCTTCGCTGTCATATTTTACAAGAGCGGCGAGCGCGCGGCCGACATCGGTCTCCGGAAGCCGGATGTCGAGTCCATCCTTGAGGCGCAGATTCCAGCGCCGCTCACCAACAAAGATCGCCGCCTTGAGCTGGCTGTTCACCACGGGATAATTCGCAACCAGTGCGAGGAAATCCTTGGCGCGGGTTTCCGCCCCCTTGCCGACCACGAGCGGCAGCGACGCAAAGCGGCGGGTAACGTAGGGCTCGAGCACGACTCCGTCATCCGCGATCACCGATAGCTTGCCGTCCTCCTGCCACAGAGCGAAAGGACGACGCTCGGTGATGTCGATCTGCAGCGCGCCCGGATAAAGCTTCAACACGGTCGCATCCGCGATCCACGGATCACCCTTCAGGCTATCGCGCACGCCGGCGGCATCGAGGAACAAGAGCGAGGAACGGCCATTGACGCCGCCGACGGCCAACACCTCGTCTTGCGTCAACTGCTTGCGGCCGTTGACGGTGACGGACGTGATGCGGAAGCCAGCGGCATTGGCGAGCGCATTGCGCGTGTCGCTCAAGCCCGCGATCGCTGCATCGACGTGCCCGCCCGTTATGACGCCGAGCGCGGCGCTGCCGGCGAGGACGATAACGGTCAGGGCTGCACCGAGCCGACGCGGGACATGGCGCTCGAGAATAGCAATCGCGCGGTTGGGATTCCGCGCGTCAAGGCGTTCCGCCCGAGCGCGTTTCAGCTTCGCGATCTGCTCGCGCAGCAAAATGCCCGCACCGCTGGCGGCCAGCCTGATCAGGTCGGCCTCCTTCAGCAGGTCAACCCCTTTCAGCAGGCCAGACTTGGACCCCGGCGATCCCAACGACCGATCGAGGCGTCCTCCACCATTCATTGCGCGATCTCGCCACACCTTTTGCCCCGCCCCGCTTTTGAAACTCGCGGCGAATGCAGGAAACTCAAATCGGAGACACGCGGGACCACCTGGCAATGCCGGACGGGGGCGCCGACCTCGCGGCAGGTCCGCCATTCCCTCGATGCGATCGCGAAGCGGAAATCCGCCACAGCTCGCGCCCCGGCAGCCAAACGCCACATGCGCCGCCAGCGTTAACCTTCGGGCTTACTGGTAAACAAAAGGTAAATCTGGTGCGATCAGGCCGTGTTTTGACGCGATAAAAGAATGCCTTGCAGCTTTCCTTACACATCCCGGTCCCGGTCGCCCGCATCCCCCGGGCGGGGTTCCCTCGACCGCCGGACCGAACCTTCAAGCCGGGCGCACGGCCTTTTCGGCAAGCACGATCTGATCGCGCAGAAAATCTGCAAACATGATCCCCTGCGCATGAAGCGCCTTGGGGTAGAGCGAGGCCGCGGTCAGACCCGGCAGGGTGTTGGTTTCGAGATAGACCGGCTTTTCACCGGTCACGATAAAATCGGTGCGGGAATAACCGCGACAGGACAGCGCGCGATGCGCCCGCAGCGCATGATCCATGATCTGCGCGGCGACATGAGGCGAAAATCGCCCGGGGCAAATCTCCTGCGTCGTTTGGGCCAGATATTTCGATGCATAGTCGAACCGGCCCTCCGCCGGCACGATCTCGACCGGCGGAAGCGCGATCACCGTGCCGTCAGCGCGCTCCAGCACGCCGCAGGTCGCCTCGATGCCGGACACGAACGGCTCGATCACATACTCCTCGCTCTTCGCTGCTTGGCGAACGGCGACGAGATCCTGCGCCGCGTTGACGAAGATCAGGCCATAGCTCGATCCGTCATGCGCTGGCTTTGCAACCAGTCGGCCATGCTCGGCGAACGCGCGGTCGATATCGTGCAGCGGTACGCCGGCGGGCACGGTGACGCCCGCCAGCGCCGCGAACCGCTTGGCCGCAACCTTGTCGAACGCAAGGTGCGAGGCGGCCGAGCCAGAGCCCGTAAAAGGAATGCCGCGCAGTTCGCACATCGCCTGCAGCTCGCCGTTCTCGGCGCGGCCACCATGAAGGCCAAGCACCAGCACGCGATCCTCGACCTTCGCCGTATCGAGCGCCTGCTCCAGCGGCCCCCCGGAATCGCCGGGGACGAATTCATCCTCGAACGGCCGCGCATGACCAAGTAGTGCCTCGGAACGCACGGTATGGATATCGTCACGCATATCCCAAAACCAAAGGTCCGCGTCCGGAAGCGCGCGATGCAGCGACTGCGCGCTGGCCACCGAGACCAGACGTTCCTTGTTGCTGCCGCCAAAAAGAATGGTGATGCGCATCGACCTACTCCAACCCGATCCGCTTGATTTCCCAATGCAGATCGACGCCTGCGTGCTTCTTCACCTGCACACGCACGGTCTCGCCCAGCGTTTCGATGTCGCGCGCGGTGGCGTCGCCGGTGTTGATGAGGAAATTGCAGTGCATTTCTGAGACCTGCGCGCCGCCGACGCGATAGCCGCGCATCCCGGCGGCATCGATCAGCTTCCATGCGCTCTGCCCCGACGGATTCTTGAAGGTCGAGCCACCGGTCTTGTCGCGGATCGGCTGCACGGTCTCGCGGTGGATCTGCATCTCCTTCATACGCGCGCGGATCGCCTCCGGCGCGGCCCTGCGCCCGCGAAACGTCGCACCGGTGAAGATAACGGAGGGGTAGATCGCGCTGTTGCGGTATTCGAACTTCATGCCGGCATTGTCGAAGGTCACCTTGTCGCCGCGGCGGCTGACCGCGCGGGCTTCGACGAGAACATCCTTGGTTTCGCTGCCGTTGGCGCCGGCGTTCATGCGCAGCGCGCCGCCGATGGTGCCGGGGATGCCGAAATAGAATTCGAGCCCGCCGATATCCGCCGCGGCCGCAGCTTCTGCAAGGCGCTTGTCAAGCGCGGCAGCGCCGGCCTGCACGGTGTCACCATCGGTCGTGATCTCGCCGAAGCCGCGCGCCGACAGGCGGATCACCACGCCCGGCAGGCCGCGGTCGCGCACGATCAGGTTGGAGCCGACGCCGATGCAATAGATCGGAATCTCCTCCGGCAAATGCCGCAGGAAATAGCCGAGATCGTTCTCGTCCGCCGGCGTAAATAGCACCTGCGCCGGCCCGCCGACGCGAAACCATGTCAGCGGCGCCAGCGGCTCGTTCGCCAGCATCCGCCCCCGCAGCTCCGGCATCTGCGATTTCAGTTTGGTCGTGATGTCGGGAAAAGCAGCCATAATCATCCCAGCGCCTTCAATTCGCCCGGGAGCGCATAGGCCCATTGCGTGATGTTGCCGGCGCCGAGACACACGACATAATCGCCGGGCTTCGCGAGACCTGCAATGACGCCCGCCAGCGCCGCGGACTCTTGCAGCGGCACCACTTCGCGGTGACCGTGGGCGCGCAGGCCGAGCACGAAGTGGTCACGGTCGATCCCTTCAATCGGCGTCTCGCCCGCCGGATAGACGTCAGCAACAACAACGGTATCCGCGTCATTGAAGCAGGTGCAGAATTCCTCGAACAGCGATTGCAGGCGGGTGTAGCGATGCGGCTGCACCACGGCGATAACCTTGCCTCCAGTGGACTCGCGTGCCGCTTTCAGCACCGCAGCGATCTCGACCGGATGATGGCCGTAGTCGTCGATGATGCTGACGCCGTTCCACTCGCCGGTCTTGGTGAAGCGGCGCTTGACGCCGCCAAACCCCGCGAGCGCGCTACGGATGGTGGTGTCGGGAATGCCGAGTTCGTGCGCCACCGCAATTGCCGCCGTGGCGTTCAGCGCGTTGTGGCGGCCCGGCATCGGCAGCACCAGATCGGAAATCTCATGGGCGGCGTCGGTCTTGCGGTTGCGAAACACGACCTTGAAATGCGAGCCGCCGCCGTTCGGCGCAAGATCGACCAGCCGCGCGTCGGCCTGCGGATTCTCACCGTAGGTGATGATGCGGCGGTCTTCGATCTTGCCGACCATGCTCTGTACGACAGGGTGATCAATGCACATGACCGCAAAGCCGTAGAACGGCACGTTCTCCACAAACGCGCGGAATGCGTCCTGCACGGCGTCGAAGGTCTTGAAGTGATCGAGATGCTCAGGGTCGACATTGGTGACGATGGCGACATCGGCCGGCAGTTTCAGGAAGGTGCCGTCGCTCTCGTCCGCTTCCACCACCATCCACTCACCGGCACCGAGCCGGGCGTTGGTGCCGTAAGCATTGATGATGCCGCCATTGATAACGGTGGGATCGAAATCGCCGGCGTCGAGCAGCGCCGCAACCATGGAGGTGGTCGTGGTCTTGCCGTGGGTGCCAGCGATGGCGACGCAGCTTTTCAGCCGCATCAGTTCCGCGAGCATCTCGGCGCGGCGCACCACCGGAATGCGCTGCGCGCGCGCCGCCATCAGTTCGGGATTGTCGCGCCTGATCGCGGTGGAGACGACGAGCACGTCCGCACCGTTCACGTTCTCGGCCCGGTGGCCGACCGTGACCTTGATGCCTTTTTCGCGCAGGCGCGCCACATTGGCGCTTTCGGAGGCATCCGAGCCCTGCACGGTATAGCCGAGGTTGCATAACACCTCGGCGATGCCGCTCATGCCGATGCCGCCGATACCGATGAAATGGATGGGGCCGATTTCGCGCGGCAGTCTCATGGGAGCCTCGTCAATGGTAATACGGCCCTGAACGCCGCTTGGCTCAAATCACAGCGCGTACTGCTTCAAGGAACGCGTTCCGGAGGGCCGTTAGATCAGCGTAATCGTAAATCTCAAAACGTTTGTCGAGTCCCCGCCCCGAAATTGCTGCGCCATCCTCGTAAATATAGAATTCTAAGCCTCCACCGATAGCGATTCGAATGAAAGAGTCTTTTGGCCCCAATATGGGTTCGCGCTTAATTTGATCTGACGGGAAGCCAGCCAATAGCTGCAAAAGAGCACGTTCAGTCTCGACCTGAAATGCATTCAATGGCTTGGGTACAAGACCCGCTACCCGCATCACCAGATCGGCCAACCGCTCCGCCGCGTCGAGACGGCCCACCGTGCGCGCCGCCGCCGCCATGGCTGCAAGCCGTGCCGGATCTTCGGCCAGCGCGGACAATTCAGCCGCGAGGCGCTCCCGCGTGAAGTCCGCCTGCACGAGCCGGATCGCGCCGCCGGCATCCGCTAGCACGCCGGCATTGGCGAACTGGTCCTGATCGATCGCGCCCGGCAGCGGCACCAGAATAGAGGGACGTCCGATGGCTCCGAGTTCGGCCACCGTGCCCGCACCCGAGCGGGAGACGATGATGTGACTCGACGCCAGCCGTGCCGGCAGATCGGCGAAGAACGGCGCAAGCTCCGCCTCGATCTTCAGCCGGTCATAGACCGGGCGCACCCGCGCCATGTCTTCGTCGCGCACCTGCTGCGTCAAAACCACCCGCCGCCGCAGTACCAATTCAAGCGTTTCGATCGCGCCCGGCACAACGTCGCTCATGACGCGCGCACCCTGGCTGCCGCCGACAACGAGCACGCGCAAGGGATCGTTCGGACCAGGTGCGGCAAAGGGCAAGGCGGCGGCCGCGAGAATCGCAGGCCGCATCGGCGTGCCGGTCGTCGTGGTCTTGCCGATCAGCGAGGGCTCCTTGTAGAGCACGCCGGGCAGCGAGGTGGCGATGGCGCTGACGCGGCGCGACAGAAAGCGGTTGGCGCGGCCCATCACCGCATTGGCATCATGGATCACGGTCGGAACGCCAGCGAGACGCGCGGCGATCAGCGGCGGCAATGTCGGATAGCCACCGAATCCGATCACAACGGCCGGCTTCAGACGACGCATCAGGTTGAGCGCGACGACGGTGCCCGTTGCGAGCGTCAGACCGGTGCGCGCCAATGCCAGCGGCGAACGGCCGCGCACCGTCTCGCTCGGCACCACGTCGGTCATGTCCTTCGAGAACAACCCGCTGTAGCGTAGCGCGCGCGAGTCCGTCACCAACCGCACGCGCAGGCCGCGCTTCATCAGTTCGACGCCGAGCGCCTCAGCTGGAAACAGGTGTCCCCCGGTTCCGCCGGCGGCGAGCAGGATGAGAGGTGTGGTGGTCATGGACTCAATCGTCGCAGATTTCTTCTGTTATTGCGAGCCCGCGACAAAAACGGAGTTGCTTCAGCAGCGCCACGTCAAGCGTAGCTGGCGGCCGCCGTAGCATCGCCGATCGATTCCATTTCCGTGCGCGGACGCTGTCGCGTCAGCGCCAGCATCAAGCCAACGCCGTAAGCGAGCGAGACCATCGACGAGCCGCCATAGGAAATGAACGGCAGCGTCATGCCCTTGGCAGGAATCAGATGCAGGTTGACCGACATGTTGATCGCTGCCTGCACGCCGAACATGATCGCGAGCCCGGACGCAGCGAACCGCGAGAACAGATCCTCCGACGCGTAGGCCCGCGACAGCGTGCGCATCACGATGAAGGTGAACAGCGCGAGCAGCGCGAGGCACATGATGATGCCGAATTCCTCCGCGCCGACCGCGAATACGAAGTCGGTGTGACTGTCCGGAAGACTCCGCTTGGCAATGCCCTCGCCGGGCCCGAGCCCGAACCAGCCGCCGTTGCCGAAAGCCTCCATCGCGGTATCGACCTGGAAGGTGTCGCCCGACGCCGGATCCATGAAGCGCTGGATACGAGCCGCGACGTGCGGCACCAGCATATAGGCGGCGAACAATCCGGCGATCGCCGTGCCTGCGAGACTAAACACCCAGACGATGCGCATCCCCGCGATAAAGAACAGCGCCCCCCACACCATCAGGATCAGCATGGTCTGGCCGAAGTCAGGTTCCATGACCAGCAGCGTCACCATTCCCAAAAGCAGCGCGAGCGCCATTGAGGTTGCCGGCATTTCGGGCTTGCGCGCGGACTCTGAAAACAGCCACGCCGCCACCACGACGAAGGCCGGTTTTGCAGATTCCGAAGCCTGGATGTTGACGCCGAGGATCGTGATCCAGCGTTTCGCGCCCTTAACCTCCGGGCCGAACCCGAGCGTAACCACGATGAGCACGATGCTGAGCGCGAACACGATCAGCGCCGAGCGCCGGATCTGGCGCGGCGACAGGAACGATACGCCGATCATCACGACAATCGACGGCAGCAGAAACAGCACATGACGATGAAAGAAGTGAAATGGATCGAGCCCGATGCGGGTCGCGACCGAGGGACTGGCTGCCAGCGACAACACTACGCCGGTGAGCATCAGCAGCACCATGGCCGCCAGCAGCAACCGATCCACGGTCCACCACCATTCCGAGAGCGGCGTGCGTTGTTCGCGTGAAATCATGACGGGTCCTGCGGGCGGAGACCAATCCATTGGTCCCCCATCGTGGTTACCGGCCGGTTAAGGACACAGAACAAGTTTTAGGGAGTGTTCGTCTGTCGTGCCCTCGAAGGCGGGCATCCGGTACGCCGATCATTCGCAGACCCTTACGGAATACCGGATCACCCGCCTTCGCGGGTGACGACGTGAGAATAACCGAGGTACCGCCTCACGCCACAGGCGTCACGCCCGGCAGCGCCCGCACCAGCTCGCGGAAACGGTCGCCACGGATTTCGAAATTGCGGAACTGATCGAACGAGGCGCAAGCCGGCGACAACAGCACCACGGCGTCCGCAAGACCGGAGGCTTCCGCATCACGCGCGGCGGCGGGCACCGCGGCATCCAACGTCCCGCTGATCTCGTAAGCCACCTGGCCCTCGAGCGTCACCGCGAATTCCTGCGCCGCCTCTCCGATCAGATAGGCTTTCCGGATGTGCGGGAAGAATTCAGCGAGCGCGGCGATGCCGCCGCTTTTCGGCCTGCCCCCGGCGATCCAGAAAATATCGGAGAAAGACGACAACGCTTTTTCGGTGGCGTCGGCGTTGGTGCCCTTGGAGTCGTTGACGAACAGCACGTTGCTCTTGCGTCCTACCTGCTCCATGCGGTGCGCGAGGCCGGGAAAACTGCGCAAGTCCTGTTGCAAAACATCGCGGCCGACGCCGAGCGCGAGCGCCGCCGCAGAAGCGCACGCGGCATTCTGCGCGTTGTGCCGCCCGCGCAGCGAGCCGATGCCGCCGATATCGGCGATTTCGGTCTGCGCACCGCCTGAGGACCGGACGATCCTGTCGTGATCGACGCTGATACCGTCCGCCAGCGGCCGCTTCACCGAGACTCGCACCACGCGCTTGCCGGCCTGTTCGATGCGATCCGCCGCGGCGCGGCTCCAGATATCGTCGACGCCAACGACAGCCGTGCCATGCGGCTGCACGCTGGCGATCAGCCGTTCCTTCACAGCGGCATAGTTCTCGATGGTACCGTGACGATCGAGGTGGTCTGCGCTGATGTTGAGCAGGATGCCGACGGTCGGATCGAGCGAGGGCGTGAGGTCGATCTGGTACGACGACATCTCGATAACATGCACGCGCCCTTTGCGCGGCGGCTCCAGCGACAGGATCGCGGTGCCTATGTTGCCGCCCATCTGCACGTCGTGCCCGGCCTCACGCATCAGATGCGCGACCAGCGCCGTGGTGGTGGACTTGCCGTTGGTGCCGGTAATGGCGACGAAAGGTGCGCCCGGCGCATGACGCTTGCGCTCGCGGCAGAACAGTTCGATGTCGCCGATCACCTCGACGGCCGCCTGTCGCGCCGCCAGCACGCTCCAGTGCGGCGTCGGATGGGTCAGCGGCACGCCGGGCGCGAGCACCAGCGCGGCGAAGTTCGCCCACGACACCGTGCGCAGATCCGCGGTGATGAAACCGGCCTGCACCGCCTTCGCGAGATTGTCGGCGTTGTCGTCGCCGGCGATGACTTCCGCGCCACCGGCCTTCAGCGCGTGACAGCTCGCAAGGCCGGAGCCGCCGAGGCCGAACACCGCGACCGTCTTGCCGGCGAAAGAAGTGGCGGGGATCAAGTTATCACCGCAGCTTCAGCGTAGAGAGACCCGCCAGCGCCAGCATCACCGAGATGATCCAGAACCGGATCACGATCTGCGGCTCGGTCCAGCCAAGCTGTTCGAAGTGGTGGTGGATCGGCGCCATCTTGAAGATACGCTTTCCCGTGAGCTTGAACGACGCCACCTGCACGATGACCGACACCGCTTCCAGCACGAACAGGCCACCAATGACGGCCAGCACGATCTCATGCTTCACCGCGACCGCGATCGAGCCGAGCATGCCGCCGAGCGCCAGCGAACCGGTATCTCCCATGAAGATCGAGGCCGGTGGTGCGTTGAACCAGAGAAAGCCGAGGCCCGCCCCGAGCACCGCGCCGCACAGCACTGCCAGTTCGCCAGTGCCGGCGATGTAGTTGATCTGGAGATAATCGGCGAACACGGCGTTGCCGGCGAGGTAGGCGATCATGCCGAAACTCGCGGAGGCGATCATGACCGGCACGATGGCGAGACCGTCAAGACCGTCGGTGAGGTTCACCGCGTTGCCAGCGCCGACAATGATGAAGGCGCCGAAGGCAAGGAAGAACCAGCCGAGGTCCACCACGACGTCCTTGAAGAACGGGATCACCAGCGCGGTCGAAAACGGCTCGCGGCCAAGACGGGTCAGCGCATAGCAGGCGGCCAGCGCGATCAGGAGTTCGAGCAGCAGGCGGGTCCGTCCGGCGAATCCGGCATGAGTCTGCTTCGTCACTTTCAAATAGTCGTCATAGAATCCGATGAAGCCGAAACCGAGCGTCACCGCGAGCACGATCCAGACATAGGGATTGAGCGGATTGGCCCACAGCACGGTCGAGACGACAAGTCCCGACAGAATCATCAGGCCGCCCATAGTCGGCGTGCCCTTCTTGCTGACGAGGTGCGACTGCGGCCCGTCGGCGCGGATCGGCTGTCCCTTGCCCTGGCGCAGGCGAAGATTGTCGATGATCCAGGGGCCGAACAGAAACACGAACAATGCGCCCGTCACCATCGCACCGCCGGTCCGGAAGGTGATGTAGCGGAAGACGTTCAAGAGCGGCTTGAAAATGCTGAGCCCCGGAACCGTATTGGAAAGATCGATCAGCCAATAAAACATTTCATGAAACCCTAAACCGCCACCCCATCATGCGCGGCATTGTCGGGAAATCTTTTTTCAAGCGCCGTGACAATCACTTTCATTCGCGATCCGAGCGAGCCCTTGACCATGATCACGTCGCCGGCGCGGATCGCCGCTACCACCTGCGATTCGAGCCCGGCCGATCCCTCTGCATAGCCGCCCCGCTTGCCGGAGGAAAGCGCGTCCCACAGGTTGCGCATCAGGGGGCCGCAACAAAATATCATGTCGATGGCATTGGCATTGATCGCCTCGGTCAGGCCGCGATGCAGATCGGCGCTCCTGGGGCCGAGTTCCAGCATGTCGCCCAGCACAGCGATGCGGCGGCCCTGCGTGCCGACTCCAGCCTGGCCGAGCACGCTGAGCGCCGCGGCCATCGAAGCCGGATTGGCGTTGTAGCTCTCATCGATCAGTGTCGCCTCGCCGTTCGGCACAGCCAGGACATGGCGCACACCGCGTCCCGCGGCCGGCTGCGCCTGCGACAGCGCAAGACCGGCAAGCGCGAGATCGGCGCCGGCCAGCGAGGCCGCCGCCAGCACCGCCAGCGAATTCATCGCCATGTGGCGGCCGGGCATGGCGAGCTTGTAGGTCAGCTCATGGCCGAGAATTTCGGCATGCACAGCGGAGCACGCCGGGTGCAACGCCACGTCAAGCAGGCGGGCGTCGGCCTTCTCATCCGCCCCGAACGAGACGATCTTCGCGATGCCAAGCTTCCTGGCGCGCTTCTGCAGTCGCGCGAAATGCGCGTTATCACGATTGAGCACGACGGCGCCGTTCGGCTCGACGCCTTCGAAAATTTCTGCCTTGGCGTCGGCGATCGCCTCAACGCCGGAAAAGAATTCTAGATGCACCGGCTCGACCGTGGTGATAATCGCGATATGCGGCCGCACCATTTTCACCAGCGGCTCGATTTCGCCAGCGTGATTCATCCCGATCTCGAAGATCGCGAAACGCACGTCCGCCGGGCAACGCGCCAGCGTCAGCGGCACGCCCCAGTGGTTGTTGAAAGACGCAACCGAGGCGTGGGTCTTGCCCTGCGCGCCGAGGACGCTCCGCAGCGCCTCCTTGGTCGAGGTCTTGCCGACTGAGCCTGTCACCGCGATCACCTGCGCGGCGAGACGCGCGCGCGACGCCCGTCCCAGATCGCACAAGGCGGCAAGCACATCCTCGACGATCAGCAAGGGCGCATCGGCGGCGAACTTGTCGCGCTGCGCGGCCTCGACAACCGCCAGCGCCGTACCCGCTTTCAAGGCGGCGTCGACGAAAACGTGGCCGTCATGTACGTCACCCTTGATCGCGAAATAAGCCTCTTCCGGCGCAATGGTGCGGCTATCGATAGAGATGCCGGTGATCGCCGCGGGCAACTGCCCCCGCCGTTCGGCGCGCATCGCGGCGGCCATCGCATCCAAAGTCCACAACGGCTGCGCGCTCATGCCACCCTCGATGTCAGCGCGGCGATAGCCGCCTCGTGATCGCTGAACGGCAGCACACGATCGCCGACGATCTGCCCGGTCTCGTGGCCCTTGCCGGCGATCAGCAATGCGTCGCCCGGCTGCAAGCCTGCGATTGCGGTCCGGATCGCCTCGGTGCGATCGCCGATCTCGCGGGCGTCTGTGGCGGCGGCGAGGATCGCGGCGCGGATGGTGGCCGGATTTTCGCTGCGCGGATTGTCGTCCGTGACGATGACCACATCCGCGTTTTCAGCGGCGATCTCGCCCATCAGCGGGCGCTTGCCAACATCGCGGTCGCCACCCGCGCCGAACACCACCACGAGCTTGCGCTTCGCATAAGGCCGCAAGGCCTGCAGCGCCTTCGCCAGCGCATCCGGCTTATGGGCGTAATCAACAAAAACCGGCGCGCCGTTGCGGTCGCCGACCAGTTCAAGCCGCCCCTTGGCGCCTTCGAGATGCTCGAGCGCCGCAAATACCTGATCCGCGTCGCCACCGGTGCCGATGACGAGGCCCGCCGACACCAAAGCATTCTCGATCTGGAATTCGCCGACCAAGGGCAGACGTATGACGCGCTGGCGTCCCGTGTGTTCGAGCGTCACTCTTTGTGCAAAGCCCTCGATAGCCGCACCGACCAGACGAATGCCGATATGCGTGCCGTCGCCGCGCCGGCCAACACGCATCACCGGGACGTTGCGCGCGGTCGCCGCCTCGATCACCGTGCCCGAACAATCGTGATCAGCGGAAATCACGGCGACGGCATCGGAGTTGACCAGTTCCCGGAACAGCCGCAGTTTTGTATCGAGATAGTGCGCGACGGTCGGATGATAATCCATGTGATCGCGCGACAGATTGGTGAAGCCCGCGGCGCGCACGCGCACGCCGTCGAGGCGATACTGATCGAGCCCATGGGAAGACGCTTCCAGCGCGAGATGCGTCACGCCCTCGTCCACAAGCTGATCGAGTTCGCGGTGCAATGCGATCGGATCGGGCGTCGTCACCGAGCCGTACACCGTACGCGACGGCGTGACCACGCCGATGGTGCCGATGCTGGCGGACGAATATCCCAGTCGCTGCCAGATCTGCCGCGTGAAGGCCGCGACCGAGGTTTTGCCACTGGTGCCGGTGACGGCGGCGATGGTCGCGGGCTGCCGCGGATAGAATTTCGCCGCCGCCAGCGCCAGCGCGCGGCGCGGATTCGACACTACGATGAACGGGACACGGTCGTCCCCGGACCCATGTTCACCGACGACCGCAACGGCGCCGGACGCGATCGCCGTATCGATGAACCGCGCACCATCGGTCTTTGAACCAACGAGCGCGAAGAAAAGATTGCCCGGCTTCACCTCGCGGCTGTCCATGGCGAGGCCCGTGACGGCAAGCTCGCCTGTCCGCGCGTCCATGGCGGCATCGTCGCCGAAAAGCTCGCGAAGTTTCATACTCTCCCGCCGGCCCAGTGGTTCGATTCTAACATTCGCGTCCTGTTTCAGCGAGTTCTCTTGCGAATGTTAGAATCAAAGAACCCCTGGCAAATATCAAAGTTGCTGGTGTCCCTTTGTAGCCGAAGTTCGCTGCGGCGCGCGCTGAATATGAGGCAAACTTCGGATACGGGACACCAGAAAGTCGATGTCTACTGCGTCGCTCTGGATGCCGCAAGAATGAGGCGGTCGGACGGCGGCAGATCGAACCGCGGCTGCACGCCGAGAAGAGGCGCAATTCGCGCGATCACCTTGCCGCCGGTCGGCACCGCGTTCCAGCCGGAGGTGATAAAGCCGAAGGTTTCCTTGAGCGGCTGTGGCTCGTCCAGCATGACCAGAAGCTGATATTGGGGATTATCCGCCGGCAGGATCGCGGTGAAGGCGTTGAGCACGCGCTTCTTGGCGTAGCGGCCGTTGATCACCTTCTCCGCGGTGCCGGTCTTGCCGCCGACATAGTAACCTTTGACATCGGCCTTCTTCGCGGTGCCGACCTCGGCGTTCAGGCGCAACAGGAAGCGCATTTTGTCGCTGGTTTCTTTCTTGATGACTCGCTTGGCGAGTTTCATGGCGTCCGCTTCCGATCGCTTCAGGAAGGTCGGCGGAATGAGGTAACCACCATTGACCAGCGCATCGATGCCCATCACGGCCTGCAACGGTGCCACCGCGATGCCATGACCGAAAGCAATGGTGACGGTGTTCAACTCGCCCCACTTGCGCGGCAGGATCGGCGAGGCGCTTTCCGGCAGTTCGGTGCGCAGGCGATCCATCTGGCCCATCTTGCGCAGGAACGCTTTATGCGCCTCGACGCCTTGCGCAAGCGCGATCCGCGCCGCGCCGATATTGGATGAATAGGTGAATACCTCTTTCATGTTGATGAAGCGGCCGAGCCGATGGTCGTCATGAATCGTGAAGCGGCCGAAATGCAGCGGCGCACGCGCATCCCACATCGAATTCAGATCGTACTTGCCGGAATCGAGCGCCATTGCCAGCGTGAAGGCCTTGAAGGTCGATCCCATTTCGTAGACGCCCGTGGTCAAACGGTTGATGCGGTCTGGATCGTGCGCTTCCTTCGGGTTGTTCGGATCGAAGTCCGGCAGCGAGACCATTGCGACGATCTCGCCGGTCCGCACGTTGGAGACGAGGCCCGAGGCGGCCTTGGCGTGGTAGTGCTCCTTGGCCTTGAGCAGTTCGTCGCGCAGCGCGTGTTCGACGCGCAGGTCAATCGACAGTTCCACCGGCTGCTGCAGGCGGTCGGTGGCGAAGCCGGCACGATGCAGATCCGCGAGCCCGTTGCTATCGAGCCACTTCTCCATGCCGGCGATGCCCTGGTTATCGATGTTGACCAGGCCGATCAGATGCGCCACCTCACTGCCACTTGGATAGACGCGCTTATTCTCGCGCAGGAAGCCGATGCCCGGAATTCCGAGATTATGGATTTCCTTCTGCTGCGACGGGGTGATCTCGCGCTTCAACCAGACGAACCCCTTGCGGGTGCCGAGACGCTGGCGAACTTCGGCAGTCTCGAGGTCGGGGAGCGTCGCCGTCAGCAGTTCGACTGCCTCGTCCCTGTCGATGATGCGGCGCGGCTCGCCAAACAGGCTCGGCGCCTTGACATCGGTGGCAAGAACCTGGCCATTTCGATCGATGATATCGGGTCGCGCGGTGGCGATTGCATCCTGCGACGCGGTGCGGTGACCTCCCCGGTCGTCCGGGAACGTAGCAAACATGACGAGGCGTGCCGCTATCACCGAATAGATCAGGCCGAATAGAATAATGACGAGACCAACGCGAACCCGCGCCTTGGCGGCGCGATCAACGTTACGCCCGTAAAGCAGGTTGCGGATCATGCGCTGACCCCACGCCACGGACGGCGTGCGGCTGTCGCGACGTTGCATGTTCTGGCCGGTCATCGCGGGCCCTCCGGCGATGGAAGTGAGCCGGTGACAACATCGGGATCGACGATCTCGATCATGGCGCCGATCGGATCGGAGGTGCCGGGCGGCACCAGGCTCGGCGGCCGCTCCGGCAGGTTCTTCAGAGAGTCGAACTGCGTGGCTTCGATCGGCTTCAGTTTCAGATGCCGCTCGGCCAGAACCTGCAGCCGCCTCGGCGCATCGAGCCTGGCCCATTCCGAACGCAAGGCCGCGATCGCCTCGCGCTGCTCCCGGACCTGCGCATGGAGCCGTAACACGCGCTCTGTGCGGGCCGTCGAATCCATCTTGATGCGGTAGACATACGATGCCGCATAGACCAGCGCGCAGATTACGAGGAAATGGATGATCCGCATCGATCAGCCTCCCCGCATCACGTTTGCGAGCGAGGGCCAGCCCGGAGACTCGCCATCGTCACCGATCGCCGCCGCACCGGTCCGTTCGCCGACGCGCAGCTTTGCGGAACGCGCACGCGGATTAGCGTGCACCTCGTCATCGCTCGCGACCACCGGACGTTTTGTCAGAATCGCAAAGCTCGGGGCGGCGTGCGCGACTTCCGGCAAGTGCCGCGAGCCGCCGCCAGCCTTGCCGCGCATGGCGAAGAAGTTCTTGACGATGCGGTCTTCCAGCGAATGGAAGGACACCACCGCGAGACGGCCACCTGGCTTCAGCACGCGTTCCGCCGCCGCCAGCGCCGCGATCAGTTCGTCAAGCTCCTCATTGACGAAAATCCGCAAGGCCTGGAACGTTCGCGTCGCCGGATGAATCTCGTGCGGCTTGGCGCGGACCACCCTTGAGACGATATCGGCCAGCGCCCGCGTGGTCGCGATCGGTCCGTCCCGCCGTGCAGCAACGATGGCGCGGGCCACGGCGCGCGAGCGGCGCTCCTCGCCGAAGATATAGATGATATTGGCGAGATCGGTCTCGGAGGCGCGCGCCACCACGTCGGCAGCGGTCGGCCCCTGCCCGCTCATGCGCATGTCGAGCGGACCATCAAGACGAAACGAGAAGCCGCGGTCAGCCTCGTCGAGCTGCATCGACGACACCCCGACATCCATGACGATGCCATCGACGGCGTCTGCGCCTTCCGCCGCGCAGACCGCAGCGAGATTGGAGAAACGGTCCTCGACCAGCGTCAGCCTCCCGCCGAACTCCTCGACCAAACCGAAGCCGCCGGCAATGGCGGTACGGTCACGGTCGATCCCGATCACACGGGCATCGGCAACGGCAAGAATGGCGCGGGAATAGCCTCCGGCCCCGAAGGTCGCATCGACGTAGATGCCGCCCGCACGCGGCGCGAGCATCGCGACGGCTTCGCGGCCGAGCACGGGCACATGACGAACCGGCGAAGCCGTCATGGTCCCGTTCCCCCCCGCAGATACCTCGCTCTCGACACGCGCGCGCCCATTCCGCCCCGAATGTCCGAAAAGCCGGTTCGCCACAGCAAGGCCGCCCGGATCGACCCCCAATCGCTCCCCTACCAGAAGGTGAACTGGCAAACCCGGGCTTCCGCATGGAATTTGAGGGGCTGCCATGGGGATTTCGAACGCAAATGTGACCTCGGCCGCCCCGAAACCGGTTCGGCTCTTCACCACTGAGTAACGGCGGTTAGCGTTAAGAAAGGGTTGATGGCTTTGACAGGAATGGAGCTGTCGCGCGCGCCATGTGCTGCGGGGTGATGCAGCCTTCCCAAAGTCGGGGAAAAGGCGAAAGGACGTCACGCTTCGATTGCCCGCCAGATCGCGCGTCCGGATAGTGATCCCGATGAGTCGTCGATAAATCGGGATACGCGCGTGGATCGCGTGCCGCTCTCCTGCCTGTTTTGGGTCGTTGCATGTTATCAAGTTCGTTCGCGTCTGCTGATTTTGATTCGAAGCGTCGACGCCCCCTCCCGATCCCCAAGGCCATCGCTGCAATGCCGACCTTCGTCCCGGACTCATCGGTCGTTTCCGACACCGTGCCCTCCATGAACTTCGGCGACCGCGCCAAGGGGCGACAGCCGGACATGATCGTGCTGCACTACACCGGGATGCCCGACGTCGAGGGCGCACTGGCGCGGCTGTGCACCTCCGGAACCGACGTGTCCGCACATTATGTCGTGCTCGAAGACGGTCGCGTTGTGCAATGCGTCCAGGAGGCGAAGCGGGCCTGGCACGCCGGCGTCGCCTCATGGGCCGGCGAAGAAGACATCAACTCGTGTTCGATCGGGATCGAGATCGTCAACCGCGGCCACGACTGGGGCTATCCGGATTTTCCGCTCCGACAGATCGCCGCCGTCATCGCGTTGTGCCGCGGCATCATTCTTCGACGCGATATCCCGGCTCCTCGCATTGTCGGCCATTCCGACGTCGCACCTGCACGCAAAAAAGATCCCGGCGAAAAATTTCCATGGCAGTCGCTGGCGGATTCCGGCGTCGGACACTGGGTCCAGCCAGCGCCGATCATACAGGGCGACGTGATGAAGACCGGCAGCGAGGGCGACGATGTCCGCACGCTCCAGCAGTCGCTGGCGCGATACGGCTACGGCATCAAGGCCAGCGGGACATTCGACAACATGACCGCGGAAGTGGTTACGGCCTTTCAGCGTCACTTCCGGCCCGAACGTGTCGACGGTCTGGCCGATCAATCGACCTTGAAGACCTTGCAAGCCCTGCTCGAGAGCCTGCCGGCCCCGGCCAACGCGGCATCACGAAAGACCAGCTAAAGGCTTATCGCTGAGCGGTTCGCGTTTTGATGGAAGTTGTGCCCGCTCCGATGTCACAGCGATGGAAAAGCCGGCGAAGCTGTCGTATAGTCCGGCTCGTTGTCAGTGGCACGCGCCGGGTGACAACCGGCCGCTACGGGGACGATGGACGTAGCCTCTTTTGCCGGTTTCAGGCTGCGGTACCAACGCATCGGCACGCGTTTTGTCTAACCCGTTCCCGGCGTGTGTGATTTTACGCAGGAACGTCGGCCGTTATGGAAACGGCAGCGGCGCCCGACAAGCTCAACCCTCAATCAGTTGAACCGTCCCAAGGGTACTCCCCGATCTGGTCGAGCGCCGTTGCGACAAGTGCTGCTATGCCGGCAGGTCCGCAACGAATTTGGGCACTTCAAGACCGGAGTCGGCAAAGAAGGATATAATCGCCGCCTTTGACCAATATTGCTCGATCAGCAATCTGGCGAAACGCTCCTTCTCCCGCGAGAACCTTGCTGTCAGTGCATCGATACTGTCCGGCTTCTTTCCAAACAGCTCGGCGTTCCAAGGATGCTCGTTGAAAAAGTCCTGTTCGAGAACCATTGGTTCCGACACGTGGTCCCCATTCGCCTCACCGCGCCGTGCGAGCATGGCTTCCGATACTTCTGTGATCAGGGTGAAAAGCCGTGCCTGTTCCATCAGAAGATCTTGGGTCGGAAAAACATTCTCCACCAGAAGGCCCGGAACAAAGTCTCGCGCCAGGGCGGTCGCCAGTTGCATCCACGCATCCTCTGACGATCGCGCTGTGATCTTGTAAAAGTCGAACAATTCCATCCATCGGGCACGCAATTCCTCAACCTGCGAGGCGTACCATCGCGACCAGACCGAGTGTTGGCCAATGGGCCCTCCGGCGCTTCTGGCGGCGTCAATCCGCGCCAGCAATCCCAGGTCAACCCGCATGGGATTGCTCAACCGCTCGGGAAGATCAGGGGAGCTGTATTCCTCCAGGTCGTGAGTGAACTCGGTTGCGTCGGGATCCGGAAAGGACGTCTTGTGTTTTCCGCTTCCAGTTTTCTGCACTATGCACTGCCTCCTGATATGGCGATCCAGCAATCGCCTATTCCGCAGACAAAGCTGCGGAACCGGAGTTGCCCCCCGGGTGCGACCATTAGACATCTAGCAAAATCGGAACAAAGTTCGATCATCCTCTGGTTAGTCTCCATCTCGAAACGATGAAGGAGGGTTAGCAATGGACTGGAACCGGATCGAACAAAATTGGGATCAGGTTAAGTACAAGGTCAGAGATCAGTGGGGCAAGTTCACTTTCGACGATCTCTGGGAAATCTCCGGCAACCGTGAGCAGCTCGAAAAGAAGCTGCAGCAACGCTACGGTTATGGGAACGACTACGCAAAAAAGGAAGTTGACGCCTGGTATACGAAGGCGCAGGCGTGGCCCGACACATCAAACGAACCGCCCCGCTGGATGGGGTATTAGAGATCGTTTCCAGCTAGGCCGTAAGAAATTGCTCTCATCAAATAACTAGCGCGTATTATGATCGCAAAACCGATCACCGCTTTTTGCGGAATACGCGCTAGCCTGCGTTCGGCTGCGTCATCGTGAATTCGATCTCGCCGGGAATGTCCGCAGTTGGCCCAGCAGCGTTAGCATGTGCTGTTATCTCCGGCAGCGATGGCAAGTGTGAGCCATCTAGCTATTTCACTTTCATGAAAAGACGACAGTGGCGCGCCTGAACGCGCCGGGAATCTGTAGCCCGGTCAGCGCGATCACACGCCGCGACAGATGATGACGCCGGCGAGATCCGGCGCGGCCTGGCCGTCCACCACCACCGCGATCTAGAACGGCCATTGCCCTGTCGTGTTGATGCCCATGCGCGGGACGCAAGCACGGATCGCGAGCAAAAGTCGCGCGTGCGACAAAATTTAGTGTCGCACGTTCGCACGATGTTCTGATTTGAAATGCGGGAAGTGGGCTGATCTCGTTGGTACAGTTGGGTGGGCTCGAACCACCGATCTCCTGTTCCACAGCAAGGTCCCGCCTAGTTATTCTCTGTTGATCTCGGTTGCATTTCGTCCGAAAATAAAGCCATGACAATGGGTTGCCTGTTGCTTGGTGTTGCAGCCTGTTGCGCCTATATAGGGTCTGACTTTACATAATCCTTCCATAAAGGGCGGAGGGTCGGACGTGGTAAAAAGCGCCGCGCAGGCAGCCGTAACAGGCGAGGACGGCACGCCGGGTATCTCCCGCAGCGCTGCTGAGAAGATCGAGTTCACCAAAGCCCGACTCGACGAACTACTGCGGAACGGGCGTCCGCAACGTCAAAAAGCGATCTGGGACACCAAGCAGGACGGTTTGTGTGTGCTGGTCTCGCGCGGACCCAAGCACAAGCGACAGGCCACCCTCACCTTTCGCGTGGCGTATTATTTGACGGATCACCCCGGCAAACCACGATATGTATCGCTAGGTCGGTATCCTGATGCTTTCCCTACCTTCAACATCGAGGACGTGCGCGCCGCAGCAGCAAACATCCGCAGTCAAGCCCGACAGGGCAGCGACCCGCGAAAGCCGAAGCTCAAGACTGACGGATTCAAGGAAACCGTTGATCTGTTCATCTCGGATCATCTCAAGACCACCCGCACCTACGCCGAGGCTGTGCGGATTCTGCATTGTTACGTTCTACCGGAATGGGCCGACAAGAAGACCGAGGACATCACCAAGACCGACGTCAAGGCTTTGCTGACCAAGATCGCGTGCGGACAAATCAAGAGCATCGACAAGCAGGGCAAGAGTGTGAGGCTAGGCACGCCAGCAATGGCGCGGGCAACCCGGACGCAATTACAAAGCCTGTTCAATTGGTACGTGGATGAATATGGCACTGACGCGTTCCGCTCGCCTATCGTCAAAAGCCGCAAGACAAAGGAATGGCGACCGGCCGACCGCGAACGTGTTCTCACCGACGACGAGATTCGCGCCATGTGGATCGCGTGCGAGGACATGGGTGCCTATGGTGCAGCGGTCCAGTCCGCGCTCCTCATGGCGCAGCGCTTCCGCAAGGTCGGCAACATGCGCCGTTGCGACTTGAAGGATCACATTCGCATCCAAGGGCACATGGAGGCGGGCCAGTGGATCGAAGATCAGGACATCGGGCACGTCTGGGACGCCGCGCGTCCCAACGATCCCAAGAATAAGCAAGTGTCCGCCGTGCCGTTGCCACCACTGGCGCGCGAAATCATCGCTGGCGTGCCGATCCCCGACGTCGATAGAGGCAAGGCGGAAGACTTCGTTTTCACCACTACCGGCACCGGTCCGCTAAAGGGCTGGAGCAAATACAAAGCGAGGCTAGACAGGAAAATACTGGCCTCGCTGCGTCAGTGGGCCAAACAACGCGGCGACGATCCCGAACAGGTGACGTTTGATCCGTGGCAGCACCGCGATCTGCGCCGGACGGCGCGCACGCTTATGGCGCGCATCGGCGTTGACGACAGGGTGGCCGAACTCTGTCTTGGTCACATCCAGCCGGGGGTAGAGAAAATCTATAACCGCTATACTTACCTGTCTGAGAAACGCGAGGCTTTCGCAAAACTGGCCGATTTCGTCGACCGGATCGTCAATCCACCCAAAGACAATGTGGTGCCGTTGCGACGCCAAGAGGAAGAACGGTAATGACAAAGAGCAAAGAGCCGACGCCAAACAGCAACACCAAGTCGAAGCCGCTACCCGACAAGCTTCCCCCGAATTGCGTGGACAAGACAGCCGAAGCACTTGGAACGGTGTTTGGCATCGTTGGAGTCAACGTGCCCGCGACCAAACCGAAAGATTCTAAGCAGCGTTAGGCGAACTTCGACTGGTAACCTCCAATGCTCTTTCTCGTCGTTGCCGGGCTGTCACGGTTGAAGCAAGGCGAGGTTTGCTGTCCTAAGTTACCGAAGTAAAAACAAGAGCGGCAATCATACCTCCAAAAGTCAGAACAACCCCGGCCACAAGCATTGGCACGAGGCTGGCACCGGAACGTGGATTCGCCTGATCGATGGCAGAGTCTTTGGTATTTATTCGATCTTGCTCGACGGTATTCATTGGAAATCCCTTCTCGGCCCTCTACGGACCGGCCGGTGGCTTGAATGCAAAGAGAGGAAGCGATCCGGCACCCTCATGAGCGTCGAGTGCCGGATCGCTGGGATTGAAATCCCTCAGTCTACAGCGAGGGGAGGAACTCGCGACCCTCGCTATAAGCAAACACTACACCCCTCAAAAGAAATATCAAGGATATATCTTTAGAACTTTTGTAGCGTCGCGCCGATCCTTCTTCCTCATTCAGCAGCGACAAAGCCGCCCCATTTCCAAATGCGAACCATAACCGTGTCTTCCGGGTTTGCAGCGCGAGGCAAAGGCGTTTGATCCGGCCCCAACCTTGCTCGTGATAGCCACGTTCGAAGAGAGGGAAGCACAGGCATGAAAACAACATTCAAGACGACGAAAGACAAGTGGGCTTCTCGACTTTCTCAAAATGGGGATCAACAACGGGATGCTGGAGACGGTGCCCTACTTCCGTCACGTCGAACATGAGGGGAGGCTCGTCCATGATGGCGTGGCGTTCTGTGACGAAGAAGGCAAGCTGAAAAGCCTGCCCTACAATCAGGACGCCACCGAGCAATGGGAGTACTCCCTGATGCATCAGGGACGCGCTCTAGCCGGTCTGGACTTTCTGGTTGGTCCTGTGATCGTTGTGTGGGGCGACAAGGACTTCATGGGGGCGCTTTAAGATGCTAGAAAGGGTTCGAGCATGACCGCCAAAAAGCTTGAAACTCATGACTCAGATAACACCCGACGTAGTAAGAAAAAACAGGTCCGCTGTTACTACTCTCACTTTGGTTTTGTCTCTTGTGTTTTTTGGTCTCCTTATAATCCTCATTCCGGGAAATGAAGCGCCGCCCACCACCACGGCCGCGAGCGCGACCACCCAACAGAGTGGCGATACCAGCGCGACTACCGCCGCACCGGATGCACAAGACGACACAATCGATCACAAAAGAATCGCGGCGATGATCGATGCCATGGACGACATGGGCTCAGACGAACAAGCCATCGTTGTCGTCGACCTTTTGGCCTATAATGACAAATGCCATCCGCTGGACAAGACCACGCTGAGCTTTGCGACCGCCCTCTCCGAGAATGCATCTGATTACGATTACGCGCTCTGGACGCGGATGGAGCAGAAGCGACTCAAGGGCATGGAAAACGGGGCTTTGTTTTGTGTTCATATCGAACCTACGATCGACACCTTCAACAGAATGGTAGATAGCAAACTCCGGTGCACTGGTACTGGGCGTTCGATAAGCCGCAGTTGCTGATCGGTCTCGGTACCGGTGCCTCGTTGTGCGGCGAGATCGGCATTGCTGCGGCACGTCTGAACTGCGTCTCAAATGAGGTTGCCGCAAGATAAAGACTGGAACAGAAAAACGCGCGGCATCATGCGCTTGCCACGCGCGTTCAATCTCAAATTCCCTCGCGTCCATGGTGGCAAAGTTCCATAAATGGCACCGAATGGAACCCTCCGATCCTCGATTCCCCTGTTTTGGCGACAGAAGCCCGTCCATGCGTTTTGAGAGCCAACCGCGCTAAGGTACTGGAAACCGACAAGAATCTCTGTCGAGCCATCGTCGGGCGATTTAAGCGCCTTCCCCGGTCAGGAGGTGGACGCTCCTCCCGATTCCAATGGAACTTCGCCCGAACCGGGCTGGAATCCGGAATACCGAGTTCCCGGTTCCCATTTCACTCGGCTGCCGCCATGGTCAGCGCGGGTGTAGGTTCGAGGCTGAGCAAGGCCATTGGCGAGGTTCCCGAACGGCGGTGCGCTTCAAGCCGTTCAGCAAGGCGGCGCACACCCAAGCCTCTTCCTCATGTTCGAGCGTCTGTAGATTTGCGCCCTCAGAGCGACGATAGATCGCTTGGCACTTCACCGAATACCTTCAACAAAACAGCGTCCCCGAACTCGCCGCCGATATGTCCCTCAGTCCGCGCGAGCCTTTCGGCGCGCATGATGGCTGCGCTTGCGCTCGTGCATTCAACCGCTTCGCGCGGCTCAGGACCGTCTTCGCCCATGCCGAACGGGAGTGCCACGTGATAAGTTACATCGACCATTATGCGGTCACCTGAAATGACCGGCCACGATCCAGGCAAACACGATCACCCGGCGCGGCGTGAGGCACGGAAGATTTAATACCTATTCGGGATAACGGTGATGGGCTGGCGCTGTGGCGTTCAGCCGTACAGGCGATCCGGGTAGCGCAGGGCTGCAACCCATCCAGCCCGTTGAATGATCCTCCGATCACGCAACGGCAGGCGACCGAAGTCGCGTTCATTTCTTCCGCTTGATCGGGCCGTCGTTCGGTCTTCATGCCGCTATTCCGTCTTGACCGGGCACGATACATGTTCTTATTTTGTTCTGATGGAGTCAAGCGGTCCTAAACGACGTTTTCCCCCGCCCTGGCAAGTCTTCCGGGATGGGGCGGGACCGTTCGTAATCAGTGACGCCAAGGGCGTGCCGCTCGCATACGTGCCGTTCCGCGACGATCTTCAAGGCATCGGCTTCGCGCATAACCATCTGACATCCGATGAGGCGCGGCGCATTGCCAACGGCATCGCCCGGTTGCCCGAGTTCTTGATGCAGCGGAAGGACTTTCACCAACGCGGCAGTGGACAATACCGGTGGCGAAGCTCGCGGCCGTATCATGTCGCGCTTGAAGACGGCTACATTCGCGCGCATTGGGGATTCATCGAAGCGGTTTGCAAAATGAATAGCATCCCGTTTGACGGGACCGGCGAACGCATTCAACGCGACGGTACATGGTGCGTTTACGAGTTCGCAGTTCAGCTAGACGCGATTCAATTTTGGGACCGCTTCGACGGGCGATGGCTTCGCGGCGAAGAGTTCATTTATCCAGATCGACCGAAGGGCTTGCCGAAGCTTCAGGAGCCAGTTGATATGTTCAAGTTTGGAAGACGACCAGCAGGAAGATAGCCCGTCGGCTGGAGATTTATCGATGCGGTTTGCAAAATAAACAGCCTTAATTTTTAGCTCAGGCGAAGAACCAGAAACTTGCCGAGAGCCCATTAACTGCACGTTAGAATCATTGGTCCAAGGTGCTTCAATGGCGTACCCGGTCGGGTGCGGCGATACAGGCTGGCCGCAGGTACCCAATGACGATCCACCTGGTCGACCAAAGCGCCTCACGGCAATCGTTTCTGGCGCGTTGGTGCCGCGTCCCGGCTAACACTGACGCTCCATCGGTTCTGTCGAAAAAAGCGATCATGCTTGATTTGGCCGAGCGTCTCTTTATCGCTGCGTTATTTAGTCATTTCGTATACGTTGTTCTACTTAGCTTCGCAGGCTTGCCCGACTTCACTAGGACGTTGCTTGTCATCTCTGAAACGATTCCGTTTCTCCTTATTCTGATACGCCGCCCCTCAATGACGCTCTCGGAAAGGCCGTCAGACTGGCTATTCGGCCTGGCGGGAACGTCCGCACCCCTGCTTATTGTACCGGCGCTTGAAAACCCATTGATCGCGCCCTCTCTTTGCTTTGCAATCGTCATCTCAGGGATGTTTCTTCAGCTTTCGGGAAAACTAATCCTGGGTTTCAGTTTTGGAATAGTCGCTGCGAATCGAGGCGTGAAGGTAAGCGGACCTTATCGCTTCATTCGTCATCCAATTTATGCCGGATACACCATCACACATGTCGGGCTGCTACTGGCGATACCGTCCCTATTAAACGCAATCCTCTATGCAAGCGCGCTCGCACTTCAAATCGTCCGAATTTTACGTGAAGAGCGCATCTTATGTCAGGATCAACAGTATCGCGATTTTGCGGCGCACGTTCGCTACCGGCTATTGCCCGGAGTTTTTTAGGAGTTGGTTCATTGAAGCGGCTATGAAGGACCTCTTTTGCGTCTCGAATGCCCGGATTCCCTTATGCTATCGCACACACACCTTCCGCTCTAGCGGGACATACCCACGATGAAATGCCCCTAGATTGGCCGGGTCCCGGTGCATCTTGGATAGCGTGAACATCCCCAAAATGGCCTACCTGCGTTGGAGCCTCGACGCGCGGTCCGCCGTACCATCGGATTGCCACAGCGCGGACAAGAGACTGCATGCGGCTGTGCTGGCGCGGGCGGCGCCTGTGTCCCGGAAGTAAATGTTGTTCCAAAGTTCGATGGCCGTCCGCCACGCTGGAAGGTTGAAACAGGTGGCACAGTCAGAGGGACGACGTTAGGGCGCGATGGTACCGGACATCCGACATGCGACAGGTCTGCCTCTGCCTGAGCCAATTGCCGGGTCAGCCTGGCCAGTTCAGGATCGTTGCTTGTCTTCCACCGTTCAAATCCCTGAGCTTCCTGACGAAACTCCCCGACCAGTTTCTTGAGACGCTCCTCGAGACCCTGCTGCTTCGTGATGATCTCGTTCTGCGCCTTCTGAATGTTGCGCTTATCTTCCGGCGTATGGGCGCTATGGAATTGGAATTTTGCTTCTACCCGCCGAATCCATGCAGCGATGGTGGGAGCTTTGACCGGTCCGATGCCGTGAACCTGTTGCACATCGCGCCGCTTGGCATCGAACGCGGTGGTGAATCCATAGGACGCCAGTTGTGCAATGTCGCTTGAATTGACCTTGGGGATGCGTGCGCCGCGGATCGTGAATTGTGAGAGGTGATCGTCTAGCTGTTTCTCTCGCCTGTGTTTCTCATAGTCGTTGCGGATATTCCCAAAGGCCGATGCGAGTTGCTTGAACTCATCAATAGCATCCAGCGCTTCCGCCTTCTTTCGGAGTACCCGTTCAATCGGAGAGGACCGTTGAAGCTGCTCGACATGCGACGATAACGCGCTTGCGTACTCCCTGTGTTCAGAGTGGAAGCCGTCCGCCAGGGATGGAGATCGGAACACAAGCCAGCCACCAAAGCCTGCAATGCCCAAGGAGACGAGTCCCGGAACGCCGGAAGCGAGCGCGTAAGCCGCACCCAACATGATGCCGATCCCGGCAATTTTGGTGAGCGGAGCAAACCTCTTTTTGGAAAGAGCTTCAATCGCGGCCTGACTTGGCGTGGTGGCGCCCGGAACCTGCGGAACTGGGACGGATATGTAAGGTGGGATCGCGACGCCGTTGATTGCAGATAGGAGCGCAGGAATATCCAGGATAAACCCTGCGGCCGGGTCTAAACGACCATTCGGCACGTGGACGTTGGAGAGGTCCGTATCCAGAAACAGAGGACGCCCATATTCGCTCTCCATCCGGCACCACGGGCACTCCTTGGCGTTCCGGGCATAACGATGGAGTTTATTGCGACTGCAAACCCGCAGTGCGGATTCCAGTTCACCAAGAGCCCCGACCCATGCCGATACGGGGTCAAACTTCGGCGCCGATTGACAGTTCACCGGCCCGTCTTCGAGCCGTCGAAGTTCAGACCGGCGTTGCCATCCGGTTTTATGGTCCGCAATCGTAGGACCGATTTCGCCGCCACAGTGCGAGTTTCGAAACCGACTCTTAAAGAAAGCCTCGATAACATCGGGACAGGTCTCGGGGTTGTGGCTGAATTTCCCTGTGTGATCTCGAGGCCAAGACTCGGGCTAGGTGTTCTCAGCGCCTACCCGAGTCGCTTTTTTCCCCGCACGAGTTTAGGCGAAATTTACCGTTTTCCCGCGAACGCAACGGTCACCTGTACTTTCACTGATCGAATTAACGACGGCGCAACTGCTTGGCTTTAGGGTTCTCCGCGAGGTCCCGGCTATGGTGACCCGAGACTATCAACCTTGGAGCCTACCCCAATGAAGAATCTTGTTGCACGTTTTGTGAAGGATGAGTCGGGTGCCACTGCGATCGAGTACGGACTCATCGCGGCTGGTATCGCCGTTGCGATCATCACAGCTGTTCAGCTGGTCGGAACCAATGTCGCTGGAACCTTCAAAAAGGTTTCAGACGCCCTTCCTCAATAATAAGCTCAAAACGAGTTTGAAGTGTTAAAACCCCGGCTCCTCGCGGCCGGGGTTTTACGTTTCAGCCGTTCAAACAGAGCGCGGCGACAACATCGGAATCCTGATGAGGCGGATTTTGCAGCCGCTTCCATGACCGCCGCTTTGGTCGTGGAAGCCAACGCAAATATCAACAAGCTCGTCGAGTTTGGTTGTCACGAGTCCTCTGCGCGGACGTTTCCCCGCGAGCGGGTTTTGGATTTGCGGCGTTGTGAACTTTGCTCCTCCTCGTCGAGCAAAGTGGTCGCGAGCAATCCGGCATAAAGGCGTGCGAGGCTTGAGCCGGTTTTGATCTGTTCGACGAGCCCGTCAAGCAGCAACGCTCGTTTTTGTGTATCGCGAGACTGCGTTGCTGTGCGAGGTGTATGAGATTCACGAGACTGCGTTGTGTTAGCCTTGCGAGGCTCACGCGATTCCGGAGTGCGAGGTTTGTAGGTGAAACGATCACGATCCCGGTTTTTGGTTTTCATGCTTCCCTCCGTTTTATTTTTTCCGTCGAGTCGAGGTTGAATGTTTCTCAACCGAATCCGAATCGAAGTTGTCCCAAGCCAAACAAAGAAGAAAAAAACAAAGAAGTCCGCCTCGCGTACTCTTCTGATTTTTTCTTTTTCTCTATGAATTTGTTTCGCTATGAATCTGTTTCTTATAATCTATTTCATATAGAGGCCAATTACTCTCGTTAGATCAATAACTTGCGTTGATTTTGTGGCCAGCAGAGCGCACTCGTTGGCCAGCAGAGCGCACGTGGAATCCAGCAGAGCGCACACTCGGACAGTTTTCTGGCCAGCAGAGCGCACATTTCGATTTACTCTCGTAGGCGGGCAAAGGCGCGTTTCAAATCGCTGAGAGGAGCTGGCAAGTCGCGCCGCTTGCTTTCACGCATTTCTTGTTCACGCATGTCTTGCTCTGCGAGCGCGCGTTTTAGCTTGTCGCGAGTAGTCTCGTGATTCTGATCCTCGATTGCCTCAACGCTTCTTCGTGCTGTGATCGGGCGTGGGCGCGCTATGCGCTTCTTCCGCCTTGTGATCGAAGGCTTGCTCTCTGCCGGATTATCATCATACGTTCTCGGCACTGCTTGGAATCGAATTTGCATGCCGTCGATTTCTTCGACAGCGTACCGCATTGGCAGCGATGCTGCCGACCTGCCTAGACGCCGATCCATTTCGCGAGAGACGGCAAGCGAGGCAAGAAAGTCATTTACTCCGTTGATAGCGCGAGAGAGGCCGCGTTTCCAATGCGGCTTCTCGGGATCAAGCCCGATCAATTTCGTCAAGAACCTCACGTTTATCGCTCTGCGATTCCGACCGGCGGAGACAACGCCCCTGCAAAACATGAACAGCGCGAGCGCAGGCGCTGATTTTAGCGGCAGAACGCTCGGCACAAGCGCAAACGGCGGCGCAAGCCACTCTCCGCAAACCCGCAGTTGAAGCTCGCCAGAGGACAATTCTTCCCAGCCAGCCAACAGTGCAGACTTTTTTTGATCGCCTACCAGAACGGCCTTCGCGAGCGCGCGCAAGGCGTCTGGCAAGGCTTCGCGATTCGACGAATTGCGCGATACGCTGGCGCTGGCCAACAAACCAGTTATGCTCAAGATTAGAATGATCTCGTCGGGCGGAGCCGCGCGCCTGAGATCGCGCAACGCTTTCTTGTAGCCGTGCTCGCCCGTCCATTTCACGACCTTCGCGAGCGGCAACGGTGTGCGAGGGTCGTTGTGCTTACTGCCCTCCAACTCGTAGAGGCTTTTTATTGCCTTCGGAAAAACGTGCTGTCGTGTTGGCGCTCTCGTCTTTTGCTCGTCGGAAAGAAGCTCGAGTAGCTCGTCGTCTTCGTTCTCCGAAAGGAGATTATTGGCACCTTCGAGCCGTTTCTTGCGACGGCGATTGCGATTCACTTCGCGCCAGCCCGCGAGAAACTTGTCGTGTAATTCGCGTTCACGCTTCATCGCATCGGCTCCGGCTTCGAGCGCTCGTCGTCTGTTCTCTTGATCGACTTGAAGGCGCGCTTCGGCCAAGATTCCGCCCGCAATCGCCATATCGAATGGCGTCCATCGGCCTTTGAGCGGTCGCTGCGCCGAACAAATTGGGGGTCGACGCAGCACGTCGCGAGGCAGGGCAAAAAAGAGGGGCTTTCCAGAGCTTGCGGTCATGCGTCACCTCCGGGTGAGGCGACGTGCCGCTGCTCAAAAACCTGTGCGACCTGCTCCTCGGTCAGCCCGCGAAGGCTGCCGATTTGCTTGAACCTCGGCAGCAGACCGTTTTTTTCCCAACGCCAAATGGTTTCGCGACGGACGCCGAAGAGTTCGGCGAGCCGATTTACACGATAAAATTTAAACGGATTGGGATCGTGCCAACCGGCCGCCGTTTGTCGCGTAGCGCGGTCCGCGTTGTTCTCGTTTGGAGGGGCGCGTGAAGCACGATCAGGCCCACGCGAAACCGATTTAGATTGAGGCTTAATTTTAGGCATGCGCACACCGTCCTTTTACAGGACTGCGGCTGATGGGAGAGATCAGCCTTGTTGGTGCGTTTGCCGTCGCCGCCGCGACCTGAGTGCTCGTCTAACCGTGGCGGCTTGTCCAAAGCCCAGAGCGGCCGAGCGCCCTAAATTTAGTCGATCTGCCAGCACTTGCAACCGGCCCAATGCGGACAGTTACGCTGGGCAACAGGTCCTAACCCCTGCCACCCTGTCCTTCCATAAACTTTACATAAGTCGGCACGGACAGTTTTGTCCGCAAACCACAAAATGCAAGTTATGCCGATTTTTAAGGGGTTTCTAGGTGGTACAGTTGGGTGGGCTCGAACCACCGACCTCCTGTTCCACAGACAGGCGCTCTAACCAACTGAGCTACAACTGCATCCTGCTCGCACCCGGAAAAACGGGGCTACGAACGGGGCGGAAACTAGGTGCAACGCCCTGCTTTGGCAAGGCCGCAGCGACCCGTTATCGCGAAGCCGGCCGCTCAAGTCATCCCCGCCAAAACCCGTGACCCTCGGCTCGGCTCCTGCACAGAATCGAGGGCGTTCGGCGCACCGGATCCAGCACAGACGACGCCGAAACAGCAAAACCCGGACCGACCGGTCCGGGTTTGTCGCGGGTCGCGAACGATCCGTTCGATCAGGCTGCCGGCCGGAACAGCTTCGACGCGCCGGTCCTGATCGGCGCGGCGGTGTCAGTCGCGATCTTCTGGGTCAGTTCGGCCAGCTCCCTAGCCTGAGTTGCAAATATCTCGACCTGTTTGCGGGTATGGGTGCTCCATACTTCAGTCGCATCGGACAGCGACTTCACACCGACCAACTCCTGCAGAAAATCGAATCCGGCGTTGGTGTTGGCCTGACCGAAGTCGAGCACCTTGGCGGAATAGGCGTGCGCGCCCTTGCTGGCAGCGTTGAACACGGCCTCAATGGTGCCGTTGCCGCTCTGCGCGGCTTCCTTGAATTTCGCGTAGTTGTCGCGGGCCTGCGAGACGCCTTTTTCGGCGAATGCACGCACCTGCTCAGGGAATTCGAACGGATCGGTCGTGTTGGCCATGGCATATGTCCTTTGCAACGGGTGAAACCGGTGTGACCCCGCACGGCCATTCGCCTGGAATACGGCTGGATCGTCGGAGCGGATCACGGATGTCCGAATCCTGGGATCTTCGACCCAAGTCTCCGGCAGGCATCTCCTATACGTATATCATGACAATTTTGTGCAATGCAATATATTATTGCGTTGCAAACGTCTTTCTTGAGATTCGAAAGGGCGGCTCGAAGGGAATCTCGAAACGCTCGGTTTCGTCCGTGGCGCGGCTTCAGCTTTTGGGCTTTGCTGCTTCCATGGCGGCCTGGCCCATGCTTTGCCCTATTTCGCTGGCCTGCTCGGTCAGCGCCTTCATCTGACTCTGCACATATTCGGTGTGCAGCCGCATTACCTCGGGGAGATCCGTGGCGCGGAGGAGCTTCTCGGCGTAGTCCAGCGATGCGATCATGTTCTGCTGGGCGAAGGAAATCGCCTTGCTGCTGATGTCCCGAACGCTGCTGCGAACCGCCTCGTTGCGCCCCTCGATCGAACTGACGGTCTGCTGGGCTCCACTGAGAAAACTCTCGAAAGCCTTGCGCGCCTGCTCGAAACCGGCTTCGGCCATCGACCGCATGTCATTCGGAATCTCGAAACGCTCACGCCATTCATCGCTCATGGTTGCCACTCCCTGTTGCATGCCCTCGCGCTGGTTCCTTTCACGGCTTCCTATCGTGGACCTGTGGTTTCCTTTTGCAACACCTCAACGTGCCACAGGCCGCGGAGGTCCACGACCGCCCACCAAATTAAGGTTATCCGGGCTTTAGCGGGGATTACGGAGTACGAGCCGTGGACCTCAGCCGGGCCGGACGCGATACTAACGAACTGTTAGGAATATCGTACCTGAAGGCCGGCATCCGCAGCGGCGGCAGGCAACAACCAGAGATGTCGAACGCACGTTGTCAATGAACAGCGCCGATTTCCAGTTGCAGGGCGTAGCCGATCCGCGGCTGGCCGTTCACGCGGCAGGCGCGCTGCCTGCGTGGCTGTGGTCGCTCGACGGCGCCCGCATTTTATGGGTCAATCCGGTCGGCGGCTCCGTATTCGGTGCCGCCAACGCCTCCGCGCTCGCATCGCGAGACTTCGGTCCCGCGGATCCGCACCGGCGTCAGGTGTCGCGACTGGCGGATCGGCTGCCGCCAACGGGCGCGGTGCGACTTGAACGCCTGCGCGGCTTTGGCGCCGCGCTCGGCGGCCTCGTCACTTGCGCTTGCGCGCGGCTGGATTTCTCCGACGGCGGCAGCGGCATCCTCATCACCTGTGTGGAGCCGGCGGGCGGCGGCATGCCGCTGATCGAACGCTTGCAACGACTGGTGGACGGCGTCGAGACGCCGATCGCCGTGTTCGCGCAGGACGGCCGATTGGTCGGCGCCAGCGAGGCCGCGCAGCCGCTGCTCGGCTTTGGCAGTCTGGCCGAGGCAGAGCTGGATGGTTTACGCAACGACGCGTTGCGCGACGGCCGCGCCGAGACCTCGATAGGACCAGCGCACATGGTGCTGCAACGTGTCGGCAGCGGCAACGACGTCGGACTCGTCGCCCTGTTGACGCCGCAAGCCGCAGGTCGCTCCGCCCCACCTCACCCGCCACCGTTGCCTGAACCGCGATCCGAACCACCGTCACAGAACGAGGCGGCCGTTCCGCCGACGCAAGCCGTCGAGTGGGCTGGACATCCCGTCGACGCGCGGTCCGAGCCGGACGAGAACCCGTCGCACGATCCCTTGCAGCAGATACGCCGCCATCCTCTGCGCTTCATGTGGCGGATGGATGCCGAGGGCCGCTTCTCGCTCGGCTCCGACGAATTCACACGCGTGATAGGCATGCGAACCGCCGCGGGGTTTGGCCGGTTGTGGAGCGAGATCACCGATGTGCTCGGAATAGATCCTGACGGCCGTGTTGCGAAAGCGGTCGCCACCCGCGACACCTGGAGCGGCATCACGCTGCTTTGGCCGGTCGACGGCTCCGACGCGCGTTTGCCCGTCGAACTGTCAGGGCTGCCGAGCTACGATCGCGCACGCAATTTCGCAGGCTATCGTGGCTTCGGCGTCTGCCGTGATCACGAAGGTTTGGCGCGGCTTGCAGCGCATCGGCGTCACGAATTTTTGTTCAGTAAGACCTCCCATTCGCTGCCGGCCAGCACCTCAACGTCTCCCGACGCAGCGCCCGCCGCTCCCGAATCCGTGCAACAGCCAGCAGAACCGGACCCCGCCGTGGAAACGCCCAAGAATGTCCTGCCGTTCAGGTCTTCGGCCGACATGAAACCGCCTTCGCTCACCCCTGTCGAGAACAACGCCTTCAACGAGTTGGCGCGCCAGCTCTCGGCGCGGCTGGAGGGCGAGCCGGACGCCGCCGCGCCCGACGCTGTCGCCGAACAGCCGGTTGCGCCGGAACCGCTCCCGGAATCACCCGATATCACCGGACCGCAGGCGAACGAATTGTTTTTGCCCGAACCTACACCGCGGGCTGAGAGCGCGCCTCCGTCGCAGAACGACAGCGCGCGCGACAGACAGGTGCTGGACCTGCTCCCGAGCGGCGTGATGATCTACCGGTTCGACCGCGTACTTTACGCCAACCCGGCCTTTCTTGTGCAGGTCGGCTACGACAGCATGCATGCGCTGGAACAGGCAGGTGGGCTCGATGCTCTGTTGGTCGAATCCGGCATGCCCGCTGCCGACAGCCCATCAGGCACCGGCTCTCCCGTCACCATTTCAGCCACGCCACCGACAGGCGAACGACCGCAGCCGGTCGCCGCATATCTGTTCGCAATTGTCTGGGAGGACGAGCCCGCCCACGCCCTGATCTGCGATCCCAACGCCTCGACGACGCCTACAGCCGCACCGTCTGCCGTGGGCCATGCCACCGCCGAGGAACTCGGCGCCATTCTCGACACCACAGCCGAAGGCATCCTGATGTTCGACGAGGGCGGACGCATCACCGCCTGCAACCGCAGCGCCGAAGCGCTGTTCGGTCACTCCGGCGACAGTCTCACGCAGCTTAATCTCGCCGATCTCTTCGCACCGGAAAGCCAGGGCGCGGTGCGCGATTATCTCAACGGACTTGCGGGCGACGGCGTCGCAAGCCTGCTTGATCACGGGCGCGAGGTGTTGGGCCGCGTGCGCGAGGGCGGCTTGATCCCGCTCTCGATGACGATGGGTCGGACGCAGGCCGATGGCCCCAACTTCTTCGCCGTGTTCCGCGACCTGTCGCAGGCCAGGAAGATCGAGACCGAGCTGTCGCAGGCGCGACGGCAGGCCGATCGCGCGGCAACCGCCAAGGCCGACGTGCTGGCGCGGATCAGCCACGAAATCCGAACGCCGTTGAATTCCATTATCGGCTTTGCGGAGGTGATGATCGACGAGAAATTCGGCTCACTCGGCAACGAACGCTACGTCGAATACATGAAGGACATCCGCAGCTCCGGCCAACGCATCATCGCATTCATCGACGACCTGCTCGACCTGTCGCGGATCGAAACCGGCAAACTCGATCTCGCCTTCGTCAACCAGAACCTCAACGAACTGGTCGAGCAATGCGTCGCGGTGATGCAGCCGCAGGCCAATCGCGAGCGCATCATCATCCGCACCTCGCTCGCGCACACGCTGCCGCCGGTGGTGGCAGACGCGGGCGCGCTACGCCAGATCGCGCTCAACCTGATCGGAAACTCGATCCATCTCGCCAACGCCGGCGGCCAGGTCATCGTCTCGACGGCGGTCAACGATTTCGGTGACGTGGCGCTGCGCGTGCGCGACACCGGGCACGGACTCAACGACAACGAGGTGGCCGCGGCGACAGAGCCGTTCCGCACGCGGGCGCCGAGCGATCAGGCCTCGGAGAGCGCGGGCGTCAGCCTATCGCTCACCAAAGCGCTGGTGGAAGCCAATCGCGCGCAGTTTCACATCAGGACCGGGCCGCATTCCGGCACGCTGATCGAGGTGGTGTTTGCGCAAGCGAAGGCGCTGGCTTCGGAATAGCAATGCCGACACGCTAGTATGGAACCCGCTGATATGACGGTCATCCAGGATCGCTGGCCTCTGACATATCTGTGGCTTATAGTTGTGTGAGCTGGTCACGGGAGCCCGGATGTCGACGTTCTCAGGCAAAAGTAGTCTGGTTTTAGCAGCCGTGCTCTGCCTGAGCTGGTCCGCGGCACGCGCCCAGAGCGAGCCCGTGAAATACTGGATTCCATTTGGACCGTTCGGCTTTGGCGGCGGTGCGACTCAGTCTACCGGCGTGGAAACATACGGCGACGTTCCAAGCTTTGACGCCGGACAAGCCGACAAGAGCGGATTTTCTGTCCGAGCCTACAGCGCCCCCGTCGGCCCGTTCGCAGGCTTCGGTTGGAACAGCATCGGTGGCGCATTCGGCAATTTCGGTTCGCTGTCTTATGACAGCACACAGGTCGGCTACAGCTTCAAAGGCGCGGGCAATATGCCTGTGACGGTGTTCGGCGGTGTCGATACCCTGAAATACGGCCCGGACGCCTTCAACACGATCATGTCCTTCAGCCCCAGTGCCGGCACGACAGCCGCCTATGGTGTCCACGCGGGCGTCGAGATCCGGCCGACGTCAAACCTCAGCCTGTCGTTCTCGGCCGGCTACACCCAGCAGCAATCCGGTGTTGGAGACGGCGACATCAGCTCGAGCCTCCTGCCCCGAGAACTCGGCGGACGGCGCTAGACTTGAAGATGAGCACGGCGTCGCCGTTGCGCTTCAAGCGTTCTTCAGCGCAACGCGAAATTCGCCTTCGGTCTTCGTCTTGACCTCGTCCAGCGTGGCGCCGTCGGCGAGTTCAACCAACACCATGCCGTCCTTGCCGTGCTTGTCGATGGTGAACACCGCAAGATCGGTCACGACCATATCGACGACCTTTTCGCCGGTCAGCGGCAACGTGCACTGCTTGAGCAGCTTGGGGCCGTCCTTGGCGGAATGCTCCATCACCACGACGACACGCTTGACGCCGGCGACGATATCCATCGCACCGCCCATGCCCTTGACCATCTTGCCGGGGATCATCCAGTTGGCGAGATCGCCGTTCTGCGCCACCTGCATCGCGCCGAGGATGGACAGGTCGATATGGCCGCCGCGCACCATGCCGAACGAGTCGGCTGAGGAGAAATAGCTGGTGGTCGGGAGTTCGCTCACCGTCTGCTTGCCGGCGTTGATGAGGTCGGGATCCTCCTCCCCCTCATAGGGAAACGGACCCATGCCGAGCATGCCGTTCTCGCTCTGGAGCTGAACGTCGATCCCGTCAGGGATGAAGTTCGACACCAGCGTCGGGATACCGATGCCAAGATTGACGTAATAGCCGTCGCGCAATTCCTTGGCGGCACGCGCCGCCATCTGCTCGCGGGTCCAGGCCATGGGACTCTCCTGTCATATTCTTCTTGTCATCGCGAGGAACTCAAGGGCGACGCGCAGTGTCGTCCCGACCGCGATGAAGCAAACCGGTCTTGTTTCCCCGGGATCATGCCGCCGGACGCGGACGGGTGTTACGGAATTCGATGCGCTTCCTTGCGGTGCCTACCTCAACGATACGCTTGACGAAGATCCCGGGTGTATGGATGTGATCGGGATCGATCTCGCCTGCGGGCACCAGATGTTCGACTTCGGCGACGGTGACCTTCGCCGCAGTCGCCATCATCGGATTGAAGTTCCGCGCGGTCTTGCGATAGACCAGATTGCCGGCGGTGTCGCCCTTCCAGGCGTGAACGATGGCGAGATCGGCGAACAGCCCGCGCTCCATCAGATATTTCTCGCCGTCGAACTCTCTCACTTCTTTGCCTTCGGCAATCAGGGTGCCGACGCCAGTCCTGGTGTAGAACGCCGGAATGCCGGCGCCGCCCGCGCGGATGCGCTCCGCCAGCGTGCCCTGCGGATTGAATTCAAGTTCAAGTTCACCGGCGAGATATTGCTGGGCGAACAGCTTGTTCTCGCCGACATAGGACGAGATCATCTTCTTGATCTGCCGCGTCTCGAGCAGACGGCTCAAGCCGATGCCGTCGACACCGGCGTTGTTGGATACGACCGTGAGATTCTTGACGCCGGAGTCGCGGATCGCATCGGCCAGCGTCTCCGCGATACCGCACAGTCCGAAGCCGCCGGACATGATCATCATGCCGTCCCTCAGGATGCCGTCGAGGGCCAATTGGGCGTCGGGGTAAACCTTGTTCATGAGGTGCGACCTGAAAGAGGAAGGTGCCGCTTACCAGCGCGCTCCGGGCACGGTCAATGGCGAGTATTAGGCAAAATCCGTGCGGTGCGTCAATTGGATGTGTGGTCGTCCTCGTGAAGTGAATTTGACCACAGGCGGCCTTGAAAGCGTCAAGAAAACCAATCAAGTTGCGGCGCGTCCGACCGGTGCCCGACCGCTCGGCGAGCGTCAACCAACCCGGATATGTCATTGACGATGGCCCGAGGAATGAAGCGCCTGGGAATATCGGTCGCGGCAATTCTGGGAGTTGCGCTGATCGGGTTGACCGGGCTGATTGCGATGTCGCGGCTGCTTGACCGCGATGCCCTACGTGAGGCGGTAGAAGCGCAGATCAGCGCCGTGACGGGCCTCGACTTCGTCGCCGGTGGCCGCATCGACGTCTCGGTTTTTCCCGGCAGCTATGTTTCGTTCCATGATGTCCGCATCAAGGGCAGCGACGCCGATGCTCCCGTGCTCAGCGTGGACGTGCTCACCGCCAATCTGCGCCTGCTTCCGCTCTTGATGCAGCGCTTCCAGATCGCCGACGTCATGATGCTGCGCCCTCACATCCGCGTGACGCGCACCGCGGACGGCCAAAGCAACTGGACCCCGTTCGTGGAAACGATTGCGCGATCCATGAAGCCCGGAGCCGACAGCCCGGTCTCGTTCTCGGAAATCCGGATCCAGGATGGCGAGCTCAGCTATGAGGACACCGCCAATCAGGTCTCCGAGAACCTCGGCGACATCGACCTGTCGCTGGCATGGCCCTCGATCTCCCGCTCGTTCGCCGCGACCGGACAGTTCGACTGGCGCGGTGAACGTGTCGACGGCAGCATCAGCCTCAGCGATTTTCTGGCCGCACTGTCCGGCGAACGGTCCGGCCTGAAGGTCAAGGTTGCCAGCGCGCCGCTAAAATTCGCGTTCGAGGGCACGGTCGCGAACCCGATCAGCCTGATGATGGAAGGCACGCTTGCCGCCGACAGCACCTCGTTGCGCGAGGCGTTGGGCTGGATCGGACAGCCTCCGCCTGGTAGCGGCGGGTTCGGCCGCTTCGCGCTCAAGGCACGCGCCAGTGTGATCGGCGCGTCGATCGCGCTGACCAACGTCAACATCGAGCTCGACGGTAATGTCGCCGAAGGCGTGTTGACCTACGCCAACAACGGACGGCAGACCCTGCAGGCAACGCTGGCCGCCGGCGCGGTCGATTTCACGCCCTATGTCCAGACGATTCGCCTGCTCGCCAGCGGCGCTCGCGACTGGAACCGACAGTTGTTCGATCTGAATGCATTGTCCGCCACCGACCTCGACATGCGGCTTTCGGCGGCGAAGGTCACCGTCGGCTCGACCAGGCTCGGCAAAACCGCACTCGGCGCCAACCTTCGCAACGGAACGCTGGCGCTCAGCATCGGCGAAGCGCAAATCTATGACGGGATCGCCAAAGGATCGTTTGGCATCTCGCGCGCCGATGCGGCCGCCGAGGTGAAGGCGCAGTTTCAGCTCACCGACGTCGATCTGCAAGCCTGCGCCAGCGATTTGTTCGGCACCGGCAAGCTCTCCGGGCGCGGCAATGTGAATGTTTCGCTCGAGGCCAAAGGTTCGAGCCCGTTCGGACTGGCGCAGTCGCTCGACGGGACAGCGACCCTGACCGGGCACGACGGCGCCATCAGCGGGTTCAACGTCGAGCAACTGCTGAAGCGGCTGGAGCGCCGGCCACTCTCCGGCGGTGGAAATTTTCGCAATGGCAAGACGCCGTTCGACACACTGAACATCGCCCTCAGTTTCAACGACGGCATCGCAGTCGCGACCGATGTGCGCGTCGAAGGGCCGGCAGCGCGTCTCGTCCTCACCGGCACCGCCTCGGTGCCTGCGCGCGACTACGACCTCAAGGGCATCGCAAGCCTGACGCCGGCGGCGAATGCTGACAATTTCGACCTGCCGTTCGTGATCCAGGGACCGTGGGATGATCCGCTGGTCTTTCCCGATCCGGAAAGCCTGATCCGCCGGTCCAAAGCGTCGGCGCCGCTGCTCGATGCGGTCAAGGACCGCAAGGCGCGTGACACGGTGCGTTCGGTGATCGAGCATCTGACCGACCAGAAAGCGGTTCCCGAGGCGGCCGCTCCACCCGTCCCGGCAGAATCCGAAACGCCGCGCATGAACTGACGAATGTTGCTTCATCACACGCACGTTCCTTCGAGCCTTTCGTTTCTGATAGAAACAGAAGCGGCTCTATGATTGTGATTTGACGCGTTTTCTTCACGCGAAATCGGTACCCGCCTCGCTCGAAAACGCTAATAGCCGCACTTACAACGGCGCGGCGCTCTCGCCCTGCCGACTCGATAATTTAGAAGCCAGCGATGCCGCAATGATGACGGTTGCGATCAATCCGATAATCAATGTGCAGATCGCGTTGATCTCGGGCTTCACGCCGAGGCGCACCTCCGAATAGATCCGGATCGGCAGCGTCGTCGAGCCGGGTCCGGTGGTAAAACTCGCAATCACCAGATCGTCCAACGATAACGCAAAGGCCAGCATCCAGCCCGCGGCAATCGACGGCAGGATCAGCGGCAGCGTCACGCTGACGAACGCCCGCAGCGGATCGCAGCCGAGATCCATCGCGGCCTCCTCAAGACTTCGATCAAGCGATCCGAGTCGCGACTGCACCACCACGGCGACGAAGCACATGGTCAGCGTGGTATGCGCGATCGTGACCGTCCAGAACCCGCGCTCCGCATCGACCGCAACGAACAGCAGCAGCAAGGACAGCCCGGTGATCACCTCGGGCATCACCAGCGGCGCGTACAGCATTCCGGAGAATAACGTGCGTCCCCGGAAGCTTTCACCGCGCGTCAGGGCAACTGCGGCGAGCGTGCCGAGGATGGTGGCTGCCGTGGCCGAGACCGCGCCGACTCGCAGGCTCATCGCGGCCGCGGACAGCATCGCCGCATCGTTGAAAAATTCGAAGTACCAGCGCAGCGACCACCCGCCCCACACCGTTACCAGCCGCGACGCGTTGAACGAATAGATCACGAGAACGACGATCGGCAGGTACAGAAACGCCAGCCCGAGCGTGAGCGACGTGACGTTGAACGGCGACAGTCCGGCGAGTGCGGGCTTTGCCATCACCGCCTCCCTTCGAGCTGGCGGCGCTGCAGCCGATCATAGACGAGAAGCGGCGCCAACAGCAGCACCAGCATCACGACGGCGATCGCCGAGGCCACCGGCCAATCGCGGTTGGTGAAGAACTCCAGCCACAGGGTTTGCCCGATCATCGGCGAATTCGATCCCGCCAGCAGATCCGGAATCACAAACTCACCGACGATCGGGATGAAGCACAGCAGCGCGCCCGCGCCGACACCCGGCAGCGACAGTGGAAACGTCACCAGCCAGAACGTCGTCAGCCGCGAACTGCCGAGATCGGCGGCAGCCTCCAGCAGAGCGGAATCGATTTTGGCCAGCGCCGCGTAGAGCGGCAGGATCATGAACGGCAGGTAGGAATAGACGATTCCGACATACATCGCGGTGTCGGTGGACAGCCACACCACCGGCGTCGACACCAGATGCAATGCCAGCAGCGTCTTGTTGAGGATGCCGTCGTGCTGGAGGATGTTGATCCACGCATAGACGCGGATCAAAAACGACGTCCAGAACGGCACAATCACCAGGATCATCGCGATCGGTTGCCACCGCGTCGGCAGTCGCGACATGCCGTAGGCGACGGGATAGCCGATCGCGAACAGGATCGCCGTCGATATCAAAGCGACTGTGATGCTTCGCAGGTAGGACAGGATGTAGAGATGATCCGACGCGAGCAGCCTGAAATTCTCCAGCGACAGCGCCGAGAATGCCGCCTTGATGGCGGCCATGCCCTCAGCCGGATCGAACACCGGCAGATAGGGCGGCTGCGAAATTGCCGTATGAGACAGGCTGATCTTGAGCACGAAGCCGAACGGCAACAGGAAGAACAGCAACATCCAGAGAAACGGCGCGACCGACGCCCTACGGGCCGGAACCGAGAAAAGACGTCGCCCGCTCATCGGTCGAGCACCACGCAATCATCCGGCGCGAACCACGCCACCACGCGCTGCGCGGTGTCATAGGCGTCGAGGTCGAGCCGCGCCGTGTTGGCGACCGACGCGTTTAGCAGCGCGCCACAGTCGAGCCTGACCTGATAGCGGGTCTGACCGCCGAGATAGCTGATGCCGGCGACGACGCCTTCCAGGCGGTTGATCTCCGTCGCATGAGCCGCATCCGCTGCCGGCTCGCGCTGCGACAAGCGAACCTTCTCCGGACGGATCGCAACGCAGACCTGGTCTGTCGCCAACGTCTGCGAGGGCGCCGCAGCGGTCACGCGCCCTGCATCCCGCGTCGCGACCGTCACTCGGCCGGCGTCGCGCGATTCGACCTTGCCATCGATGATATTGATACCGCCGACGAACTCGGCAACCCAGCGCGAATTCGGCACCTCATAGAGCTGCCGCGGCGTCGCCACCTGTTCCAGACGCCCGGAGTTCATGACCCCGATGCGATCCGCCATCGTCATCGCTTCTTCCTGATCGTGGGTGACGATGATGAAAGTCATGCCAAGTTGGCGCTGCAGCCGCATCAGTTCGGCTTGAGTGTTCTCGCGCAGCTTTTTGTCGAGCGCCGCGAGCGGCTCGTCGAGCAGCAGCAACCGCGGACGCCGCGCCAGCGCGCGCGCCAGCGCCACACGCTGCCTCTGGCCGCCCGAGAGTTGGTCGGGTTTACGCCTGTCCATGTCCTCGAGCTTCACCAGCGCGACCATTTCTGCGACGCGGCTCGTGATTTCCTCGCGCGGCAGGCCCGCACGTTTCAACCCGAACGCGATGTTGTCCCGCACGCTGAGATGAGGAAACAGCGCATAGTTCTGGAACATCATGTTGACTGGACGCTGATGCGGCGGAACGCCGGCGATGTCCTGGCCATCAAGAAGGATACGCCCCGCATCCGGCGTCTCGAAACCCGCCAGCATCCGCAACAAAGTGGTCTTGCCGCAGCCGCTCGGCCCAAGCAGTGCGAAAAATTCGCCCGCTTTGATGTCGAGCGACAGCCGGTCAACCGCGGTAAATTCGCCGAAGCGCTTGACCACCGCATCGATCTGCAACAGCGGCGTGTCGGCCGGCAGGGCCGCATCGGGGATTTGCCTCGCGTCGTTAGTCATTCTATCCCGTCTCGTTTCGCGATGAAGGCCAGTGATCCGATTCCAGCAATCACATCCAGTTCAGCGAGTCTCCTTGCGAACGCCCAAATCAAACGACCTCCGGCAATACACGTTGCCGGCGGAGATTTGGATGCGACATTCAGGTGCGGGGGATTGCGCCCAAGTGAGCAGCGAATGTCAAATCCGCCGCTCTACTCGTGACAGACAGGCTGCCTCCCGCAGCAGGACCCCGCCACGACATTTCGTCGCGGACTGGGTGTCAGCCGGCCTTGCGAGACAACGCTTCGGGAGCTTGGGTAATGCGCCCGATCAGGGACGCGTACTGCGCGATCGGTGCCGGTCGGCCGATGAAATAGCCTTGAACCGCATCGCAGCCTTCGTCGGCCAGAAAACCAAGCTGCTCCGCCGTCTCGACCCCCTCCGCGAGGATTGACACGTTGAGGCCGTGGCCGAGGCCGATAACCGCCCGGACGATCGCCGCGGACTGCGGATTGCATCCGAGGTACATGACGAACGCACGGTCGATCTTGATCTTGTCGAACGGGAATGCCTGGAAATAGCTTAGCGACGAATAGCCACTGCCGAAATCGTCCATCGAGACGAACACCCAGCGCCTTCAGCCGTCGCAACAGCGCCAAGCTGCGCTCAAAATCCTCGATCAGCACGCCTTCGGTGATCTCCAGTTCCAACCGGCTTGGATTGAGACCGGTTTCCAGCAGAATCGAATGAACGAGGCCGACCAGATCGCCGTGAACGAACTGCACCGGCGACAGGTTGACCGATATCTGCTTCGGGTTTGGCCAGGACGCGGCTTCCCGACACGCTTCGCGCAGAATCCACTCGCCCATTGCCACGATCAGGCCGCTCTCCTCGGCGAGCGGAATGAAATCGCCGGGCGGAACGAAACCGCGGGTCGGATGAATCCATCGCGCCAGCGCCTCAAAGCCGGTCACATCGCCTTCAACGAGTTTGCGGCCCGTACGTACCTGCGGCTGATAGTGCAGCAACAATTCGCCGTTCCGGATGGCATTCGACAGTTCCTGATGCAACGCGCGGCGATCGCGGATCTGCCGATCCATGTCCGGTTCGAAAACGCTGATCGAGCCGCGCGATTTCTGCTTGGCTCGAAACAGGGCTACGCCGGCATTGGCGAGCAGCGAGGCCGGGTCGGTGCCATCGCGCGGAAACAGCGAAATACCCGTAGTGAAGCCTGTTCGGATCGACTTTCCATCGATCAGAAATTCCGGCGCCATTGCCTCGGCGAGTTGTTTGGCGAGCGCCTGGCCGGCGGCCGGTTGCTCGCCATCGATGATCACACCGAATTCGTCGCCGTTGAGCCGTGCGACGAAGCCGCCGTGCGCCGCGTCCTGAATGCGGTGCGCCACCTCGATCAGCACCTTGTCGCCGACCGCCTGGCCGAACACATCGTTGATCTCCTTGAGGCCGGCGAGATCGAGCGAGAGCACTGCGAACTCCTCGCCCGTGCCCTCGCACGCCTCGATCATCTGCGATAGCGCTTTCAGGAACGCGGTGCGGTTCGGCAGGTCGGTCAGCCCGTCGTGATAAGCCATGTGCACCATGCGCGACTCGGTCTGGCGGCGATCGGTCACATCTTCATGCGTCTTGATCAGATATTGCGGTTCGCCGTCGTCAGCGGTCACCGTAACGCGGCGGGTCAGGAACAGCCGCAACCCCTCGCTGGTGCTGATCGGGTGTTGGGTCAAGAAGCCGCCGTTTCCAATCGCCGTTTCGTCGCGGGCGAGGATCAGCTTCGCTTCACGCGGATCGAAGATATCAGATGCAGTCAGCCCGATGACGTCCTCGCGGCGGCGGTTGAGAATAGCCTCAGCGCGCCGGTTGGCGAGCAGGTAATGGCCGTCGCTGGCGCACTGGACGATCAGCGACACCGGAATGTTGTCTACGACGGTTTCGAGGAACTTCTTTGTTTTTTCCAGTTCGCGCGACAGCGATTTGCGCTCGAATGCATGTCTGCGCAGACGCGATCGCCTGACCCTGCGCAGCCAGGACGTCGCCCGGATGGTGGCCGCCGCCAGAAAGCAAACTGCAATAAAGCCGCCGACAAGAATTTGCCGGGCCACGCCGGCATCAGCCCCCGCAACACCGTGCGGTGAAATAACGGCCACAGCCCACGCATCCGCAGGAGCCGCTGCGACAACCGTGTATATGAGCCCTACTGCAGCAACGACGCGGTTGCCACCTGCCTGCCAATTCTTGCCAGTCATCGCCCACCCGAGATCTACCGGGCGAGTGTCTGGCCCAAGGGGTTTGAATCAGGTAAAAACTTACCCCTGCGATCGGAAAATGCGGCTTGCATTGCACAATTGGTCTCTCATGATTAATGCCCTGCTAACGGGAGACCGGGAACGCAAGTTGCACCGGTACGCTGCGAGGGTAATGAGAGCGGACTCTCTCACCGCAAAACGTCCTCACTGCAATCCGAAACCGATCCATGGACAAGGTTGAGTGCGTCATCATCGGTGCTGGCGTGGTCGGGCTTGCGATCGCGCGCAAGCTCGCGCGATCCGGCCGCGAGGTCATCGTCCTCGAAACCGCGGAAGCGATCGGAACGGCAACATCGTCGCGCAGCAGTGAGGTGATTCACGCCGGCATCTACTATCCCGCCGGCAGTCTGATGGCGCGGATGTGCGTCAGCGGCCGACACGCACTTTACGCGTATTGCCGCGAGTACGACATTCCACACCAAAACTGCGGCAAGCTGATCGTCGCGACGACGGAGCAGGAGGTCGGCAAGTTGCAGGCTATCAGGGCGCGCGCGGAGGCCAATGGCGTCGAAGGCATGCAATCCTTAAGCGGCGGCGAAGCCCGCGCGCTTGAGCCGGCGCTTCAATGCGCTGCCGCGCTGCTGTCTCCATCAACGGGCATTATCGACAGCCACGCCTTTATGCTGGCGTTGCGCGGCGATGCCGAACTGGATGGCGCGGCGTTCGCTTTTCTGACGCCGCTATTGCGCGCCAAGGCGACGCCAAACGGGCTGGAAATTGAAACCGGCGGCGAAACGCCGATGACGCTCGCTTGCGATCTGCTGGTCAATGCTGCCGGCCTTGGCGCTCCGGCGGTGGCGCGGAGCATCGAAGGCATGCCCGTGGATCGAATTCCGCCGGCTTACCTCGCCAAGGGAAACTATTTCAGTTGCAGCGTCCGCACACCATTTTCACGCCTGATCTATCCGGTTCCGGAGCCCGGCGGCCTCGGCGTGCATCTCACGCTGGATCTCGCGGGACAGGCCCGCTTCGGTCCCGACGTGGAATGGATCGACGCCCCGGACTATGACGTCGACCCGACGCGGGCGGCGCGGTTTTACCCGGCGATCCGGCGCTACTGGCCCGACCTGCCCGACGGCGCCCTGTTCCCGGCCTATTCTGGGATCCGGCCGAAGATCGTGCCGCCGGCAGTTGCGGCGCAGGATTTCATGATCGAGGGGCCCTCCGACCACGGCGTGGCCGGCCTGATAAACCTGTTCGGAATTGAATCGCCCGGCCTGACGGCATCACTTGCGATCGCGGACCACGTCGCCGCGCTGGCCGGGAGGTAGCCCGACAAAGCCGGACGCCGTGCGCCGGACGCGAACCGGCAGCAATCAATCCGCGACGCCAAGCGCCGCCGACCCTCAAAGGCAGAGATTGGAAGGGTTTTAGTGGAGGGTCTCGGCCGTGGAGAGTTTCAGTCTTTCGATCTCATCCTTGAGCATTAGTTTCCGGCGCTTCAATTCGACAATCCTCAGGTCGTCGGTGGAAAGATGCCTGAGAGCATCGTGCAATTCGCCTTCCAGGATCCGATGTTTCCGTTCCAGTTCAGCGAGATGCGCCTGAATTGCCATTCGAACCTCCTCGGTAGGATTAAACCTCAGATTCGCTCCGAATTTTTGACTTTACATGAACCGTGGCGGCTGTCGATGGGACAGGAAAGCCCGTCAATCATATTTGCGGGATTCAGAAATGGACCGTAAGGATGGAACCTGACGACTTGCGCGGCGCGCAGGCAAGGGCAATAATTCGCCGAGATAAAACCTCCAACTTTTCGCAAACTCTTCGCGATTCAAGTGCGTCTCATATGACCGACGAAGAAGAGCGCGAACTCGGAGCTGAGCTCGCCCGACTGCAACAGGAACACCGCGACCTCGACGCCGCCATCGATGCCCTGCATCAATCGCCCGCGCCCGACTTGCTACGGCTGCAGCGGCTGAAAAAGCGCAAGCTGCAGTTGCGCGACCGCATCGCCTTCATCGAAGACCAGATCACGCCGGATATCATTGCCTAAATGGCAGCGTCTGGAATGGCGACTCATTCCAACATCATGCTCTGACCACCGACTGGGCGACTGCTCAATTATCCCGCCGCTGAGCCTTGCGGACATACATCGCGCAGTCGGCCTGCTCCAGCGCCGTGTCCGCGTCGGCGTGCGGTCCGAGGATGGCGAGTCCGATCGATGCGCCGGCCGTGATGGTCCGTCCGCGGAAAGTCAATGTCAGCCGATCAATGGTCTCTTCGAGCGCGGCCGCCTTGGCTTTGGCGTCGGTCTCGCTGAGATTCCACAGGAGCAGCGCGAACTCGTCGCCGCCGAGCCGTCCGATCAGGTCGGAAGATCGCACGTGTCGGGACAACGCCGCGACTACTGCCTTCAGCACCGCGTCTCCCGCCGCATGACCGAAAGCGTCGTTGATCGGCTTGAGGCGATCGACGTCGAGCACGAACAGCGCACCGCTCGCATGATAACGCCGGATATAGGCGACCGATCTGCGGAGCTCGCGTTCGAAGCCGCGGCGATTGAGGACGTCCAGAAGAAAATCGGTATCCGCGAACGCCTCAAGATCCGCGATCCGCGCCTGCGCCGCCGCGAGCTGGGATTTGAGGCGACGGATGGCACCTCTGGCGTCGGTCGCAACGTCACGTTGTACGGTTTGGCGCTTGGGCGCGAGCGCGGCCAGCCGCGCGGCAGGCGCGGCCTTGCGGCGGCTCGCCTTGCGTTTCACGGCCGTGGAAGAGGACGCTTTCGGTGTCTTTTTCATCGTCACAAGGCTTGCCGCCATTCACCAAGAAAGGATAGTTCATTCCCGACTGCTTGCCTCGTCAAGACGCCTCCTATAATCCGGAATATGTTTCTGAATTCCTGAAAGAAATAATGAATGACCGCCGCCGTTGCCATCATCATGGGAAGCCAGTCGGACTGGGAGACCATGCGTCACACCGCGGAAACGCTGGCCGCGCTTGGCGTGACGAGCGAGACGCGAATCGTGTCCGCGCACCGGACACCCGAGAGGCTGTTCGCATTCGCCAAGGGCGCCAAGGCTGAGGGTTTCAAGGTCATCATCGCGGGCGCGGGTGGCGCCGCACACCTGCCCGGCATGACAGCATCGCTGACTGAACTCCCGGTGCTTGGCGTGCCCGTCGAATCCAAAGCGCTGGCCGGGGTCGACTCTCTGTATTCGATCGTGCAGATGCCGGCCGGAATTCCGGTCGGAACACTCGCGATCGGCAAAGCCGGTGCCATCAATGCCGCGCTGCTGGCGGCGAGCGTGCTCGCGCTCAGCGATCCGGCGCTGGCCGGCCGCCTCGCCGCATGGCGCAAACAGCAGACGGATGCAGTGGGCGAGCGCCCGGAGGGATCGGCGTGAGCGGTTCTCGGCGGGTGACGCTCAAGCCGGGTGACACCATCGGTATTCTCGGCGGCGGCCAGCTCGGCCGGATGCTGGCGTTGGCGGCGGCGCGCCTCGGCCTCAGGTGTCAGGTGTTCTCGCCAGATCCGGACTCGCCGGCGTTCGACGTCGTGCAGAACGCCACTTGCGCCGAATACGCCGACGTCGAGGCGCTGGAATTGTTCGTAGCCGACGTCGACGTCGTCACGTATGAATTCGAGAATATCCCCGCGGCGACCGCGATGGTGCTCGCAGCACGCCGGCCGGTGCTGCCCGACTATCGCATTCTGGAGACGGTTCAGGATCGACTGGTTGAGAAGAATTTCGTTTCCGGACTCGGTATCGGCACCGCCACCTATGTCGACGTGGCGTCGGCACAAGCGTTGCGCGAGGCGATCAAAATCATCGGGCTGCCGGCGGTGATCAAGACCATCCGCTTCGGCTACGACGGCAAGGGTCAGGCTATCATTCGCGAGGGCGACGATCCTGGTCAGGTGTGGGACGACCTCGGCACCAGGTCGGCAATCGTGGAAGCCTTTGTGCCGTTCGAGCGCGAGATTTCCGTGATCGCAGCGCGCGGTGCCGATGGCGGCGTCGAATGCTTCGACGTGACCGAGAACGAGCATCGCGATCACATCCTGAAATATTCACGCGTACCGGCCGTGATCCCCGATACGCTCGCTGCGCAGGCGCGCGACATCGCGAAAAAGATTGCAACCGCACTCGACTATGTCGGCGTGCTGACCGTCGAGATGTTCGTGGTGCCGAGCGCCGACGGGCTGACGCTGCTGGTCAACGAGATCGCGCCACGGGTCCACAACTCCGGGCACTGGACGCTCGATGGCGCCTCGGTCTCGCAATTCGAGCAGCACATCCGCGCAGTTGCCGGCTGGCCGCTCGGCAAGCCGGTCCGGCACGGCAGCGCCGTCATGACAAACCTGATCGGAGACGACATCCTCGACTACGAGAAGTGGCTCACCGTGCCCGGCGCTTCCGTGCATATCTACGGCAAGGGACCGCCACGCGCCGGCCGCAAGATGGGCCATGTCACGGAAGTCAAACAGTCCAAATGAAAAACGGCGAGATAATTCTTGGGATCCATTGCGGACCTCATGATTCTTCAGCTGCGCTGTTTCGCGACTACGATCTTCTTGCAGCCATTCAACTCGAGCGCCTGACCCGGAAAAAGGGCGATGGAAACACCTTTCCGGATGCTTGCATCGACGAAGTATTATCGATCGCCGGCCTGACAAGACACGACGTCGACGCCGTCATCATGAGCCGCATGCTGTTCGAGGCGCGCTATTGCCGGCGCGTGCCAGGCATCGGCGAACGGCTCGCCACGATGATGCGGCGCTCGAAGGGAAAATACTTTCGCTATGTGATCGGCGAAATCGACCGCATGCATTCCCACGATTACGCCGCGATGTTCGATTTCGACGCATTCAGACGGGACTATGGTTTTCGTCCTGATATGCATATCGGCTTCGCCAACCATCATGAATGCCATGCACTGCCGACGCTGTTCTACAGCGGCTGGCAGGATGCGCTGCTGGTAACGGCAGATGGCGGTGGCGACAAGGTCAACTACAGCCATCGCCATTTCTCTAACGGCGAGATCAAAACAATCTACGGAGGCAACGAGACCGACTTCCTTCTGAAACCGGTCGACAGCCTCGGCCGCGCCTACAGCGCAGCCACGCTGGCGCTCGGCTTTCGACCCAACCGTCACGAAGGAAAGCTGACGGGACTGGCCGCATTCGGCAATCCTGTTTTCTACGACAAGCTGGCGTCCTTTTTCGATGTCGACGAGAGCGGCCGGGTTCATTCGCGTTTTCGCGGATACACCCACATGAAGCGCACGATGGCGAGCCTTGCGAAAAAGGGCCGACGCGAAGATGTCGCAGCATCGATTCAGAAAGTCGTCGAAGACGTGATGCTGCGATCGGTCGGCACGCTGTTGAAGCGATATCCGAGCCGCAATCTCGGGTTGGCCGGCGGGCTGTTCGCAAACGTCAAGCTTAACCGTCTGCTCGCCGAGAGTTTTGCTCTCGATGAGATTTTTGTCTTTCCGGCGATGGGCGATGAAGGACTGACGATTGGCGCGGCGCTGCTTCATCTGCTTGAACGCGACGGCATGCCCGCGTGGCTCCAGCATCGGCGGTCGCTCGGGCCCGTGCTGCTCGGCCGCGACTACACCGATGCGATCGATCAATCGCTCGCCGCCAATCCGCTGGTTCGCCTTGTCTCCGAAGATCCGCTGAACACAGCCGCCGACTGTCTGGCGGCAGGCGAGATCGGCGCGATCTATACAGGCAGGATGGAGTTCGGGCCCCGCGCCCTCGGCGCACGCTCGATCCTCGCCAACCCGTCGCGCCGGGACACGCACGACGTTCTCAACGAGCGGCTGTCACGGACCGAGTTCATGCCGTTCGCGCCTGTGGTGATGGCCGAGAAGGCCGCCGAAGTCTTCGACGTCACCTCCGTCAATGCCCGCGCCTGCGACTACATGACAATCGCCACCGACGTGCACGAGCCTTGGCGCAAGCGCATCGCGGCGGTGGTCCATGTCGACGGCTCGGCACGGCCGCAGATCATCCGCCAAGCGGACAACCCGTTGTATCACGGCATTCTGCAACGATTCGAGGCGAAAACCGGCCTACCCGTACTGGTCAATACCAGCTTCAACGTTCACGAGGAGCCTATCGTCAACACACCCGCCGAATGCGCACGCGCCCTGACGGACGGCCGCATCGATTTCGTGGTGACGACGAAGGGTGTCTATCAGCGGGTTGCGTGAGCGACCTCACGCCGATTGTTGCCCGGGGCAGAAATCGGCGCCACTCCCGGTCGAACGCTGTAAGTCGGCAAGAGCCGCCGATCGCAGCTCTTGCCGACTTTTCCGCTTATTTTCCAGCAACGACGCCTTCCGGCTCGTTGCTGAGTCCGCGATAGACCAAGCCGCCGATGACGCCGCCAATCAACGGCGCCACCCAGAACAGCCAGAGCTGCTCCAGCGCCCAGCCGCCGACGAACAGCGCCGGACCGGTGCTGCGCGCCGGATTCACCGACGTATTGGTGACGGGAATACTGACGAGGTGAATCATCACCAGCGCCAGTCCGATTGCCAGTGGCGCGAAACCTACCGGAGCCTTGCCATGCGTCGACCCCATGATGACGAACAGGAACATGGCTGTCATCGTCACCTCGGTGATGAAGCCGACCATGAGGCTGTAGTGACCGGGCGAGTGCTCGCCGTAGCCGTTCGACGCAAAGCCCTTGGCGACATCGAAACCCGGAGCCCCGCTGGCGATCACATAAAGCAGCGCCGCAGCCGCTACCGCACCGATGACCTGCGCGATGACATACGGCACCACCTGCCCTGCCGGAAACCGGCCGCCGGCAGTCAGACCCACCGTGATCGCCGGGTTGAGATGGCAGCCCGAGATGTGCCCGATCGCGTAGGCCATGGTGACGACGCTCAGACCGAAGGTAAAAGCCACGCCCAGCAATCCGATACCAACCTGCGGAAACGCAGCCGCGATGACCGCGCTGCCGCAGCCCATAAAGGTCAGCCAGAAAGTGCCGATCAGTTCGGCCGCGTATTTCCTGACGTCCATGACACGCCTCCCTCGGTTGCGGGGATCAACCACCCCGACTCAGATCCCATAGAAACCCGATGTGAGTTGTTCCTGAACCCCAATGGCGGCTCTTTGGGGGTATTCCACCTGAATTTCCGGCGTTTCCTGCGAACCGAGCCACTGCCCAACGGTGGACATCCGCGTCTTGATCTGATACATCGGTGCCCTTGACGCTGAGGGATTGGCCTTTGTCGGCCTTTCCGCCGTCCGACGAATTCTCAATCCGTGCAATTAAAAGAGGATGCCGCGTGCAGGTTCTCGTTCGCGATAACAATGTCGATCAAGCCCTCAAGGCGCTGAAGAAGAAGATGCAGCGCGAGGGGATTTTCCGCGAGATGAAGCTCCGCGGTCATTACGAAAAGCCCTCCGAAAAGAAGGCTCGCGAAAAGGCCGAAGCCGTGCGCCGCGCCCGCAAGCTTGCGCGCAAGAAGCTGCAGCGCGAAGGCCTGCTGCCGATGAAGCCGAAGCCGGTTTTTGGCGCTGGACCTGGCGCAGGCGGCCGTGGCGGTCCGGGTGCCGGTCCGCGTGGACCGCGCTAAACAATCGCTTTCAACTGCTTTTGAATAAAACGCGGGCTCCAGTCCCGCGTTTTTGTTTTTGTGGCGGCGGCTATTTCGGCAGCACCGCCTGGACAACCGATTTTGCAGCCGAAAGCACGTCGTCGGCGACTGAGGTATGGGCGCGCGCCGCCGCGTCAGCCTCAAGATCGAGCGGCTGCGACGCTTGCGGAATATCTGCAGGCGGAACCGGCAGCCGCACATGATCGGCTCGGTCGGAACGCGGTCCCTCCTCCGCTCCCCTCGCGTCGGGCCTAAGCGTTTCGACAGCCGGCGCCGACACCTCGATCGCAGGCGGGAGGGGCTTCATCGCCGGCTGGGAAGCAGCGCGCGGGATCTCTTGCACGCGTGGTGACGTGGATTCGACCGGCTGGCGATCGACATCCTGCTGCGATCGAGAGCCCTCCGATTGAGGGCGTGACGCCTCAACTCGCACAGGCACATCGTTTGTGCTGCGCAAGCGATCGATAGCGGCTCGCGCAAGATCATTGGCATCGCGTTGATCCTCCCGGAGCGAGGCTGTCTGTGCCGGAACAGCCGGCGTGGACGTCACCTTGGCGGTGGCTTTCTCGCGACGCGCCGTTTGATGTTTTTTCGTATCGATCGGCGAGCTCGCGGTTTCCGCCCGCTTCTCGGGTTTTTCCGCAGCCGTCTCGGGCTGGACCTTGTCGGCAGGCACGGTCGCGATCGCCTTTTCGGAAATACCCTTCGCTCGAACCCCAGCTTCAAGATTGTTGCTGCCGGCCTTTTCGGGCACCACGGCGGACGACACGGCGGCGGGGGGCGACGCATCGGCGGGCTTGCTAACGATATAGTGGTTGACGATGTAGGCGCCTGTCACCGTCGCCACCACGGATGGCATGATCTTTTCGAAAAAGAACTTGGAAGCGTATTTCAGCATGACCGGCCTCTCCCCGCGCTGTCTGATGCGGAAACTTTGGGGCCGATTGAGGGATCAATCGCGACCGATCGGTGGCAAGTGGATGATCCGCCGTAACGTTTCGTGTCCATTATAGCGTTTTCGAGCGAAGCATGTCCGCTGGCTTGACCCGGGATGGATACCGGTTCGCCTGAAGAAAACGCGGTTACAGCTCCAGCGTCAAAGCAGCTTGATCCGGCCGAACGCCATGAAACCGGTCAAGTCGCGCCCATAGACCACTTTCAGATCGTCCGGCAGCAGGTAGCGGCTGACGAGCCCACCAATGCCGAACTTGGCATGATCGGTTCGGATGAAATCGTAGATTCCGCCGACTGAGACTTTGCCGACGACGAAAGCCCTGTCTTCGAGACCGGGAATGTCATGGGTCAGTTCACTTTCCATGACCCGCTCCGCGCGCATGAACAGCGTCCAGTTGTTCTTCAGAATCATGGAACTTTCGAGCAGATAGGCATCCAGCGAATCCCCCGGACTGAGCAACTTGCGGCCCCAAGCCGCCGTCGCGCTCCAGAGATGCCCGTCCCCAAACGGAGTCGTGTAGATCGCAGATGCCGTGAGGCGATTTTCGTTGACCGCCGGTTCGAGCTGCTCCGGCGAATTCAGGTGACCATAGGACACTTGCAACGACAATTCGCGAGCCGGATTCCAGCTCACGCGGCCCGCGAAGCTGTCGAGCGCCGGCCGCTCGATGTCGTAGCGATACTGGTCGGGCTCGCGGCCACGAAACGTCGAAGCCTCGAACTTCCAGTTGTCGAGGACGACGCCGGCCGTCACCACGCCGAACGTGATGTGCGTCGAATCAAGCCAGTGATGGCTGATCGGCGCCTCCGGATTATCCATGCCGCTGGTGCGATGCATGAATGCCGGCGGACCGAGCGCGGGTTCGCCAGGCAGGCCGCCATAGACGAAGACGCTCGAGTTCGCAGTGAGGTTTCGGCTGTAGGTCGTAGCCAGTTCCATGACCAGATCGTGCGGATGCTGGCGATCGACCAGATGCGACACGCCGTCGGCGGTCTCGCCAGTTGCCAGCAGCAGCGGATAACCCGTTGCGCCCATCAGCGGCTCGGGTGAGAGCATCGCACGCACGCCGAAGGTGCCGTCTCCGAGCGGCCGCTGGGCCATGGTCATGAGCATGCCGCTGACGAACGTTTTGTCCGCACCGCGCAGGCCGGGCTGCCGGTCGTAATTCAGGTTGACGGAGCCGTGTGTCGTCACGCTCCAGGCTTCGAATTGCTGATAAAGCCCTTCGTGCGGCGAGGTGTCCGGCTGCCAACTCGTTCCCGATGCCTCGCGCGCCATCATGTAGGGTCCAAGAAATCCGCTCATCGAACCATGGCCGGCCATCTCATGCCCCATATGCGCGGGACCCATCGTCCCATGGTCCATGTCCGTCATGGCCACGGGTGTCGAAGGCTTCCGCATCGCCGCCGGGTGTTTATGTCTTGGACGTGCGGGCTCGGGATGATGTCTGGCCATTTCTCCGGAGACGGCATGGCCCATATGTTCGTGATCCGGCATCTCCTGGCTCGCAGCGGCGGATGCCATGAACCCCAGCGTGAACGCGAGATAGGCGCGATGGCGGATCCGGCGCAGGGAACGTCGATACATTAGGTCCTCAAAGCATCGCCACAGGCGAGGCCTCGGCGGTTCCGTTCATTGTTGGACTATGGCACGAACACCATGAAGATATAGATCGCGAACACGACGATGTGGACCATTCCAAACAGGATATTGGTGCGGCCGGTTCCGAAAGTCAGCATGCTCAGAAGGAACGTTATTGCGAGCAGGATCATCTTCTGGGCGCTGAGACCGAGTTCGAGCGGCTTATCCATGACATAGACGGCCACCGCGACGGCCGGAATCGTCAGGCCTATGGTTGCCAGCGAGGAGCCGAGCGCAAGATTGATGCTCTTCTGCAGATCGTTCTGCCGAGCTGCCGAAATCGCGGCGATGCTTTCCGGCAGCAGCACCAGCAGCGCCAGCAGGACACCGGCGAGCGCCTCCGGCGCGCCCGCCAGCGCGATACCCGCATCGACCACCATCGAGAACTTCTTCGCCAGCAGCACGACGGCAAGCAGCGAGATCAGCAGCAGCGCGACGCTCAGCGCCAGCATGCGGTTCGAAGCATGCCCTTCCCCGCCACCGGCGCTATCGCCGACGATGAAATAGTCGCGGTGCAGAACCGTCTGCGTATACAGAAAGACCGCATAAAGCATGATGGTGACGACGCTGACGAAACCAAGCTGCAGTTCCGAATACAGCGGCCCCGGCGTCGTCAGAGTATAGTTCGGCATCACCAGGGTGATCGTCGCGAACACGATCAGCACGCTGAGATAGATATTGACGCCCGCAGGCTGGAATTTCTGCTCGCGGTAACGCAGGCCGCCGGACAGGATGCAGATCCCGACCAGTCCGTTGCAGACAATCATGACCACCGCGAACACGGTATCCCGTGCCAGTGCCGGCACCGCCTTGTCGCCCAGCATGATCGTCGCGATCAGGGAAACTTCGATGATCGTGACCGCGAGCGTCAGCAACAACGTGCCGTAAGGCTCGCCGACCCGCTCCGCGATAACCTCGGCGTGATGCACGGCTGCGAAGACGGTGCCGAACAGGATCACCAGCAGCACGGCCGCGAACAGGAGACCGGCCACCGACGGGACGAAGGTGATGCCGAGAGCGGTCGCGGCACCAAAAAACAAAACGGCCAGCGCGGGAAAAATCCACGCTGACCGCGGCATTGAAGGGTGCGAACTCATAAGCCGGCAAGCGGCTATGTGGCGCGCTTACGGACGCTCTTTTTTGCCTTCTTCACCGTCGTCTTCTTTTTGCCAGCGGCTCTCTTCTTGACGGTTTTCTTCTTTTTGACGGCCTTCTTGGGCGAGAGATAGGCGCCGACCTTCTTGGAGGAATGCCCGACCGCCTTGACCGCGGCGCGAAGCTTTGCAGGGGTCACCTTGAACTTCTTCGACCAGTAGCTGACTTCGTAGGGCTGGCTCAGCGCAATCAGCGCCCGGTCACTCGCCTTGTGCTTCTGCAGCTTGATGTAGGCCTCGACCTTCCTGGCGGAACGGCCGACAACCTTGACGGCGGCCTTCAGCTTCAACGGCGTAACTTTGAATTTCTTGGACCAGTAACGGACCTCGTAGGCTTCACTCAACGCTATCAAGCCGCGATCGCTTCCGCCTCGCTTCGCCTTGTTGTCAGCCATATCGGCCTCCCGCTGTTGAACGCCGCCATATTACATGCCCTTGACGATATTCTCCGTCATCTTCTTGGCGTCGCCAAGCAACATCATGGTGTTGTCCCGATAGAACAGTGGATTGTCGATGCCGGCGTAGCCGGATGCGAGCGAGCGCTTGATGAACATCACGGTGCCGGCTTTCCAGACCTGCAAGACCGGCATGCCATAGATCGGCGAAGACTTGTCGTCCTCCGCCGCCGGGTTGGTGACGTCGTTCGCGCCGATAACGAAGGCCACGTCGGCCTGGGCAAATTCCGAATTGATGTCCTCAAGCTCGAACACCTCGTCGTAAGGCACGTTGGCCTCGGCCAGCAGCACGTTCATATGGCCGGGCATTCGGCCTGCGACCGGATGAATTGCGTACTTCACCTCGACGCCCTCGGCCTTGAGCTTGTCGGCCATCTCGCGCAGCGCGTGCTGGGCCTGCGCCACCGCCATGCCGTAGCCGGGCACGATGATGACCTTCTGTGCGTTCTTCATGATGAAGGCGGCGTCATCCGCCGAACCGAGCTTGACCGGCTTGACCTCGCCGCTGCCGCCGCCGGCCGCCGCCGTCTCGCCACCAAAGCCGCCCAGGATCACCGAGATGAACGAACGGTTCATGGCGTGGCACATGATGTAGGACAGGATCGCGCCGGAGGAGCCGACCAGCGCGCCGGTGATGATCAGCGCCGAATTGCCGAGCGTGAAACCGATGCCGGCCGCCGCCCAGCCGGAGTACGAATTCAGCATCGAAATCACGACCGGCATGTCAGCGCCGCCGATCGGAATGATCAAGAGCGCACCGAGCAGCAGCGCCAGAATCACGATCAGCCAGAAATCAAGCACGCTGCCGGACATCACCAGACCGACAACAAAGAACACCAGCGCCAGACCGAGCGCGATGTTGATGATGTGGCGTACCGGCAGAATGATCGGGGCGCCGCTCATGCGACCTGACAGTTTCAGAAACGCGATCACCGAGCCCGTGAACGTCAATGCACCGATGGCGACGCCGAGCGACATCTCGATCAGGCTCTGCGTATGGATATGGCCCGGCGTGCCGATGCCGAAGGCTTCCGGCGCATAGAACGCGCCCGCCGCGACCAGCACCGCCGCCATGCCGACCAGCGAGTGGAACGCGGCGACCAGTTCCGGCATCGACGTCATCGGCACACGGCGCGCGACCACCGCGCCGATACCGCCTCCGATCGCGATCCCGAGGATCACCAGCAGCCACGCCAGGGTGTCGGCGGGCGGATGCGACGCAAGCGTGGTCGCGACCGCGATCGCCATGCCGGTCATGCCGAGGAAATTGCCCCGGCGGCTCGACGCCGGACTCGACAGCCCGCGCAGCGACAGGATGAACAAAACACCGGCGACGAGATATAGCAGCGCGGAAAGATTGGCGTTCATCTATCTAAGAGCCCTTCTTCTGTCATCATCCGCAAAAAGCGGATGATCCAGTCATCCGAAACGGTCATGACTTGACAGGCAGTCACGGCCTGCTGGATGCCCCGCCTCCGCGGGGCATGACGACATTTATTTGAGATCCCCGCTCACTTCTGCTTCTTCTTGTACATCGCCAGCATTCGCTGGGTGACGAGAAAACCACCGAAGATATTCACGCAGGCAAATACGAGCGCGACGAAACCGAAGGCCCGCGCCCAGCCCGAGCCCGCCGAGATCATCCCGACGCCGACAGCGAGCAGCGCGCCGACAACAATCACCGACGAGATCGCGTTGGTGACCGACATCAGCGGCGTGTGCAGCGCGGGCGTCACCGACCACACAACGAAATAGCCGACGAAGACGGCCAGGACGAAAATCGACAGCCGGAACACGAAGGGATCGACGGCCTGAACAATATGATCCATGGAGACGTTCCTATTCGTCGTTCCGGAGCATGCCAGGCGACGAACGCATCGCGTTCGCGCCGATGGCGTGAATCGGGAATCCGCAGATGAACCCGCGCGTCGTGCCTTCCGGGATAACCGGTTCACCGGCTGTGCGCACGATCGTCATGCGCTTTTCGGCTGGAAGTTCGGATGAATGACGGCGCCATTCCTGGTCAGCGCGGTGGCCTTGACCAGTTCGTCGTCCCAATTCACCGCGAGCGCCTTGGTCGTCTTGTCGACCAGCGTCTCGATGAACGAAAACAGGTTGCGGGCATACAGGCTCGATGCCGAGGCGGCGACACGGCCCGCGACATTGGTGAAGCCGATAATCTTCACGCCATCCAGATCGACGACGTTGCCCACCTTGACGCCCTCGATGTTACCGCCGCGCTCGACCGCGAGATCCACAAGCACCGAGCCCGGTTTCATCGAGCGCACCATTTCCGCCGTCACGAGCTTCGGCGCGGGACGTCCCGGAATTAGCGCCGTCGTGATAATGATGTCCTGCTTCTTGATGTGCTCTGTGGTCAAAGCGGCCTGCTTGGCCTGATATTCTTTCGACATTTCCTTGGCGTAGCCGCCGGCGGTCTGCGCGTTCTTGAACTCTTCGTCCTCCACCGCGAGGAATTTGGCACCGAGACTTTCCACCTGCTCTTTGGTAGCGGGACGGACGTCGGTTGCGGTGACGACGGCGCCGAGACGGCGCGCGGTCGCGATCGCCTGAAGACCGGCAACACCGACCCCCATAACGAACACCTTCGCGGCCGGCACGGTACCGGCTGCGGTCATCATCATCGGAAATGCGCGACCGAATGCCTCGGCCGCCTCAATGACGGCGCGATAGCCGGCTAAGTTCGCCTGGCTCGACAGCACGTCCATGACCTGAGCGCGCGTGATACGCGGCATCAGTTCCATGGCGAAAGCCGACAAGCCGGCGTCCGCGATCTTCTTTAGCGCCGCCTCGTTGCCGTAAGGATCCATGATAGCGATTACCAGCGCGCCACGCTTGTAGCGCGCCAGTTCGGATGCCTCGGGCCGCCTCACCTTGACGACGATGTCGGCGTCCTTGAGCGCATCGGGGCTGACCACGGCTCCCGCGGCCACGAAGTCCGAATCCGGCACTCCCGACTTGATCCCGGCGCCCGGCTCGATTGCGACATCTGCGCCGAGCGCCTTGAACTTCTTCACCGTATCGGGTGACGCAGCCACCCGCGGCTCGGAGGGATCGATTTCCTTCGCTATTGCAATCTTCATGATGCCTCCCGCAGCCGACGGCCACGCACGATTAAAGCACCAGCCACATTGTTAGCGAATGGAAATCAAGGACGGCCGGAACGACGACCGGACAATCAGGTGAGGAAAATCGCCATCAGCGAGACAAGGGTGATCACAGCAGCGGTGCCGATCGTCCCAAATTTGATGAACGTCTTATACATATCCTCATGCGCCGGATAATCCATTCCGTCCGCGGTCGAGTACACGATTTCGCTATGATCTGACACGTCAAGTCTCCAGCCAAGGTTGATCTTGCCCTTGAGCAATTAGCGCAATCGGGAAGACAGAGCAACGGTGTGGCGGCCCCGTTGGCGAAGTCATCGTCTCTTTAATGTACAAAATGTAGAAATTGAGCGGCGCGAGGCCGCAATTGGCCGATTTTCGCGCTCAAGGCCGCCGTTGCCTGACGGTTTGGACAGAACGGCCTTCCGGCTGGAAACCGAAAGGCCGTCCTGTCCTCGTCACCATCTGGCTTCCGATGGACCACGCGACAGAAAAAACATCTTCCGGTTGAAAAATACACGCATTTATAGGCAACGAAGGTCGGTCAATACCTATCCCATCGTCTCCAGCTCATCGATCATACCGGCGATGACCGACAATCCGCCGTCCCAGAACTTCGGATCCCGGGCGTCGAGCCCGAACGGGCTCAACAGTTCGGAATAGTGCTTGGTGCCACCAGCGGCGAGCATCGCAAGATAACGATCGGCGAACCCTTCGGACGCGTGCTCATAGACCGCGTAGAGCGAGTTCACCAGGCAATCGCCGAAGGCATAGGCGTAGACGTAGAACGGCGAGTGGATGAAATGCGGGATGTACATCCAGAAAGTCTCGTAGCCCGGCTTGATCTCGATCGCGGGTCCAAGGCTTTCACCCTGCACGCTGAGCCAGAGCTGGCCGATGCGCTCGGCGGTGAGTTCGCCGTTCTTGCGCTCGGTGTGGACGGCGCGCTCGAAGGTGTAGAACGCTATCTGCCGCACCACGGTATTGATCATGTCCTCGACCTTGCCGACGAGCAGCGCCTGCCGCTGCTTCGCGTTCTTGGTCTGCGCCAGCAGCCGCTTGAAGGTCAGCATCTCGCCAAAGACTGACGCGGTTTCCGCAAGCGTCAGCGGCGTCGGCGCCATCAGCGCGCCGTTCTTCGCAGCGAGCACCTGATGCACGCCATGGCCGAGTTCATGCGCGAGCGTCATCACATCGCGCGGCTTGCCCTGGTAGTTCATCAGCACATACGGATGAGCGGATGGCGTGGTCGGGTGTGAGAACGCGCCCGGCGCCTTGCCGGGACGCACCGGCGCGTCGATCCAGCGGTCGGTGAAGAATCGTTCGGCGATGCCGGCCATTTCCGGCGAGAAATCGCCATAGGCCGTTAGCACCATCTTCCGCGCGTCGTTCCACGGAATGACGCCGGTGGCGGCGAACGGCAGCGGCGCGTTGCGGTCCCAATGGGAGAGCTTCTTCTTTTTGAACCAGCGCGCCTTGAGCTCATAATAGCGATGCGACAGCCGCGGATAGGCTGCGCGCACCGACGCCACCAGCGCATCCACTACCTCGCGCTCGACGCGGTTGTTCAGATGGCGCGAATCCGCAACGTCCTGAAAGCCGCGCCAGTGGTCGGAAATATCCTTATCCTTGGCGAGCGTGTTGGTGATGAGCGCGAAGGTTCGCTCATTGGCCTTGAAGGTTTTCGCCAGCGCCTGACCGGCGGCCTTGCGCTTGTCCGGCGAACGATCCTGCAACAGGTTCAGCGTCGGTTCGATCGCCAAATCCTTGGACCCAACACTGAACCGCAACCCTGCAATGGTCTGGTCGAACAGCCTGTTCCAGGCGGAATAGCCGGTCTGCGACTTCTCATGGAAGAGCCGCTCGACGCGATCCTCGAGCTGGTACGGCTTGTCCTTGCGGCTGTCCTCGATCCACGGGCGATAATGCCCAAGCTCCGGCGCCCGCATCGCGCGCTCGATCACGTCGTCGTCGATGCGGTTGAGTTCCAGCGCGAAGAACAGCAGATGAACCGAGGCCGCCGTCAAGCGTTCGGAGACATCGCCGTAGAATTTCGAGATCGAAGGATCGACGCTGTCGCCGGCGTGGATCAACCCCGCATACGAACCGAGCCGGCCCGCGAGATCGTCGATCGTCTCATAACGCCGCACGGCTTCAGCCAACCACGCACCGCCTTCGGGCTTTGAGGTTTCCGTCGCGAGCTTGCCCTTGTAGTCGGCCTCGAACGCCTTGCAGTCCGCATCGACCCTCTCGAGATCGCGCACCACCTCGGGAGCATCGATTCCGGAATAAAGGTCTGCGAGATTCCATTCCGGCAAACGTCCCCCATCCGGTTTTGCGACGGCACCTTTTTTCACGGCGGGCTTGCGATGAGAGGCGGGCTTGCGGGCGACGGCGGATTTGCGTGAAGCGGAGGAACGCGAAGCCATTATCGATCCAGACCTTCTTTTTTAGTTCCGACCAGGAAGAAAACCGTTGCATGGCGAGCGGGCGGCAAACCTTAAGAGCGCATTAATCACCGTCCGCCAGTGTGCCTCGATTCGGTACAGATAGTTGTAGCGTGCGGGGAATGCCATGACTGCCACCATTTTGATCGCGGACGATGACGCGGTACAGCGTCGACTCGTCGAAAACATGGTGCGGCGGTCGGGCTATGAGGCGATCGTGGTCGAGGGCGGCGACGCCGCCATCGCCGCGCTGACGACCTCCGATGGCCCCGTCATTGATGCCCTCATCCTCGATCTCGTGATGCCCGGCCTCGACGGTATGGGCGTGCTGGCGAAAATTCGCGAAGCCGGCATCAGTGTCCCCGTCATCGTCCAGACCGCGCATGGCGGCATCGACAATGTGGTTTCCGCGATGCGTGCCGGCGCGCATGACTTCGTGATCAAGCCGGTCGGCATCGAGCGTCTACAAGTGTCTTTGCGCAATGCGCTCAACGCCAGCGCATTGAAGAACGAATTGCGGCGCGTCCGCCACAGCCGCGAGGGCCGCCTCACCTTCGCCGACATCATCACGCGCAGCGAGACCATGGCCAACGTGTTGAAGGTCGCGACGAAGGCCGCGAGTTCGTCGATCCCCGTCCTGATCGAGGGCGAGTCTGGCGTCGGCAAAGAGCTGTTTGCGCGCGCCATCCACGGCACCGGCGACCGCAGCGCCAAGCCGTTTGTCGCGGTGAACTGCGGCGCGATCCCGGACAATCTCGTGGAGTCGATTCTTTTCGGCCACGAGAAGGGATCGTTCACCGGTGCGACCGAGCGCCACACCGGCAAGTTCGTCGAGGCGTCCGGCGGCACCCTATTTCTCGACGAAGTGAGCGAACTGCCGCTGACCGCGCAGGTGAAACTTCTGCGCGCGCTGCAGGAAGGCGCGGTGGAAGCGGTCGGCGGCCGCAAGCCCGTCAAGGTCGACGTCCGCATTATTTCGGCCACCAACCGGCGGTTGCTCGATCGCGTCAAGGGCGGGCAATTCCGGGAAGACCTGTTCTATCGCCTGCATGTGCTGCCGCTGACGATCCCGCCGCTTCGGATGCGGCGCGACGACATCCCGAACCTGCTCCGACACTTTCTCGCGCGCTTCTGCGCCGAAGAACACCGGACGATCAACGGCATCAGCGGCGAGGCGATGGCGGGGTTGTCGCAGCTCAACTGGCCCGGCAACATCCGCCAGCTCGAAAACGCGGTGTACCGCGCGGTCGTCATGAGCGAGGGCGAGCAGCTTGGCCTCTCAGATTTTCCGCTGATCAGCGCGCAACCAGCCGCCGACGCCGATACGAACGCGCCGCTGGTCATGGAGCCAGTGCTCCAACGAACCGCGCCCGAGGTGATATCAGGTAATGAAATACCTATTGCACCACTGCCTGATGCAGGCAGCCTCGCGATGCTGGCTTACGATGGTGACATGCGCCCGCTTGAAGAACTCGAATCCGAAATCATTCGCTTTGCGATTTCACACTATCGCGGGCAAATGTCCGAAGTCGCGCGTCGGTTGAAAATCGGGCGGTCCACCCTCTACCGCAAGCTCGACGACATCGCCGCGAATGAGGAACAGTAACGCGCTCCAATCGTTCGCGTCACAAGACATTCCGGCCGCATCACAGGAGAGTGTGAGTCAGGCATGAACCGTTGCGGTGTAGTGACAGACGAACGAAAAACGCGCGTCAGAAACACGCATCGCGTTGCAAACAGCGTCTTTTGAGGTCAGTTTGTCGTGAGCTGCCCCTTGCGGCGCTAGCTGCCCGAATCGAGCGCATATAACGTCGGTGCATGAATCGTGAAACGCTGAATGGCTTGGGCAAGCGCAGGACGAAATGACCAGAAATTGTTCCATGAAGGAACAGTTTCACCCGAGGGGTGCGAGAATGCGAGACTACTCGACTAACCGGACCGGATTCGACCGGATCCTGACGGTCCTTGCAGCGACATTTCTAACGGTATCCGCCGCGACGGCATTTGCCCAGACGGACACCGCGAAGAAGGGTGCCGCCGAACTCGCAATCGACGCCGCAGTTCCGATGCCGCAGCCCGCGAACGTGCCGCCGCCCACCGCAGCCGATTTCAAGATGGACAATGTGCCGCCCGCGCCGCCGATCGTCCGCGCGTCCAAACCGGCTGACCACAAGACCGCCGATACAATAGGGACCGATACGAAGCCGGCTGATACGAAGCCGTCCGGCAGTGCGGATTCCGAGGCGTCTTCGAACACGACGCCGCCTTCCGCTGCAAAAGCCTCCGACGCGACGACTTCGCCCGACACCAAGGCCTCCGGCAGCAAGGCTGCGGAGACAACGCCCGCGGACGCCAAGTCTGTAGACGCAAAGCCTGTAGACGCAAAGCCGGCGGCCACTCCAGCGGATGGCACCAAGACGGACGAAGCGAAGAAGGACGCGACCGCGACGATCACCCCGGCCGTCGCGCCTCCCGCAGGAACTGACGCCGCCACGGCCACCGATCAGCCGAGCGAACCGGTGAAGGCCGCGAGCAATGTTCCACCGGCGGATCAGCCGGCTGCCGACAAGCTGCACGAATTGCTCGATACGAAGGCCACAAAATTCTTTGACCGCAAGACCGAGCGGGCAGCGATCGAGAAATTCTACGCAGCGCGAAGTTATGCGCCGCTATGGACCGAGGGCGGCACACTGAATGCGCAGGCCAAGGGCGTGATCGCGCGTCTCAGGGACGCCGCGGCCGATGGCCTCGACCCCACCGACTATCCGGTGCCAAACTTTGCAGCGGCGGCGGCGCCGGATCAACTCGCCGAAGCCGACCTCAAGCTGACGGCGAGCATGATGGACTACGCCCGCCAGGCCCAAAGCGGCCGGATGCACTGGTCGCAGGTCAGCGGCGATATTTCATATCCCGAACATCCCATCAACCCCGAGCAGGTGTTGATGAATGTCACCACCGCGAAGGATGCCTCCGCGGCACTCGACAGCTACAACCCGCCGCAGAAACTCTATCGCGAGCTAAAGCAGAAGCTCGCCGAGTTGCGTGGCGTGGGCGAAGGCCCCGTCACACAGATCGCGGATGGCCCGGCGCTAATATACACGCCGGAGCGTGGCAAGAAGCATCCCGCCGTGGTGGTGGAAGATCCCCGTGTGCCCATGCTGCGCGTGAAACTTGGCGTGACCGAAAACGCCGATGACACGCATTATGACGCGAAGGTCGCGGCCGCCGTTCGCAAATTCCAGGCGAATGCTGATCTCAAGGCGACCGGCGTGCTCGACGAGCGGACGATCAAGGCGATCAACAGCCCGAAACGGGATCGCCAGATCGATACCGTCATCGTCAACATGGAGCGCTGGCGCTGGCTGCCGCGCGAACTCGGCGCCCCGTCGCTCGGCAACGCCTACGCCATCCTGAATATTCCGGATTACACGCTCAAGGTGATGCAGCATGGCGCGCAGGTCTGGAGCACCCGCGTCGTCGTCGGCAAGCCGGGAATCCACGCCACGCCACTGCTGACGGAAACGATGAAGTACATCACCGTCAATCCCACCTGGAACGTGCCGCCGTCGATCATCTACAAAGAGTATCTGCCCGCTTTGCAGCAGGATCCGACTGTGCTCGAGCGCATGGGCCTCAAGCTGGAGCGCGATCGCAGCGGCGGCATCCACATTTCGCAACCTCCCGGCGAACGCAACGCGCTGGGCCGGATCCGCTTTAATTTTCCGAACAAGTTCCTGGTGTATCAGCATGATACGCCGGACAAAAACTTGTTTGCCAAGGAGACGCGCGCTTTCAGCCATGGCTGCATGCGGGTTCAGAACCCCGATCAGTATGCAGCCACTTTGCTCAACATCGCCCTTCCGCAGGAGCACTACACCCCGGAGAAGGTCCGAAGCATGTATGGCCGGAGCGAGATCGATATCAAATTCCCGACTCCGATTCCGGTCAACATCACCTATCAGACCGCGTTCGTTGATCATGCCGGCAAGCTGCAGATCCGCTCCGACGTCTACGGCCGTGACGCCACGATGCTGGCGCTGCTCCGCAACGCCAAGGGCCGGGATCTCGAGGCGGTGATCGCCCACGCCCAGCCGAACTATTCCCGTCCCAGGGGCGATATCCCGCAGGGCGTCGCTCTCAATGACAACGGCGGCGGCGGTTTTGGCGGCGGTTTCTCGAACAGCGGCCCGTCATTCTTCGAACGGCTGTTCGGGGTCCAGACTCCCCCCCCCCAGGTCGAGGATCGCCGCCGTCAGATCTATCGGCGCTGATGGTCAGTAAACGTCAAATTCACTCCGCAGCGCCTCGCGATCCACGAAAACGGATTTAGTTGATTAAAAACAAGGGCTTCATCGCACGATGAGGCCCTTTTAACGTTAACCATTGTCCACCGCGTCTCAATACCTAGGCTCTTTTTTGCCACAGTCGGCGGGCTAGTTATCCTTTAGGCGCAGACGGGTTAAGGTAAATCTGCATTAACCCTCCTGCCCTACGACTTGAGTTTACGCCCTTCCACAAACGGGGTCGTGGAAGGGTCGCGCGACTTAATCGTCCTTTGGGTGGGCTCATAGGTGCTTGCTGCTTTTGCACGCGGCCTGAAATCGTTGTCGATTTCACGGACCGGTTATCGCATCGGCCTGTCGTCGCTCCTGCTGCTGGCGGGCGCGGGATCGGTGCATGATGCGGCTGCGCTCAACGAAACACGCACCCTGTCGTTTCATCACACCCATTCCAACGAAGATCTGACTGTCACCTTCAAGCGCAACGGCCGCTACGACGAAGCCGCGATGAAGCAGATCAATCACTTTCTCCGCGACTGGCGCAGCCAGGAGCAGACCACCATGGATCGTCACCTCTTCGACATCCTCTGGGAGGTCTACCGCGACGTCGACGCCAGGCAGCCGATCAACATCGTCTCCGCCTACCGCTCTCCCGCCACCAATGCCATGCTTCGCCGCCGCTCCGCGCATACCGGCGTCGCGCGATTCAGCCAGCACATGCTCGGCCATGCCATGGACTTCTTCATTCCCGGCGTGCAGCTCGAAAAAATTCGTTTCGCCGGACTTCGCCTGCAGCGCGGCGGCGTCGGCTTCTATCCCAAATCGGGCTCGCCCTTCGTTCACCTCGATACCGGCCATGTGCGACACTGGCCGCGCATGACCCACGACCAGCTGGTGCGCGTCTTCCCCAACGGCCGCACCGTGCACATTCCCTCCGATGGCACCCCGCTGCCTGGCTATCAACTTGCGATGGCCGACATCGAGAAGCGCGGTCAGAACGCGGATGAAGACGGGGCGGCGGGCGGCAAGCCATCGAATTTCCTGCTGGCGCTGTTCCGAGGCAAGTCCGCCGACAAATCCGCTGATGATGACGATGAATCGGATGGTGCGCCGGCCGCTGCCCAGCCGGCAGACCAGAAGACGGTCGCCTCCGCGGCACCGGCTGCGTCGACCGACCCGATCCCGCTGCCCCGGCCAAAACCGCCCTCGGCCTTCAGGCTCGCGTCCGCCGACGTCCTGACCGTTCCGGTGGCACAATCCGCGAAACCGGCCGCCGCCAGCAAACCGCAGACCCCGGCCGACATCATCAATGCCCGCGGCTTCTGGGATGAAATCCCGTCGGCCCAGAAGCAGGCCACGCCGCAGCAGATGATCGCGGCGATCAGCGCCCGCCAGGCGCTCGACAAAGCTGACCCGCAACCAACCGCCAGCATCTCCGATACCTTCCAGGCGCTGGCCTATGCGCCGCCCGCGAGGGACGTTCGCCGCGCACGAATCGTTGCGGCGACCGCATCGATCCCGCCCATCCGGCCCACCGCCCCGGCGCACAATCCAATGGCCCTTGACGGCATAACCACCGTCGTCGCCAAAGGCGCACAGGGGCAAGGCGCCGTCGTGTCCACCTCGCGCCGACTCGCGCCGGCGGCCACACGCGACAGCGATGTCTGGATGCGCGCGATGATCCTTACCCCGAGCGCGAGCCGCACGATGTCGGCAACAGCCCTCGGCGACCAGGACATGGCATTGATGCAGGTCTATTTCGAAAAGCCAGACCGGGCGATCGCGATGACCTTCTCCAACGATCCGCAGATGGGTATCCTCTGCGAACGATTTACCGGATCGGCTATCGCCAAGCTGAACACGACACTGCTTGCGGTGCGCACAGCCTCGCTGCGATAGGCTGGTTCATGGCCGGAATAGCTCTGGGCAAACGACGGCTTGCCGCTCACAGCATCCCGAGCGCCTGCATATAGGTTTCTAGGATCGTTTCCTGCTCCTCACGCTCGTTGGCGTCCTGCTTGCGCATCCGCACGATCGTCCGCAGCGCCTTGACGTCATATCCATTGCCCTTGGCTTCGGCATAGACGTCGCGAATATCGTCGGAAATGGTCTTCTTCTCTTCTTCAAGCCGCTCGATGCGTTCGATGATGGCCTTGAGCTGGTCCTTCGCGAATTTGGTCGCGGGCTCTTCCTTGGCGGCGACGGCGGTGGCCATCCTGCTACTCCTAAATCAACCGATGACGATGGAATGTGAGCCTGGACGCGCTGGCCGCCCACCACACTTGAAAGCTGACACTCACGAGCGGCGTGCTTGGCGTCAAGGCTGCATCGCGCTCATCCACAACGACCCACAGGCCGCGCGGCGGCAGGCTACCCAAAACGATCAATGACCGCTGTGGCTCTTCTTCATCGCTGCGAGCTGTTCCGGCGTCGCTGCGTCCTGATGTTTCGCCTTCCAGGCCTCATAGGGCATGCCGTATACCGCCTCGCGGCTTTCGTCCTTGGTCATGGCAGCCCCTTCTGCGTCGGCGGCCTCCTTAAGCCAATTCGACAGGCAGTTGCGGCAGAAGCCGGCGAGATTCATGAGATCGATATTCTGGACATCGGTGCGAGACCGCAGATGCTCGACCAGACGCCGAAATACCGCAGCTTCCAGTTCCGTTCTTGTTCTATCGTCAATAGTCATGCGCTGATTCTCGCCATCGCCTGTCAGGACAGGGTTAAGTTGGGACTTGTCACAGATTTTACCATATCGCGGCGCAAATAAGAGTTTGCAGGCTGGAAAAAGCGCACCTTGGCGTGAAAAGCCGGTTCCAGCCGTTGACAGGCGCGACGGGTCACGCGAAATCACCGCGAAACGATTTGCCCGCTAAATGACAAAGTCAGACCAATTCCTCCCTCCACCGTTCTCGCGGCGCGCGAGCATCGCGGGCCTCTTGCCTGCGCTCGGCATTCTCGTCGTCTGTCTGTGGTCGGCGCCCGCTGCAGCGGACTTCCGGCTCTGCAACAACACGTCGAGCCGCGTCGGCATCGCCCTTGGCTACAAGGACGCCGAGGGCTGGACAACCGAGGGCTGGTGGAATGTCTCATCGCGGGCCTGCGAAACGCTTCTGCGCGGCACGCTCGTCGCACGCTATTATTATATTTATGCTCTAGATTACGACCATGGCGGCGAATGGTCGGGACAGGCTTTCATGTGCTCGCGCGATAAAGAATTCACGATCAGAGGCACGGACAATTGCCTCGCGCGCGGTTTCGACCGCACCGGCTTTTTCGAGATCGATACCGGCGACCAGCGCGCCTGGACCGTGCAGTTGACGGAGTCCGGCGAACACGGGCCGCAGCAGGTGCCAGGGCTGCCTGGACAGGGTTCATTTCCAGGTATGCCCGATCCAGCGGGCGGGACGCCTCCGGGCGCGTCTGGACTGACGCCAGGCGCGTTGCCCGGACGCAAGCCATGAGACGTCTGCGCCGCATCAAGATCCTCGCCACACTCGGGCCGGCCTCATCCGACAGCGCCATGGTCCGCCGTCTGTTCGAAGCGGGTGCCGACGTCTTCCGCATCAACATGAGTCACACCACGCATGACAAGATGCGCGAACTGGTGGCGACGATCCGCAATGTCGAGGGCAGCTACGGCCGCCCGATCGGCATCCTGGTCGACCTGCAGGGACCCAAGCTCCGGCTCGGCTCGTTCGCCGATGGCCCGGTCCAGTTGAACAACGGCGACACGTTCGTGCTGGATTCCGACAAAACCCCCGGCGACAATACCCGGGTCCACCTTCCGCATCCGGAAATCCTGACGGCGCTGCGCCCCGGCCACACGCTGCTGCTCGACGACGGCAAGGTGCGTCTGATCGCCGAGGAGACCTCGTCCGAGCGCGCCGTGACCCGCGTCGTCGTCGGCGGCAGGATGTCCGACCGCAAGGGGGTTAGCCTGCCCGATACCGATTTGCCGATGTCGGCGATGACGCCGAAGGACCGTTCCGATCTCGACGCGGCGCTGGAAGCCGGCGTCGACTGGATCGCGCTGTCATTCGTGCAGCGCGCAGACGATGTGGCTGAAGCCAAGAAGATGATCCGCGGCCGCGCCTCGGTGATGGCCAAGATCGAGAAGCCTCAGGCCATCGACCGGCTGCCCGAAATCCTCGAAATCGCGGATGCCCTGATGGTCGCGCGCGGCGATCTCGGCGTCGAATTGCCGCTTGAACAGGTGCCCAGTCTTCAGAAGCAGATGACGCGGATGGCGCGGCGCGCCGGCAAGCCGGTTGTGATCGCGACGCAAATGCTGGAATCGATGATCCTGTCGCCGGTGCCGACCCGCGCCGAAGTCTCCGACGTCGCCACCGCGGTTTATGAAGGTGCCGACGCCATCATGCTCTCCGCCGAGTCCGCGGCCGGAAAATACCCGGTCGAAGCCATCTCGACCATGAATCGGATCGGCGAAGAGGTGGAGCGCGATCCAGCCTATCGCGGCGTGCTCAACGCGCAGCGCGCCGTGCCGGAGCCCACCGTCGGCGACGCCATCGCCGACGCCGCCCGGCAGATCGCCGAAACGCTCGACCTCTCCGCAATCATATGCTGGACCAGTTCGGGGTCGACCGCGCTGCGCATGGCGCGCGAACGCCCGAAGCTTCCTGTGGTCGCCATCACTCCGAACCTCGCGACCGGCCGCAAGCTGGCCGTGGCGTGGGGTGTGCACTGCGTGGTTGCGGAAGACGCTCACGACCAGGACGATATGGTCGATCGCGCCGGCAGCATTGCGTTCCGCGATGGATTCGCCAAGGCGGGCCAGCGCATCATCATCGTGGCCGGCGTGCCGCTCGGCACGCCTGGGGCCACCAACATGGTGCGTATCGCCTTCGTCGGTCCGGATGGCGACGCGGCCGTTTAAGGCATGATCCCGAAAAGTGGAAACCGGTTTTCGGAAAAGATCGTGCTCGATCGATAAAGCTAGAGTCTGATTCAACACCAGTTGAATCAGACTCTAGGTAGCTGTTGCACAGGACGCTGATGTTTGCCTGTCGGCTCAGGCCGATCCGCCTGCCTTTGCAGCGCGCTGGCCATCTGCTCGATCTCGCTGACGACGAGGTCCGGCGCGACGTTCTGCACCATGTGGCCGGCGCCGGGCAGCACGATCAGTTTCGCGCCGGGTACCACTGCGGCGAACGGGCGCGAGTGGATCTTGAGCGACACCGTCTCATCCGCGTCTCCGTGGATAACAACCGTCGGAACTCTGATGCCTGCGTAGCGCGGTGCCTGCCCGGCGACCGCGGCCTTGAGGGTGACGAGGTCCCGCGCATTTGCAAGAAACTCGCGCGGCCTGAGCACCAGCGAAATCGCGGCGGCTCTGACATAATCGAGCGGCATGGCCTGCGGTAGGAAGACACCGCGGGTTCCGGGACGGACCAGTGCCAGCCCCAATGGCAGCGTAATGGTGTAGGCCAGCAGCGGTCCGATCACCGGCGTGGTGACGACCTCGTTGTAGGTGCCGACCCCTCCCGGCCACGGATAGGTGACCGGCGCCAGCATCACGAGACCGGCGACGCGCTCCGGATAGTTCAGCGCCATCAGGGAACCGAGCGAGCCGGCCCAGGAATGCACGACGAGCACAACCCCGGTTACGCCGAGTTTGCCGAGAGCCTCCTCGATCATGCGCGCTTGAACCCGGGGCGTGGAATCCGACAGCCGGTCGCGGTTGCTCCAGCCGTGCCCCGGCCGGTCGATCAGGATGACACGACGGCTTTTCGCCAGCATGTCCGCGACCGGCAGGCGCATCGTTTCCAGATTCGAACTCGCGCCATGGATCATCACGACCGGCGGAGCGTCGCTATCGCGCGGCCCGATGTCCACGACATGAATCCGCGCTCCGGCCACGCCAATTATTTTGCCTGCCGCAGGATGCATGCGGTTGAGGACAAGCACGCCGGCCTGCGTGATCAGCGCCAGAGCCACCAGCGTCGCGGCGATAACGACAACGATCATGAGAACAAGAAAGACCTTTCGTACCAATTAGATAGAGCGAAGATGTGAGCCGCTTTCGCTCAACAATACCAGCGAGGATATCGAGCATCCGGGGATCGCGGCAGTCCTCGGACCCCGGCCTGTTTATCCACATTATCCACAGGAACACGAATCCGCCCGCAAACTTTATTCACGTTCTCGGTGAAAAGTGAGGCGGCTTGAACCGGAGTATATCAGATGAGTTTTGAAGCAGGCGAAGCCGTGATCGACGAGATCGTGGCATCATGTGACGGCGACATTCGCGGCGCGCTGATGGCGCTGCTGATGGTCAACGAGCGGCTGGAGGATGAGCTGAAGCGGCTTTATGCGGCGGCGCGCGAAGGCAGCACGTTGCATTAGAACGTTTCGAGCGAAGCATGTCCTCGGGCTTGACCCGAGGATGGATACCGGTTCGCGTGACGCGTCGTGGCACGACGCCGACAGCCGTCAGTCTTTTTCTTTATCCTTCGGACATGTGCTTATCGTTGATCTGGCGAGCTTCGCGTCGGCAAGAGATGCGTATGGACCATCGCCGAACCAGATGTTGCCGTCGATGACCGGGTTGCTGGTGACGATGTCGCAGGTGTTGGTGGCGCGGTTGCCGACTACCCAGAACTGTCCTTCTGCGAAGCACGCGGATCCCGCGGCGCAGACAAAGATCACGGCCAGCATCAATGATTTCATGGTACTCTCCGCTCTCGGGTTCCCATTGAGGCCAAACCCGCATTAGCCGGAAATGTTTCGTACCACTAAGTGCCAATGGCGATCTTGGTTAATTCACGAGCCGCTGTGCACTGACCTACGCGCCAGGACTGCCGCCTTTTTTCCTCTGCCGATTCCCCAACATCAGATATCGCGCCCTTCGACCTTTTCGGTCAGCGTCTTGACCAGTTCCCGCACGTTCTCAAGATAGGGATTGATGGCGAGCGCCTTGCGGAAAGCATCGAGCGCGCGCCGGTCGTCCCCGAGCTCCTGCATGATCATGCCGAGACCGGCGAGCGCTCCAAAGTGGCGCGGCTCGCGGATCAACACCTGCTCGATGTCCTCAAGCGAATGCTGGTAGTCGTTCTGCATGTAGTACAGGGTCGCGCGCTGGCTCCATCCCTCGATGTAGTCGGGATGCAGCTTCAAAACCGCGTCGAGCAGCTTAAGGGCAATGTCGAGCTGTTGGGCGTCAATCGCGACCTTCGCCCGCTGCATCAGAAGCACCGTCGTGTCGCTCGAAGTGCGACTCCACAGAGCCAGGATGCCCGCTTCGACATGCTTGGCGCTCTCCTCGTCCGGCGCGGCCTTGAGGGCGCCGAACAGGAAATCGAGTCCGTGGGCCTGATCCTTGGGAATTCCCGGCCGCCTCGAGAGCGGCTGCGGCAGGCCCTTGGGTTCAGTGTTATCAGGCGAGGTGATCTGCGGGCCGCTGCGCGGCGGAGCCTGCGCGGACGCGACCGCAGGCAGCAAAGCTCCGGCAACGGCGAGCAGAATTGCGAGGCAAAACCACCCGATCGCGGGAAATCTCTGTTGCATTCGCGAGGTCCAGAAAATCAGGCGAGCTTCTGACGCGTCACACTAAACACAACAAAACGCGCCGCAAAGCGCAGGCACGTCAAAGAGCCGTGATGACGGGGTATGGACGACTGTGGCGCGATGCGCGGGAATCAGCCCTGACGAGCCTTGAAACGGCGCTGGGTCTTGTTGATCACATAAACCCGGCCCTTGCGGCGGACCAGACGGTTATCCCGATGGCGCGAGCGCAGCGATTTCAGCGAGTTACGGACCTTCATGGGAATATTCCTGATTTTCCAAAGGCCGTATGTGACGGACCGAAAACAGTACAACATGATTTTCCGGCTCGCGGCCAAGCCGCCCGGGACGCGCGGTTTCTAAGCCATGACACCCGGTAATGTCAATCCAAACAGCACCGATAACGGCCTGTTTGGATGCGGAAATCTTCTGAACGGATCATTGATGAAGTCCGCTGACCTCGATCCCGACTCCTGCAGGCACTCGCCACCCTGACCGGCGCGCAAAGATGGATTGGACGAGGAGTTTTCTCCGCAGTATCATCTTCAGGTGCGCGCCAATGGCCCGCAGCGAAGACCATAGCGAGAGCCAGGCGGCGACGGACACTGCTGGAGGTCCGTTATGAAATCGCATCGGCTTCCCTTCGAAAACAGATGGACGAACGGCGAACACGCTTGGCAGTGGCACTGCGAGCTGGAGCGGCTGGGTGTGTCCACCGTCCGGATCATGTTCGCAGATCATGAAACACACCGGATCAGGAGGCATACGGTCGTCTACGACATCCCGCCGGGATTTGTCCGAGACTGGCTGGCGTTTCACGACCGGCACGAAACGAGACGACAGCGCGTCCGGCAACTGATTTTCGCCGCGATAGCAATCGCTGCGCTGGCGATCGCGGCAGCGTCGTTCTTGCGAACATGACTCGAGTCCACATTCGCGGTGAAAGGTTCCCGTCGATTCAATCTTGAATCGATTTATCAGGGTTAACGATGCGCGGACATTCTCCGGTGCATAGCCGGAACGCTCCCTCGTGCGGCCATACCCGAGGTCTCACTCTCGCTCCGCCAGGGAGGGACACCGGTATGAGCGATAAAGCCAGCAAGGACGACAGAATTGCGGAGACGCCCTTCGGCAAGCGAAGGGTCAAGCCCCGCGCCTGCATTGTCGAGAGCAAACATCACGTGCGATCGCTGCTCAGCGAGACGCTTGAGGAACAGGGGTTCATTCCGCACGCCTGCGCAACGCTGGACGACCTCGATGCCTCGTTGCGTTCGGACTTTCCCGACCTCATCGTCATCAGCTTCTCGATGAACGGTCTGCCTGTTACGGATATCCTGAACCTGCTTGCGGTCCGGGTCTTCGCCGGTCTCGTGTTGCTGATTGGGCCGTCGGACGCGCCCGCCGTCAGGGCGGCACAGGAGCTAGGCGAGAAACTGGCGCTGGACCTACTGCCTATGCTGTCGACGCCTTTCAGCGACAGGGATCTTCACGCCTGCGTCGCCGCCATGGTGCCGGCCGAGCCACCCCCGCCGCCGGTCGATGTGGCCGAGGCGCTCGGCGCCGGCTGGCTTGAACTCTGGTATCAACCCAAGGTCGATACCAGAAGCCTTGCGCTGGGCGGCGCCGAAGCGCTGATCCGGATGCGCCATCCGAGCTGGGGTATCGTTCCGCCGGCCTATTTCATCCCGGACAAGGACGACCCGAATTTCAGGGCCCTGTCGCACTTCGTCATCGGCCGCGTTTTCCAGGACTGGCGCTATCTCGTCGCCAAGTCCGGAAGCATCCATATTTCCATCAATCTACCCCTTGCATTCTTCACAGACGCCAATGCCGTCGACGATCTGCGTTTGCAGTTCCCGGATCACCCCGCCTTCGACGGCTTGACCGTGGAGGTCGACAGCAGCGAAGTCGTCAAGAATCTGCCGCTGGCAGTCGAAGCAGCGCACCGACTGCGATTCCACAACATCGGCTTTTCGATCGACGACGTCGGCACCGAATGGCCGGCGCTGGCCGCACTGAACGAATTTCCATTCTCCGAGATCAAGCTCGATCGCCAGTTCGTTGACGGTAGCTCGTCCGCGCGACTCAAGCGCTCCGTCTGCAGCCAGATCGTCGACGTGGCCAAGAGACACGGCGTCAAAACGGTGGCTGAAGGCGTCGAGACCCGCGACGATTTCCTCGCGATGCACGGCATTGGTGTCGATTTCATCCAGGGATTTCTGTTCGGCAAGCCGATGACCACACGGAAGTTCGCACGCAACAGCCGTCAACCCCCGGCCTTCGTTCCCGTTGCCTGACAGAGCCCGTCGATGGCTTGGCGGACCGGCCAAAGGGCTTGCGCAGCTCTCTCGTTCCTGACCGAACTGGTCGAGGGCGAATGGGTTGACCTCTGCCAGCGTGGCGACGATCTATCGCCGGCTGTCGGGCCTGACCGCGTTTCCGTTTGCTTTTGCCGCGATGTCGTCGCCGGTCGCCTCGGCATTGGAGTCGAACACCGCGCGGCACGGAGCGCCGAGCTGTGTCTGGTTTTGCCGCAGGCAGGCGACAATGCGGCCAACGTCGGGAATTTCACTGCCGCAAAATCTGAAGACGTCTGGCGTACAGGCCATTTGCTGAGCGAACGTGCCGCGATATTCTTCCGCGTGCGCGACGGCCGCGATGCCGCCGGCCAGAATCCCGGAAAACAGGATAACTCCGTGCCTGCGCATGTGTCACCTCGTCTCAATGCTTCACACGCCGACACCTCCTCAAACCATTGGGGCGACAGAAAGGTTCGTTTCAGGCAATAAAATGGGACTGGCAGGTTCCGTGGTGTGATTTGCGCGAAAGCGCCACGGTCGGCCCGCTGCATCCAAAAGCGCGTCGCGTTGTTATGAGCGAGCCTTGCTCAGCGATCTCGGACACGCGAGTTGATGGGCAAAATAATCGATCAAGGCCTCGACGCGCGCCGGTCGCGGACCGCCCGGCGGCATCACCAGATGCACGGCGCCTTCGACCTGTCTCCAGTCCTTGAGGATGACTTCGACCTTCTTCGCGGCAATCGCTTCACCAACGATGAAGTCCGGTAGATCGGCGATGCCGAGTCCGGCGATGACGGCGGGCAGCAGCGCCTCGCCGTTATTGACGCGCAGTTGGCCCGATGGCCGTACGGTCGCCTGTTCGCCGAGCGCATTGGTGTAGCGCCATACCCCGGGCGTCGACAGGTAGGCGTAACCGAAGCAGCTATGCTGGGCGAGATGCATCGGATGCGTCGGCGTGCCATGTGCCTTCAGATAGGCCGGCGACGCCACGGTATGACGCGGCATCGGACAGAGCCGTCGCGCCACCAGCGAGGAGTCGGGCAAGCTCGCGATCCGTACGCCCGCGTCGAACCCCTCGCCGATCAGATCGACCATCGCGTCGCTGAAATGCAGATCCACTGAGACCTCCGGATACATCGCAAGGAATCCCGGCAGCAGCGGCGCGATCACCCTGACACCAAACGTCATAGGCACCGCGAGGCGCACCACGCCGCGCGGCGCGGCCGATCGTGCCAGCGCCTCGTTCTCGGCGGCTTCACCGTCGGCGAGCAACCGCGCGGCACGTTCGGACAAGTTCTTGCCGGCATCCGTCAGCGCCAGGCGGCGCGAGGTCCGGTTGAACAGACTGGCGCCGAGCCGATCCTCCAGCCGGCTGACGGCCTTGGAAACCGTCGGTTTCGACAGGCCCAGTTCGGTCGCCGCTGCCGCGAAGGACCGTAACTCGACCACCTTGGCGAAGATCGCCAGCGCCTCGAAATCCGGGAGTTTTGCCATCCCTCCCCCCTCGCCACTTTTGTAAATTTTGGAAACAATACGTTTCTATAGTTTCTATTTATAGACCGATCCGGAAGGCATATCCAGACGTCATCGGAATTTCAGCAACGGAGATATTCCATGACCAAAACACTCAACGGCAAGGTCGCTCTCGTCACCGGCGGTTCCCGTGGTATTGGCGCCGCAACCGCGAGGGCGCTTGCAGCCGAAGGCGCCGACGTCGCCATCAGCTACAGCGCCTCCGCGGACAAGGCCGAGGCCGTCGTCAAGGAACTCACAGCGAAGGGCGTCAAGGCGAAAGCGTTCAAGGCGGACCAGGCCAGCACCGACGACGTCGAGCATCTCGTCACTGACGTGGCAAAGTATTTCGGCCATCTCGACATTCTCGTAAACAATGCTGGCGTGATTGCCGCGGGCCCGGTCGATGGCGCCAACGATCTTGACGCACTGGCCCGGCAGCAGGCGATCAATGTTGGCGGCGTGGTCACGGCGATCCGTTCGGCTTCCAAGCTGATGGGCGACGGCGGACGCATCATCACCATCGGGTCCGGCATTGCGACGCGCGCTTCGTTTCCGGGCGTTGCCGACTATGCTGCAACGAAGGCGGCGATCGTCGGTTACAGCAAGGGCGCGGCACGCGACCTGGGCCCGCGCGGTATTACGGTGAACGTGTTGCAGCCCGGCTCGATCTCGACCGACATGAACCCCGATGACGACCGTGAATTCGCTGCGGTCCAGCGTTCGCAGCACGCGTTGCAACGCTTCGGCAAACCCGAGGAGATTGCTGCCGGTGTCGTGTTCCTCGCAAGCCCCGGCGCGTCATTCGTGACCGGCACGGTACTCAACGTCGATGGCGGCTTCGGCGCATGAACCCCAGCAACGCCGGGCACGACATCGGCTCGGCGGCGCCCTCCAGAGATTCAACGCAAGCTTAAAAAGGACAGGTCATGATCGAACTCAGACCCTTCGACAAACTCGGCGGCGCCGACCATGGCTGGCTGAAGGCGAAGCATCACTTCTCGTTCGCCAGCTACTACGACCCCAAGAACACGGGACATGGCAGCCTGCGCGTATGGAACGACGACGAGATCGCGCCGAACAGCGGATTTCCGGCGCATCCCCACGCCAACATGGAAATCATCACCTACGTTCGCGAAGGTGCGATCACCCATCAGGACAGCATGGGTAACCAGGGTCGCACCGAGGCCGGTGACGTGCAGGTGATGAGCGCAGGCTCCGGTGTGCGGCACTCCGAATACAACCTCGAGCCGGTAAAAACCACGCTGTTCCAGATCTGGATCGAGCCGACGAAGGACGGTGGCGAACCCGCCTGGGGCGCAAAGCCTTTCCCGAAAGGCGACCGCTCCGGCAAGCTCGTCACGCTCGCCAGCGGATTTGAGGCCGACAACGACGCACTACCGATCCGCGCCGATGCGCGCGTGCTCGCCACCACGCTGAAGGTCGGCGAGAGCGCAAGCTATGCGGCGGACAGGACGCGCAATCTGTATCTCGTCCCCGCGGCGGGCGCGGTCGAAGTTAACGGCGTACGCGTTAATGCCCGCGACGGCGCCGCCATCCGCGACGAGGCGACGGTGAACATCACTGCGCTGGAAGATTCCGAAGTTGTGCTGGTCGACGCGGCTTAAACCCGACACCCAATGCAGCGAACGCGATGCGCGGCATGCCCGCCGCGCATCAGTAGATATCCGAACCAATTGCTCACTTAATCGCGGCGCGGGCTGACCTTCCAGCTCGCCGCCATGATGCCGATCGTCAGTAATCCGGTAATAACCGCAGCAAAGGGAATGGCCAGCGCCAGCGCTGTGGTCGCTGCCCAGCCGATCGACGAGAACGCTTCCGCAAATGTGGCCAGCCTCGATGAGGTTTGGCGGCGCCGAAACTGGCTTCGCCTGGCCTGGACGCGAAACCAGAGCTGGATCGCGGTCGCGGACACCGCGGCTATTCCAATTCCAAGTGCCGTCACTACAGCTTGCGAAACCGAGAGCACGGCCAGCCCGAACATCAGCGGCGCGAATGCAAACGCAATGACGATGAGCACCACCTCGATCTTGGCGCGGGTAACCCGGGACGCCGCCAGCGGCGCAGTGGCCACGAGATCGGCCGCGTCCTCGCCCGAAATCGTCAGCCACGCCAGCCCCCCCGCGAGCTGCCCTGCCGCCATAACCAAAACCGGTGTAATCAGCATGAGCGCCGCGGAGCTGTCGGTAAAGCTTCGCCACAGCATCACTGCGGGCGGAATGAGATAAAGCAGTTGCATCAGCGATTGTGACATCAGCCACGGATCGCGCCACAACAGCAGCAACTCCTTGCGCCGCAGCGTCTTTGCGCGCGAGGCTACGCGAAACGGCCGAAAGGCGCGGCCACGCGCTGTTGCCGACGCCATGCCCGTCGACGCGCTGATGACATCGTCGCCGAGCCGCGGCGAAAAGACGGCCAGGGTGATCCCAAGCAGAACGAGGCTGCCGCCGAGCAGACCGAGCAATGCCGCGCCATCGCCGAGCGCCGCGCGCACCGGCACCCAGACCACACTCCCCTCCTCCGGCGCGACGGCGGTCACCGCATTCGACGTGAGCAAGGCGAAACGCGACAGCGTGTTGGTGGAGAGGATCGCCGCGATCTGAATCGCGATGACAAAACCCGCCCCGATAATGACAGCAAAAACTTGTGCGACCAGCCGCGTGCGCTTCGCGCCAATCAGATGAAATAGCCCGATCGTCAACGCGATCGCAACGGCCGCCGCCGAAATGCCTGATGCCGCGATCACGCCATAGGCGGCCAGCCAATGCGGCCCACCTGCCAGCGCGAGGGCATCAATGAACGGCGCGGACAGCAGCAGCGCCATCGCGGTGACAGCGAAGGCGATGGCCCCCATGCGGGTGGAAAAAACATTCGTCAGCATCACCGGCGACGACATGATGAGATCGAGATCGGCGCGGGAATAGAGCACTCGCGTGACCGATTCCATCGCCTGCGACAAAATCAGCGCCCAGGCCAAAAACAGGCTCACGGTGGTCACGATCAGCGCCGTCCGGTCGACGGTATCGGACGACATCTGCGCATAGGGGGCCACAACGGCATAGGCCAGCAGATGCATCAGCGCGGCGAATACCATGAGGCCGATGGCGACGTTGCGGGTGCGGCGCTTGCGCCCCGCCGTCAGCATCGAAAGCCAGTCGCGCCACGCCAGGCGAATCTCATGCCGGGCAAACCACGCAAGCTGCAGAGCAGAACTCATGCCGCAACTGCGTCTTTGTCGACAAGCGCGAGAAACGTGTCCTCAAGGCTGGTATGGTTTTCGCCGTTCAATTGCCGCAACTCTTCGAGCGTTCCCTCGGCGATCAGCCTGCCGCCGGCGATGACGCCGATCCGGTCGGCCATACGCTCGGCGACCTCAAGAATGTGCGTGGTCATGATGACGGTATCACCGCCGCGCACGCGCTCCTGCAGCAGGCCTTTGACGTGACGCGCCGACACCGCATCGAGACCCGTGAGCGGCTCGTCGAGAATGATCAGCCTGGGATCATGAACCAGCGCACCTGCCAGCGCTACCTTCTGCCGCATGCCCTTGGAAAATCGCTCGCAGCGCTCATCGAGATGGGCGGCAAGCCCGAGCGATGCGAGAAGACCCCGCGCCGCCAGCTCCGACGCCGCCGGGTCGCAGCCCCATAGGCCGGCGACGAATTCCAGGTATTCCAGCGGCGTCAGCTTGTCGTAGATCATCGGCTCGTCGGACACCCACGCCATGATCTGCTTGGCGCGAACCGGATCCTTCAGCGCATCGATTCCGAGCAGCGACACCGTACCCGCATCCGGCCGCAGCAGGCCCGCGACCATCCGCAGCGTCGTGGTCTTGCCCGCACCATTGGGCCCGAGCAGTGCGTAGAATTCGCCGGACCGGATCGTCAGATCGAGGCCGTCGACGGCCGGACGGTCGAAATGCTTCGTTAACCCTCGCACAGTGAGTGCGGGTGTTTGCTGCTCCAGGCTCATGAAGGGGGACGATCTCCGCTGCATCGGTCGCACAGACTGGATCGAAGATATTTCGGCGCAGTGAATCCCGAGCGGCAAAGCCGATGCATTCGGTACGAAAGGCGCCGTGGCCAAGACCCTGCCGGTCGTGTATCAGACCACCCGGAAACACACCCATTCACGGAACATGCCTTGGACCAGAATTCGACCATCAAGCCATTTCTCGAGGTGCTTTCGGGCCGCCGTCATGCCGTGCCGCCGATCTGGATGATGCGGCAGGCCGGCCGTTACCTGCCCGAATATCGCGAGTTGCGCGCGAAAGCGGGCGGCTTTCTTGACCTCTGCTTTACGCCGGAATTCGCCGCCGAGGTGACGTTGCAGCCGATCCGCCGCTTCGCATTCGACGCCGCGATCATCTTCTCTGACATTCTGGTGATTCCCTACGCACTCGGGCGCTCGGTGCGCTTTGAGGTGGGCGAAGGCCCGCGGCTCGATCCGCTGGATACGCCGGACAAGGTCGCAACGCTTTCGCGCGAAGCCGACATGACGAAACTCGAGCCGGTGTTCGAGGCGCTGCGCCGCGTCAAGCGCGAGCTCGATTCAAAAACAGCACTGATCGGTTTCTGTGGCGCGCCGTGGACGGTCGCGACCTACATGGTCGCCGGACAGGGCACGCCCGATCAGGCCCCGGCGCGGATGATGGCCTATCGCCACCCCGACGCCTTCGCAAAGATCATCGATGCCATCGTCGACAACTCGATCCGTTATCTGCTCGGCCAGCTCAAGGCCGGCGCGGATGCGCTGCAGATTTTCGATACCTGGGCGGGCGTGCTGCCGCCGCGCGAGTTCGCGCGCTGGTCGATCGAACCAACCAAACGCATCGTCGCAGGCGTGCGCAGCCAGGTTCCGGATGCGAAAATCATCGGGTTTCCCCGCGGCGCCGGCGCGCTGCTGCCGTCCTATATCGAGGCGACCGGCGTCGATGCCGTCAGCATCGACTGGACCGCCGAACCGTCATTGATCCGGGAGAAGGTTCAGAGCCGTGTTGCCGTTCAGGGCAATCTCGATCCGCTGGCGCTGATCGCAGGGGGTGCCGCGCTCGATCGCTCAGTCGATGACGTGCTGACAAATTTTGCCGGAGGTCGGCTGATCTTCAATCTCGGCCACGGCATTCAACCAGAAACGCCGATCCCGCACGTCGAACAGATGATCCGCCGAGTGCGCGGTAACGGCTCGCTCAAATAGCTCGTGGCGAATTGACCGTCTCGCCCGTCGTCTGTGGGCTCGACGGCCCACTGGCGGCGTCACTTGGTATAGGGGCACAAGGACCGCAGCGACAGCGATCCGATGCGGTCCTCCAGCGAGGAGGACGCTCCCGCTTTTTTGATGAGGAAAACGATCCGCCTCTCCGCGCGTTCGGTGATTTCCACGGAATCGCCGGTCTCCCGGATCACGTTCGGAATTTCGATCACCGAGAGCGGGTCGGTGCATTGCACCTCCAGCTGTTCGCCAGGTGCCAACGATTTCAATGCCTTACGGGTCTCTAGCCCCGGCATGGGGCACTTCAGCCCGGTCAGATCGAGTTTCGTTATCAGCATCAGATAAACATGGCGAATCCCGACCGGACCGTCAACCGGGGGACTGCCACGTCTGTCTTACATTGGCTCCAATCCAGTTCCGTTTCGGGGATGTTTTCCAGCCAATCACATCCTATTGTTCTGCGGACCGGACGCCTCATGACCAGCATCGACGCAGCCTCCCCGACAGAATACCCGCCGACTCCCGCCGTCATTCTTGCCGGCGGCCTTGCGCGGCGCATCGGCGGCGGCGACAAGCCGATGCGTCAGATCGGCGGGCAAACCATTCTGGCCCGCGTCATCGCGCGGCTTGCGTCCCAATGCGGCGGCCTTGTCCTCAACGCCAATGGCGATCCGGAACGGTTTACGGCATTCGGCCTGCCGGTGATCGCCGATACCGTGGCGGATTTTCCGGGCCCTCTCGCAGGGATTTTGGCTGCTCTCGACTGGGCGGCGGAGCAACAATCAGGAATCCAATGGATCGTGAGCGCGCCGGGAGACTGCCCGTTCCTGCCACGCGATCTGGTAGCGCGGCTGCATCGTGCGCGGAACGAACAGGATGCCCAGCTTGCAGTCGTCGCCTCGAGCGGGCGGTCGCATCCTGTGATCGGCCTTTGGAACGTGACGCTGCGCGACGAACTGCGTCAGGCACTAACCTCCGAAGGTGTCAGAAAGGTCGATCGCTGGACCGAGCGCTACCGGCTCGCCACTGTGTCATGGCCGACCGTACCGTTCGACCCTTTCTTCAATATCAACACCGCTGACGATCTTGCCGAAGCCGAGCGGCTCGTGGCGCTGGACGCCGCGGACAGTTCGGCCGCCTGCGCGGCCTCATGAGATCGATGACCCAGTCCGGCGCGGGCGGGCGGGTCGCGCCCGGGACGATCCAGCGGCCATGGGCATCGGAAGCTTTCGGCTACCCTCAACGGGTTCCACCGGCCATCGCCTGACCGGCCTCCTGCCTGCGCGGCAGTTTCCAGTTCGGCCGGACGAAGTGGCAGGTATAGCCGTCCGGATAGCGCTCCAGATAATCCTGATGCTCGGGCTCCGCCTCCCAGAACGGTCCGACCGGCGCAAGCTCCGTGACCACCCTCCCCGGCCAAAGACCGGACGCATCGACGTCGGCGATGGTATCTTCCGCGATCCGCTTCTGCTCGTCGCTCGTGTAGAAGATCGCGGAACGGTAGCTCGCGCCGCGATCGTTGCCCTGTCGGTTCGGTGTGCTGGGGTCGTGGATCTGGAAAAAGAATTCCAGCAGTTGCCGATAGCTGATCGTTTTCGGATCGAAGGTGATTTCGATGGCCTCGGCATGGCTGCCATGGTTGCGGTATGTCGCGTTCGGCACTTCGCCGCCGGAGTAGCCGACCCGGGTTGAGATCACGCCGGAATACCGGCGCAGCAGATCCTGCATGCCCCAGAAGCACCCTCCGGCGAGGACCGCGCGTTCCTTTGAAGCTGTCATGTCCGTCCCTCCCTGTTTTGCGCTTGGATCGCTCCTGCAATCCGATTCGGGCATACGCACCGTGACGTGCACCCCGGATTCGGGACACTCGTTTGTCCTTGCGGCGATTCATGAGCCGCCACGCGTCAAACCGATCTGGGTATGGGGCGGCCGGCGATCAAGCCATCCGCTGACCAAGACGGGGACTTGAGGCCCCCGGGAGTTACGGGTCCGGCAAAATGCCGCTGTCGGCGAGGACAAAACCGGCACCCGAACCGACAATCCGGCCCCTTGCACATCCGGAATATCCTCGCAACCCGGATTCGCCGGTTGCATCACAGCCCGGTACCGAGCTATTCGGAAGGCCAATCAAGGCCTATTGTCTGAGCCTTCGAATCAAAATGAGGACCGGGATGCCTTTCAAGTTAGACGACACGAAGTTTGCACTGGACGATCACGCCCCTTTCGGAAAACTTTGGGGCAGGCTTTTGATCGACGTAGTGGATTCCGATACAGATACGAGGCGGTCAATCCAACTCGAGGTTCTTCTGGAGAAGAGCGACAAGTTTCCCTTCTTTCATTATGAAAAATTGGCGCGGGCAGAAGCCAAGAAATTGCTGGGCACGGTCGCAGAGCAATTGTAGTTTTCCCGCCGTCCGTTGAACGCCAATAGCGCTCTTCGAAGCTTCGATAGGGCTATCGTTTTTTCGCGCGAAACCTTTCACAATCGGCCTCAACGAACGCGCCGCCTGTGCGTTGCCCAAGCGATTAACGCTTTTGGGCAACGTCGTTCTAGCTTTGCGAAGAAGACGCGCTAGTCCCGTCTTCTATTGCTATCCGGCCAGATTACTGTCGGTCATCATCGCTAACCGCAGATGCCGCTCGTACAGCATTGCCGATATGCCTGACTTTATCGAACGATCCGAACACGACACGTAGGCGTTCAACAAGCGCCACGTCAGTCTCATTTGAGTTCGTCGGATTAGCTTAACTCAGCGTTCATCAAAGCGGCAGCAAGCCTGCGTGTGCCGCGTACGCAATCCCCCCAAATCGTTGACTACATTTTTTGGCACGCGCAGATTTTGAACTGCGATCATGCTGTTTCTTTCGCAATCAAACGACATGCGGACTTTCGCTGCGGACTAGCGGCCAAAAGGGGTGACGACATGACAACGACACGGCGGACAGTTCTTTTGCAGGGCGGCGCGATCGGTGCCGGGCTCATCGCCGCGAATATGACAGCGATGCGCGCGCTCGCGGCACCCAAGGCACCTCCGATCCGGCGTTCGCTGCAAGGGCTTGCCTGGAACGACCCGATCGTTGCGACTTATCGCGATGCGGTCGGCATCATGAAGCAGAAGCCGGCCAATGATAAGTTCAACTGGGTGCAGCTCGCGAATTTTCACGGCAACATCAACACCGGATTCCGCTACTGCCCGCACGGCGACTGGTACTTCCTGCCGTGGCACCGCGCGTTCACGGCGATGTACGAACGCATCGTCCGGCATCTGACGAAGAACGACGACTTCGCCTTGCCCTACTGGGACTGGACGGCGAATCCAACGCTTCCCGAGGTATTCCTGCCGGAGAAGACTCCCGACGGAAAGACCAACTGGCTGCGCGTGAACGAGGACGGCAGGAAACGAACGTGGCCGCCGACCAAGCCGATGCCGTCAAACATCGTCGGACCCACGGTGCTCAAGACAATTCTCAACGCGTCGCCTTACGAGATCTTCGGAACGAGCCGGCCCGCCGGCCAGAATTCGCTCGATCCGTCCTGGATTACCGGCGGGGGCGGCGTCCAAGGCACGCTCGAAGCGACGCCGCACAACCAGGTCCACAACAACATCGGCGGCTGGATGCCAACGGCGGCATCGCCGCGCGATCCGATATTCTTCATGCACCATGGCAATATCGACCGGATATGGGCGCTCTGGAATCTCAAGCATGCGAACAGCACCGACCCGTTCTGGACCAACATGCCGTTTAAGGAAAACTTCCTCAATCCAGACGGATCATTCTGGTCGCCGAAAGTGTCCGACCTCTACGTTCCTGAAACGCTCGGTTACAGCTACGGCTTTAACGCACCAACGGCGGTGGCCTCAAACATCGCCCGAACGATGACTTTGGAGCGTTCGCTCAACACCATCCTCGGAGCACCGACTGCCGCCAACATCAATACCGACAAGGTCGCGACCGCCGTAGTTGAGAATACCGAGAGTGCGACACCCGAGGCGGCGCTGGCGCTCAAGATCAACGTGCCGAAGGCTGCCTTGCAAGGCGTCGTCCGGAGCGTTCCGGTCGGCTCGGGGTTCGAAACGATGGACTTCTCCGCTGCCCGCGAAGCATCGGCCCGCGGAAGCCGCGCGCTCGCCATTCTTCGTAATGTCGCCATCACCGATCCGAGCACCACGACGATCCACATCTATCTGGGTGACGAACCTGTCCCGGCCGATGCCTCCATGTCGGATCCCCGCTACGTCGGGAGCTTTGCCGTGCTCGATCACGGCGGGGGCGGCCACGGCGCCCATGGCGACCACGACCTTCCGTCCTTCGTCCTTGATCTCACCGACGCACTCCAGCGCGTCTATGGTTCGGCCGGAACCATCCCCAGTGCCATCGGATTGCAACTCTTGGTGGGCAACGAGACCGGAAACGGCAAGGCCGGCACTGCGACGCCGCGGCGCGTCGAGGTCGTCTTTGTTTCGGGATAGCATGCGGCGCAAGGGAAGACGGTGCCGAAAAAAACGAGCGATAGGTTGCGCGATTCGAGCTGCCTTCGTCGCTGTGGTGGTGCTGTCGACCATCGAGATGGCTGCGGCGGAGGACAATGACGTGCGTGCGAGCGTCAAAGCGCCAGCGCGGATCGCGGTTGCGCCCTCCCCCAATCCATCGCAGCGCGCAGCTGCGCGAATTGTCATTACGGTCACGGGTTTTACGCCCTCGACGAGCGGGCCGATCGAAGCTGTCGTACTGATCCCCTGCGGAACACAGGAGCGGGAGATCGGACGGTTCGGCATCTTCCCGCAGCAGTCCTTCACCGCGGGAAGAAACGCCAATGCACAGCGTTTCGGTTTTGCTTTGCCGGATGCCTGCGAAATGCCGTCGCAAGTCACTATTCGTGTTGAGCCGAGCGCAGGGGACGGCAGCGGCGCCGAACTCGTCATTGGTCGCGCCGAATTAGAATAGCTCCAGATCGGCTTAAGGCTTACGATGCGAGATCGATCAAAAAGGGCTCGTTGATACTCGCCGTCGCGAACTCGACCCGCTTAAAAGGATCTGCGCGATTTCGTTGCAAAGTCGATGCAACGACGCGCCCGACTTACCCATCCTCACGTGTTCGACACGGACTTTTGATCGACGATTTTGTCAAACAAGGTGCTTACCATCATCGCGACCTCGGTCCGGTTCCGGGCCTTCAGCTTGCGCATGATGTGCCGGATATGGACCTTCACGGTGCTTTCGCACATGCCGAGTTCGTAGGCGATCTGCTTGTTGGCCTTGCCGCGGCAGAGTGCTTCGACGACCATGATCTGGCGCGCGGTGAACAGCTGGCTTTCGCCATTACCGGAATTCAACGACGACATTACGCTGATCGGCACATACGTGCCACCCGCCTCGACCAACCGCACGGCTTCGACGGCGATACCAAGTGTCATACTGGTCGGAATATAGCCGCGCGCGCCACTCTCGATGGCCCGCATGATCCGTGAGCTATCCTCGACATCGGAGATGACGATCAGAGGCGCGCTCAAAGCGGCGCGCGTCAGGCTCTCGACGTCATCGGATTCGTTTAATGTTTTCTTTTGGCGGGTCTGAACACAGAGAAGGATGACGGAAGGTGTCGGATAGTCATCCTCGGTTTTCAACCAGTCCGACAAAGTGGCGAACGCGAAAACCTGATAACCGATATAAGCGGCCTGCAGACAATGCGCCAGACAGTCGCGAACAAGCGCACGATCGTCTATGATAACAATGATGTTTGCTGAAATCTTTGTCTCATCAGCAAATGAATCATCTGTTCCGTTGAAGCGTTTCGCGTTGCGACCACCGTGGTGGGAGTCCTGCATGGAGATTGACGAGAGGCCGGCCGCACCAGTTTTCTCAAGAGCCTGCCAAGGCGGCGCAACATCAGTCAGGCATGCGCGCGGAATAGCGTTTTGTAGGCCCGCTTGCGGTCGCGGCGGTGATGCCCCGCATGACGCACTTCCAACGTTCAACTGCGGCCGAGAAGCGAGTGGTGGATAAATTACCGGGACCGGATCAGCCCTTCGCGCGTTTTGATCTTTTTGCGCGGCACGTGAAATGAAATAATTAGACAAATGGGCGTTATAAAAATGATTTCGTTCACTCGCGCTCATTGGGTACCCCTACTCAACCCGTTTCGAACGCTGCTACGGACAGGGCGGTCCACCCTCCTGTCTAACCCTTCCGTCGTCAGCCAACAAAAGCACTTAATTCAGGCTGTCCCTACCTGAAGGTCATCAACCCTAGTAGATTTTTAGCTCTGGGAAAACATAAAATTATACGTGAATAAGGCGGTTCCATTTGAACCTTCAGGGCAGTTTGGCCGACGGGAGCGCCGCGATAAAGGCGTCGAAGGTATCAGTCCAGTTGCCCGTGACCGGATTGGATATCGAAGTCATGCTGCGCTCATCTCCGGTAAATGCACGTTCATCTGCCGACATCGCCTCCTGCCATGGCTCATATCCGATCGAGGCGACAGCCGCAGATCCGCAAAGACGTGAGGCCACCAGTGTTGCGCTGTAGCATCCGTACTGGAATTCACGCGGATGAGAGGTGCTGAGAGTCAGAGCGTCCTCGCCGATCAGATCCGCATCCATGCCCGTTATCGCTCCCCAGGCCTGTGATTGAACGACGCCCAGATCGTGATCCCGCAAGTTTCGGCTCTCGATCCGGGCGACGATGGTGATGAGCGTCAGCATGAAGCCGACGAGATAGGGATCGCGCCATGCGATGTCCGGAATGCCGTTCAGGGAGATGCGACTTCGTTCAACCAGTGGGCCGATCGTCGCCACCGCCGCTCGACGCCCTCGTCTGACTTCCGCCATTGTGACCGCCCAGCGCAGCATTTTTGCCTCCTCGACCAGATCCTGGCTGGCTCCTCCGCAGAGGGAGACTTGTCTTCGTCCCTATCCTACGCGACGATCGCGGCGCAGGACAGAATACTTGTTGGTCCGCCGCCGATACCTACTTAAGATTTTCGGCGCCCGTAACGTTGCAGGTGATGGACCTGCCCTTGCGTGCGATGCATGTCATGACCGCCAGTAACCTCCCTCCCAAGCCTGATTTCGCAGCGCTCGATGCCGCAGCGTCGGAATCGGCGGATCGCCGGACGACGATCCTGGCACTGATCGGGAACCTGGTCTTCAACTGGTCCAACAACGAAAGCCTGTTCATCTATGTCCTGATGCTGCTGCTGAAGGTCGATCAGGTTTCGGCTGCCATTGTGTTTGCGACCTTGAATACCACGCGGGCGAGGCTCGACCTCATCCAGCGGCTGGCGCGGATCAAGATCAAGGACAAGGCGCTCAGCAAGGAACTCGATCGCGTGATCGACCGCTTTAACGACGGCACGCACATCCGCAACGAATTCAATCACTGCATGTATACCGTCGACGGCAATGGCGCGATCTCCCAAACGCAATCGATGCGCCTGGTGCAAACCCGCAGCACCCTTCGATTCGGCGAAACCAAGCCGCTGGACGACGCACGCATCGAGGAAATGGCGGAAGCGGTGCGCGAAATGGCGCAGATCAACCGGGATATCTGGGATTTCCTGCCGCGGCTCGAAGCTCACTTGCGATAGCGGCAGCGACGGATCGCAGGCCGGTCGCTACGCCACCCCTGAGCCGAAGCCGTAAGTGACTACGCCTTTCGGCTGATAACGCTTCTCCTCAAGGCGGTCGCCAATGTCCCTAAGGGCAACTAGCCGCACTGTTGCCAATGGAGGAGCCTTCTGGTGCGAAATCGGCTTCTGAGTTGATCTCGCCGCCGGCAGAACCGGCGTATCAAACGGCATCGCTTCCCGGCAAGGCCGCTGACGTAGAAGATTGGCGCGCTTTCGTCGCGACGATGCTCCTCCCGACAGGAGCCCATTATGGGTAAGCACGATCACAAGCACGACGACGATCCCACGCAGGCTCAGGGCCAGGCGCAAGGCAATCTGCAGGGCCAGCTTCAGGCTCAGGCCAATCTGCAGGGCCAGCTTCAGGGTCAAGGCCAGGGTCAAGGTCAGGGTCAAGGTCAGGGACAGGGACAGGATCAGACCCAGACCGCCGCTCAGTCGCTCTATTCAGCCAGCGACAATCTGAACGGTAACGGCAACCTGAACGGTAACGGTAACTGGAACGGAAACGGAAACGACAACAGTAACAGCAACGATAACAGCAATAGCAACAGCAACAGCGATTCCAACAGCCTCAGCAATTCGCTGAGCAACAGCGACACCAATCATCTGGACAATAGCATCCAGAACACCGTCGACAACCATGTCAACGTGTGCGTCAACGTCGACCTCAACCTCGACGCCAACAGCCTTAGCCACCCGGTCATCGACCTTCACGACCTGACCACCACTGACTCACTGGTCATGCCGGAGGTTGTCTACCAGACGCTGAACGGCGGCGGGAATCAGTTCAATATCGACCAGGTCAACAATCTGATACAGCACAATGACGTCTCGGATGCCTCGGTGTCATTCAGCGGAAGCCCGAGCGACTATTTGGATCCGAGCAGCGGCGCCTCCTTCCACATGGATGCGCATGATGTCCATGGTGGCGCGGTCTCGGCCGGCGGAATGGGCAACCTCGATCACGGCAGCAGCGGCATCAACGCCGACGCAGCGGTAACGCAGTCGGCCTTCAACCAGACCATCACCCTGGGCGCCAATATCCAGTTCAACAGCCAGACGATCACTGCCGGTCACGACTTCCAAGATGATCATCACACCGGCTAACCTCCCTTTTCGGGCCTGCGCGGCAACCACCGCGCAGGTTTTTTTAGACTGACCAGTACTGCTCCGGAATTCTGAAACTGCGATGGGCGCTCGCGGAATGGGGACGTTTTGCGTGCCTGAAAGCAGGAGGCTCCCATGATGCCCGGCGGCATAACCGAGATCATCTGGCATTTCGCAGGATATCTTAAGATCTTCGACGACATCGCACGCTTCCGCATCATTCCCGACGAAGGCGACTATCGCTCCGATACCGAGGACTATACGAGCCATCGGCCTCAATTCGCGCTCACGCCCGCCGACGACGATATGGACAGCCGTCCTGTCGCCATGCCGGATGGAGACCCGGTGATAGACGAGCCCAATCACCGCCTGCCTCTTTCACACCTCCATCCCACACTAGACGTCAACCTTGATCGGTTTGCGCCGGCGCCTACTCTCGGCCCACCGTTGCCGATCTCCGTCGGTAGCGGCGGCGGTGGCGGTAGCGATGTCATTAGGATTGTCTACCAGGAAGGCGGCGAGCAGAGCGAAATCCAGACGCATCAATTCAACAATATGTACAATGACGATGCACTGGTCGGGACACACGATACGAATCTTCTGATGACACTGGAGACAGAAGCCGACCATGCGATTGCCCGGATGATCGCCGGCGCCGATGCGGCACTGCCAACCGACTGGTACGCACCGCAGCATACCGATGCACTTCCGGCTTTCGTCGCCGCGCACGATCAGGCCTGGGCCGATCGCGACGGCATGGCCGATCCGCACTCGGTCACGCCCGGATACTACCTGAACGGCGTGCTGCAGGATCCCGCGCCGACACCGCCCGATCAGCTTCCCGCTCCCACACCGACACCGGTACCTGACCTCGGCCATGGTCTGGGGCAGTGGGCACTCGACGGCGGCAATACTGCCAGCAATGGCGCCTACATCGTCGATCTGACGGATTCGGCGCGAACGATGCTCGTGATGGGCGACTCTTTCAAGACCAATGCGATCTTCCAGACCAATTCGTATATGGACAACGATCACGTCACGGTCGGAGGATTCGGAGCCAATATCACGACCGGCGGCGATCAGGCCACGAACATCGCGGACTTCGTCCAGCATCCGGGCGTCTATGAAACCATGCCGAGCTACTTTGCCGGCCCGGACTGGTCCGTCGATGTCGTGCATGGCGACTACTTCAACGTTCGAGCGCTGGTTCAGAGCAATTATCTCTCTGACAACAACGTCACGATGCAGAGCAGCTCGAGCACGCATTATGAAGTTCACGCCGGCCAGAACGAGCTCGGCAACTACGTGCTGATCAACGACGGCGATTTCAACTACGACCTGATCGTCGTCGGCGGCAGCTATCACGGCATGAACGTGGTCTTCCAAAACAACATTCTCTACAACAACGATACCGTCCAGATCACGGGCGACGGGATCAATACGAATCAAACAGTTTCCACCGGCAACAATCAGCTTACCAACACAGCAACGATCGAGAACTACGGCGGCGACAAAACCCTGCCGTGGAATTCCGACCTTGACAATCTCATCCACAATATTTCGGGCGGAGCAACAGAGCTCGACCCCTCGTTCGGGCAATTGATCGCTGGCAACGGTGGCACCTTCCATATCCTTTATGTCACCGGCGACTACTATGACGTCAACGCGATCTGGCAGACCAATATCGTTTCCAACGCGAACATGGCGCTTCAACTCCAGGAATCCCCGTCGGCTGTCACGGCCGGTTACTACGGCGACAGCATGGCGACCCAAAACGTCTCCACGGGAAGCAACGTTCTCAGCAACGATGCGGCCATCGTCGACGTTGGAAACACCAACACCCATGTCAACGGACAGGTCTATGGCGATACCATCCTGGTCCAGGCCAATCTTGTGAACCAGGATTCGGATCACGTCACTCAAACGAATCCCCAAGCCCTCGTCCCTGAGGTGATCGCTTTTGTCGGGCAGGACGACGCGACCAACAATTCAGATCCGCAGCATCACCCAACCACGACGCTTCCGCACGACGACCCCATGGCCGGCGTGCTCCACTAAATTGGACCCAGAATCGAAGCTTGTTGGTTGAGGAGAGCGACGATGAGTCTGAGCGACGATCAAATCATTGCCAATCCGTCGGCGGATTCAGGCGATCGCTATTCGAGGGACGCTCTCATAGGGCAGGTCAGAAAACTGACGCAGAAACTATGGCGAAATCCGTTTGAGAAGCCAGCCGAGACGCTCGACGCACGAACAGAACAAATGCCCATTCCGCCAAACCGTAATGGAGCCGAGACTCCTTTGGCACCAGCGAACGGGCATAATCTTAACGGCAAGGGCAATCTCAATGGTGGCGGCGGCGGCGGTGGCGGTGGCACTCCGCAGTTGCACAAGCGGTCCGGCGACAACGAATTTCGGGACGTCCTCGGCAAGGGACTGGCTGCCGCACGGCATAATCTCGTCACCGTCGGCATTTTCTCGCTTGTCGTGAATCTTCTCGTTCTTTCCATCCCTATCTATCTTTTCAACATGTCGGATCGGGTGCTGACCAGCCGAAGCGTCGACACGTTGATCATGCTGTCGTCGATCGTCATTCTGGCTATCGGAGCTCATGTCGTGATGGATATGTTGCGCCGCTTTATCCTGATGAGGATCGCCGTCGAAACTGAAGCTCGTTTGGGCGGTCCCGTGCTGAGTGCGGCTGCAAAAGCGGCACAAAGCGGCTCAAGCCGGGAATTTCAGACGCTCGCCGACCTACAGCATTTGCGCGCGTTCATCACAGGCCCAGTCCTGCTGACGATCTTCGATGCTCCGGTGACACCCGCTTATCTCGCTGTTGTGTTCCTGATCCACCCGCAACTCGGGCTGATCGTCCTGGGCTCAAGCATGTCGCTGATTGGGGTCGCGCTCATCAACCAGCGCGTGACCGCGATACCCTTCACGCGAGCGAATGCCTTCGGAACCCGCGCCAACCTCCAAGCGGAGGCGATGGCGCGCAACGCCCAGGTTATCAACGCGATGGGCATGATTCCGGAAGGCGTCCAGGTCTGGGGACAGGAGACGGTGGAATCGCTCAAGGCTCAGGTCGCCGGCCACGACCTCAACATCATCATGACCGGCATTTCGAAGTTCCTGCGTCTGGGCACCCAGATTACCATTCTCGGATGGGGCGCCTACCTCGCACTGGAAAGCGAATTGACCGGGGGCATGATCATCGCGGCATCGATCGTCGCCAGCCGCGCCCTGGCTCCCCTGGAAGGCACAATCGAAGGATGGCGTCACTTCGTGCAGGCGCGTTCGGCCTACAGCCGTATCAAGACCCTGCTTCAAAACTCGCCACTCAACCTCGAACGTTTGCGATTGCCGCGTCCGGAGGGTCGCCTCAGCGTCGAACGTATCCTCTACGTCCCTCCCCCGAACAAGAAGGTGATCCTCAACGGCATCAGCTTCCAGCTTGAACCCGGCGAGTCCCTCGCTATCGTGGGACCATCGGGCACTGGAAAGACCATGCTGGCGCGAATGCTGGTCGGCTCCATTATTCCGACCGCCGGAAATGTCCGATTGGACATGATGGACCTGCGCAATTGGGACCCGCGCCAGTTCGGCGAAAGCGTCGGCTATCTGCCACAGGAAGTTCAACTGTTTCCGGCATCAATCAAGGCGAACATCGCGCGCATGCGCTCTGACGCGATCGACGAAGACATCTTCGATGCCGCTGAAACCGCCGACGTGCATGAAATGATTTCGGAGCTCGCCCAAGGCTATGAAACCGTGATCGGCATGGATGGCAGCCCTTTGTCGGGCGGGCAGCGGCAGCGGATCGGCCTTGCGCGGGCCTTCTACGGCAATCCGCGATTGATTGTGCTTGATGAGCCGAACGCAAATCTCGACGCAAACGGCGAACGCGCCTTGGCGAAGGCACTGGTGCGCGCCAAGGAAAAGCGGATGACGGTCGTCACCATCACGCAACGGCCGGCGCTTTTGCAGAGCGTCGACAAGATCATGATTCTGCAGAATGGCTCCGTGCAGGCGTTCGGAACGCGCGACGAGGTGATCCCGATGGTGACGGGCCGCAAACCCAGCGCTTCGGCGCCGCCAATGCTCGACGCCTGATCGGGCGAGACAAACAGACACGAGCCTGGAGAGGCGACCATGAGCACGACAATGATAGGCGATCAGCCCTGGCACGCCGATCTGCCACGCTCGACACGCGGCCTTACCGTGGCGGGCATATTGGTTATTGCGGCGACGGTCATGGGATTCGGAGTCTGGGGCGGTACTGCACCGATCGCGGGTGCAGTCGTCGCATCGGGCGTGTTTGTGGCTACCGGCCAGAACAAGACGATCCAGCACCTCGAAGGTGGCATGATCCGCGACATCATGGTTCACGAGGGCGACACCGTCGAAGCGGGTCAGATTCTGGTCGAACTGGACCAGACCACCTCAAAAGCCGAGATGCAGCGGCTGTTCCTTCGCAACGCGCGGCTCACGGCAGTCGATGCCCGCCTGCAGGCACAAGTTCGCGAGGAAGCGGAAGTTCACTTCCCGCCTGAACTGACCGCAGATTCAAAGGATCCGCAAATACGCACCATCGTCAGTTCCCAGCTTCTTGCCTTCACCGCTCAGCGCAACAATACCAACAGCGAAATTGCCGGAATTGAGGATAGTATCAAGGCCCTGAACGAGCGCATCACCGGATCCAAGGTTCAACTCGAAGGCGTGCGGCGTCAGATCGCGCTCGTCGAAGAGGATATCAAGACCAAGGAACATCTCCTGGCCGCCGGCCTCGTACGCAAGCCGGATGTTCTTCTTCTGCAACGGAACCAGGCCAATCTCGAGGGCGAGGTCGGCCGTATCATGGGCGATATCGGCGACTCCAAGGAACGGATCGCTCGGGCGGTTGAGCAAATCAACGGCGTGCGGAAGACCGCTATCAAGACCGCGGTCGAGCAAATGCACGAAATACGCGGCGAGATGGTCGATGTCCGCGAGCGGATGCTGAGCGCAAATGGCGTTCTCGACCGCACAACGATCCGGGCGCCGGTCAAAGGCGTCGTCGTCAAATTGCGATTCCATACGCGCGGCGGGGTGGTCGAGCCGGGCAAGCCCATCATGGAGCTGCTGCCGCTCAACGAGCCATTGATCATCGAGGCCCGGGTCAGGCCGCAGGATATCGACTCGGTCAAGCAGGGTCAGGAAGCCATGGTTCGGCTGACGGCGCTCAGCCAGCGCGTCACACCAATGGTTTCGGGCGACGTCATCTACCTCTCGGCCGATACCGTTGCCGACGAGAAAAAATCTCAACAGACCGGGCCGAGCGACATCTATGTCATTCGCGTGAGGCTTCACAATTCGGAAGTTGCGGCAATCCACGGTTTCAATCCGACGCCCGGCATGCCAGCCGAAGTTTTCGTCAAGACCAGCGAACGGACCTTCTTTCAGTACATCATGAAGCCAATCGAGGACAGCATGTCCCGGGCATTTCGCGAGCGGTAGAAAGGCAAATTTGAACAAGAACGGACGGAATCAACCAGGCTGCGAGGATTCTCTTTGTCACCGCGCGAAGCGGGTTGCAATCCTGGTGGGAGACTCGATATGCGGACGCTTGCAGACATACTGAAAAAGGCGACGCAGTTGCATCAAGCCGGAAAACTGGAGCAGGCCGCGCGCGGATATCGCGGATATCGCCGGATTCTGAAGATCGATCCCCGCAACGAGGACACCCTGCATCGGTACGGCCAGCTCCTTGCTCGCAAGGGTGACCACGGAGCGGCGAAACGTATGTTCGAGTTGCTTACTCTGGTAAGGACCGACAGCTATAAGCCGTGGCTTCTGCTCGGGCAATCCTGCGAAGCTCTGGGCCAATTCCTCGATGCCGCCAATGCGTACCGGGAGGTGGTCCGGTGCAGCCTGCCGTTCCCGGCATTTTCAGCACGCTCGCGAACGTCTCGATCAAGGCCGGACGTATCGAAGATGCACATAAGGCCCTCGTGGCTGGCTTCGAAGTCGTGACCACAGATATCGCAGCCGGAGCATCGCTCAGCGTTCACTGAACGAACAGACCATTGGCGCTTCGACGACCGCAGCACCAAGCCTTTCGGATTCGATCGCGGCTCTCTCCTTAAACGACCTATCTGCCCGGAACGGGAATTTGCCCCGGCAAGCCGCTCGAAACAGGCACCGGGCCTGCGGGCCGGGACGCCCCCTCCGCCGAAACACACTTCCGGAAGATCCCTCGAAAACGCTACACTTGCGTCACCGGCAGGGGTACTGAGTTGGTCGTAGCGATGAAGCGGGTTTCGCTTCGGTGCGGCCTCGACTAGATATCAACTTGGGCCGCTCCCGCGGATCAATTCCGGTACGAAACCATCCACCGCCTTCGCTCCGTGCGAGCGTCACTGCGAGTCGAGGTCATTTGGTGAGGACACTTATAATCGACAACTACGATTCATTTACCTACAACCTGGTGCATCTAATCGCAGATATTAATCAGGAAGAGCCGCTCGTCGTCCGCAACGATACAGCGACCTGGGACGAACTCTCCAGGAGACGCTTCGATAATATCATCATCTCACCGGGACCAGGACGACCGGACCGGGTTGCAGATTTTGGTTTATGTAAATCTGCCATCGAAGCGGCCGCAGTTCCCTTGCTTGGTGTGTGTTTGGGACATCAGGGCATTGCTATTGCGGCAGGTGCGTCACTGGAGCGAGCTCCATCTCTAGTCCACGGACGCACGTCCAGGATCATGCACCAGGGCTCTGACCTCTTCGCGGGCATGCCGCCGTCGTTCAACGCCGCGCGCTATCATTCGTTTGTTGTCCGGCGCCCCCTCCCGTCCACCCTTGAGGAAATTGCCTGGACCGAAGATGGCCTTGTCATGGGCATCACTCGTCGCGGTCGGCCGCAATGGGGTGTTCAGTTTCACCCGGAATCAATTCTGACAGAAAATGGTCGCATCTTACTGCGCAATTTTCGCGACCTGTCGTTTCGCGCCTCGGACAGAACATCAACGCCACCCCCGGCCCGTGCGGACAAACGACGCGCACCGGTACCTACCGCAGCGACTCGCAAGGCATTCTGGCTCGAAATCCCGCGTGCGATCGATACCGAAGCGGTGTTCTGCTCGCTCTTTGCCGACCAACCCTTCGCCTTCTGGCTCGACAGCAGTCTTGCCGGGTCGGCGCTGGCGCAATGGTCTTACATGGGAGATGCATCGGGTCCACATGCGGCGACGGTCCAGTATCGTAGCCACGGCCGAACGATCATGGTCGATGATGCTCACGGTCTGCGAACAGAGAACGTCGATATATTCGAATATCTTCAAAGGGAGCATCCCGCCCGGCCGCAGTCAGCGCCGCCATGCCCTTTCATCGGTGGGCATGTCGGCTGGTTTGGTTACGAGCTGCGACACGACTGTGGCTCGCCGACGACGCGGCATGCTGCAACACCCGACGCATTGTTGATCCATTCGGACCGATTCATCGCCGTCAACCATCTGGACGGGAAAACTTATGTCTGCGCCATCGACAGCCCTGACGAAGCCGATCGCGCGCAGCATTGGATTCACTCGACACTCCAGCGGATCGAATCGGCACACAGCCCGCCTATGGAATTACCTCCCGCGGCCGATCGGAATCCGCTTGAGTTCCTCATGAGGGACGGAAAGAATAGCTATCGTTCCAAGGTCGCGCGCTGTCTCGACTTGATCGCACAAGGCGAGACTTATCAGGTCTGTTTGACCAACGAGCTTTCCTGTGCCGCTACAGTCGAACCTCTGCTGGTTTATCGCACAATGAGGCGCGTCAATCCCGCTCCGTTTGCGGCTTTTCTCAAATGGCCTGGCGGGGCCGTCCTTAGCGCGTCGCCCGAACGATTCCTTGCAGTCGATACCGACGGCAACATCGAAACAAAGCCGATAAAAGGAACGATCCGGCGCGATGCCGACCCACTTGAAGACAAGAGGCTGGTCGAATTGTTGCGAGCTAGTCGAAAAAACCGGGCCGAGAACGGGATGATCGTCGATCTGCTCCGCCACGATCTATCGCGCTGTTGCGAGACCGGAACTGTATCCGTGCCAAAGTTGTTTGACGTCGAAACGTATCAGACGGTCCACCAATTGGTAAGTACCGTACGTGGCACGCTGAAGCCGGAACACACGCTCTTTGACTTGCTGCGCAGCGGCGGATTTCCGGGAGGATCGATGACCGGCGCGCCAAAATCTCGGACCCTGGAGCATATCGATCAGTTGGAACAGCGTGCCCGCGGCATTTATTCTGGTTCGCTTGGCTGGCTGGGTGACGATGGCGTTGCCGATCTGAGCATCGTTATCCGATCCATCGTATCGGCTGACGGACGCTTCTCGATCGGTGTGGGAGGTGGAGTCGTCGCAGACTCCACACCCGACGGGGAGTTTGAGGAAATGCTCTTGAAGGCTGAGGCTTCGATCAAATCGATCGTCATTGCAGCATTTGGAAGCTTTAGTGATGGTCACTATCACATCGTGGACTCCAGCGATGGCATGGCTTTCCAAGCTGAGCCAATTTCAGGGTAGCGTCGGTCCCGTCGTTCCGCAGCCAATCGCTGCTTGACCATGACCACATACGCGAAGAACCCGGACGGTGGTGGCGCGCGCCATCCAATTGTTCGCAAGGCATCGTTGTTTCATTGGTTCAGAACAACCACAACGCCGGTGACCACCGGCTTATGTGCTTGTAGGGAGCTGGAAGTTGAATCGCTCCAGTCAGCAAGGCTGACGACTTTTCCGGCTTGTGTATCTTCTTCCGCTGGCTCGGCCACCTCCAGAACCTTCAGCCCGCTCTCATCGAGGAAGAAGGTGTGGTCACCGAACAACTCAACCAACTGGCCAACTGCTGGATGATCGTCAGGCAGGACGCGTGCATCCATCTGGGTCAAAGTCTGTTTTACTTGCGTGGCATTGAGTTTCATAACTGCACCCCGTTTTTGGATCAGGTGGTTCGCGTCGTGAACACGGTCAGAACGCCATCCTTGTCGACGTTGACGGCGACAACTTGCGCGGTAATTCGCCCCTTCGCTTTCAGTGCAGAGACCGCTTCGGGAGTCTCATCGATTATTCTGCGGAGCGACTGCAGTTCGTCTTGTTTCATGCTTGCGAGAAGTGCGTCTACTTTTCCGCGCAAGTCTGATTGTAGGTCTTCGATATCGATGACCTGAATACTGTGAATTGTATTATCGTTCTGTTCCGCTTGCGTGTCAGTGCTTGTCGGCCTCGGCGAACCCTGCGCAGGCGCCAATACCGGTGTTCCTATGGCGAGCAACGCAACGACAACTGGCGTGGTCCATGTTCGCATCATCGTTCCTTCCGCAGTTGTTGCAGTCGCTTCGATCTAGCGTCGGACGATGGTGCGCGTTCGGTCTTTGTATGATCACTTGGTGAATATGAGATGGTTATAGTGTGATCACACACAGTCTCGGCTGGTTCTGGGTCCGGCACTGGAATGCGTCACACGTCCGCGAGCGATAGCCGGGACGATGTGAGCGGTCATTTCCGCGGGACCTTCGACTTACGCCGTGGCGGCTTCTTGGTTCCGCTGACCTTACGCTTGCGCGGCTGTCTTTTCTTGCCGACATCGGCGAACGGATTTGGCAGCACGGTTTTCATATCGATTCTCCGATAATACCGGCTCATGCCATATATGCATCATCACGGCGCAAAACGATGGATGTGATCTGTTTCACTACCCTTCCCTATTCGGCGGGCTCCAGAATATCTGATACTCGCTTTGCATTTAAGGGCTGGCCATGTCGCGGCGCAGTTCCGGCAGAGTCCGGATGTGAGTATCCCTTGATCAAGCCGAAAATGGCTGGGATCACAATCAACGTCAAAAACGTCGAGGAAACCATACCGCCGATCATCGGCACCGCGATCCTCTGCATGATCTCGGAGCCGGCGCCGGTGCTCCACATGATCGGCAGCAACCCCGCCATGATCGCGACGACGGTCATAATCTTGGGACGGACACGATCGACCGCGCCCTCCATGACCGCCTCGTAAAGATCCGCCTGCGTGACCGGTTGTTCCTGCGCCGCGCGTGCCGCCCGAACTTTGGAATAGGCCTGATTGAGGTAGATCAGCATGACGACGCCAGTTTCGGCGGCAACGCCCGCGAGCGCGATGAAGCCAACGGCGACGGCGACGGACAAATTAAACCCAAGCCACCACATCAGCCAAAAGCCGCCCACCAGAGCGAACGGCAGCGACAGCATTACGATCATGGTGTCGGTGATCGAGCGGAAGTTCAGATACAACAGCAGGAAAATGATCAACAGCGTCACCGGCACGACGATCTTGAGGCGCGCGGTGGCACGCTCCAGGTATTCGTACTGGCCGCTCCAGACCACATAATAACCCGGTGGGAACGCGATGCTCGCCCGCACCGCCTTCTGCGCATCGGCGACATAGCCGCCCAGGTCGCGGTCGTGAATGTCGACATACACATAGCTCGCAAGTTGCCCGTTTTCCGTCCGGATCGAGGTCGGCCCGCGGTCCAGAGTGATTTTCGCCACTTCGCCGAGTGGCACGGTGCCGCCCTGCGGCATCGGCACAAGAACGTCCGAAGCGATCTTCTCGGGCGTGTCGCGGAGGTCTCGGGGATACCGCATATTGACGGTAAACCGTTGACGACCTTCAACAGTGGTGGTCACAGTCTGTCCGCCGAGCGCGGTGGCGATCACGTCCTGCACGTCCTGAACCATGATGCCATAGCGTGCGAGCGCCGTCCGATCGGGTGTAATGTTGAGAAAATATCCGCCGATACCGCGCTCCGCGTAGGCCGATGAGGTGCCAGGCACGGCCTTGAGGACTTGCTCGACCTGCTTCGCCAGCTTGTCGATCCCGACCAGATCGGGGCCGATCACCTTGACACCGACGGGGGTGCGGATTCCGGTCGACAACATGTCGATGCGGGCCTTGGTCGGCATCGTCCAGGCATTCGAGACGCCGGGAAACTGCAACGCCTTGTCCATCTCCGCGATCAGGCTGTCGATCGTGACGCCGGAACGCCATTGCTCCTTCGGCTTGAGGTTGATGATGGTCTCGAACATCTCCGGTGGAGCAGGATCCGTCGCGGTGGACGCTCGCCCCGCCTTGCCGAATACAGATGCTACTTCCGGGAACGACCGGATGATCCGGTCTTGCATCTGCAGCAGTTCACCTGCCTTGGTGACGGAAATGCCGGGCAATGTCGTTGGCATATAGAGCAACGTGCCCTCGTTCAGGTTCGGCATGAATTCTGTGCCAAGCTGACGCGCGGGCCAGACAGTCGCGGCTAGAACTGCGAGCGCAAGAACGACGACCAGCATCTTTGCTCGCATCACGCCCTTGATTACAGGCCGATAGATCCAGATCAGGAATCGATTGATCGGATTCCTGTGTTCCGGAACGATCCGACCGCGAACGAAGATCACCATCAGCGCAGGCACCAGCGTGACCGAAAGAAGGGCCGCCGCCGCCATGGCAAACGTCTTAGTGAAGGCCAGCGGACTGAAAAGACGTCCTTCCTGCGATTCCAGCGTGAAGATCGGCATGAAGGAGACGGTGATGATCAGCAGGCTGAAGAACAGCGCGGGACCGACTTCGGATGCTGCCTCGATAAGAATGCTGACTCGCGAGCGTCCCGACCCAGCCCGTTCGAGGTGCTTGAGCGCGTTCTCTATCATAACGATCGCGGCGTCCACCATGGCGCCGATCGCGATCGCGATTCCGCCGAGACTCATGATGTTGGAGCCGATCCCGAGCAGCTTCATCGCACCGAAAGCCATCAGGATGCTGACTGGCAACATCAGGATTGCGACCAGAGCGCTCCTGACATGCAGCAGGAAAACGACGCAGACCAAAGCGACGACAATGCTTTCCTCGACCAGCGTGTGCTTGAGCGTAGTGATCGCCGCATTGATCAGCATGGAACGGTCGTAGACGGGCACGATCTCAACCGACTGCGGCAGGCTTGAAGCGATTTCCGTGAACCGCTTCTTGACGTTGTCGATGACATCAAGGGCATTGGCGCCAAATCGCTGCAGAACGATGCCGCTCGTGACCTCTCCCTCGCCGTTCAGCTCCGTAATGCCGCGCCGTTCGTCGGGCCCCAGCTCGACGCGGGCAACATCGCGCAACAACACCGGCGTGCCGTTATCGATCTTGAGGACGATGTTGCCAAGGTCGTTGATGTCTTTGATGTATCCCCTGCCCCGAATGACGTATTCAAATTCGGACAGCTCGACGGTCCGCCCGCCGACGTCGGCGTTGCTGGCACGGATCGCGTCGCGCATTTTCTGCATCGTGATGCCGCGATCGCGCATCCGCTGCGGATCGAGAACGACGTTGTATTGGCGGACGAAGCCGCCGGCGCTCGCGATCTCGGCCACGCCGCCTGCCTTCGCCAGCGCGAACTTGAGATTCCAATCCTGAATGGCTCGCGTGTCCGAGAGATTGAGCTCCTTGGAAACCACCGCGTACTGGTAGACCCATCCCACACCGGTCGCGTCAGGGCCCATCGTTGGCGTCACGCCGGATGGCAAACGTGCCGCAGCGCCGTTAAAAGATTCGAGGACGCGCGAGCGCGCCCAGTAGATGTCCGTTCCGTCCTCGAAGATGACGTATACGAAGGACACGCCGAAGAACGAGAACCCGCGCACGACCTTCGATTTCGGCACCGTCAGCATCGCCGTCGCGAGCGGATAGGTCACCTGATCCTCGACCACTTGCGGCGCTTGACCCGGATACTCGGTGTAGACAATGACCTGCGTGTCCGAAAGGTCCGGAATGGCGTCGAGCGGCAGATGGGCCAGAGCGTAGATGCCGGCGGCGGCTGCGAAGCCGGAGCCGAACAGAACCAGCAGCAGGTTGCGGGCCGACCAGGCGATGACGCGGGCGATCATGGTTGGCTTCCCGCTTCCGAAAAGCCTTTCAGCGCAGCCTTCATATTACTTTCGGCATCGATCAGGAAGTTGGCCGACACCACGACCGGCTCACCGTCGTGCAACCCCTCCCGCACCTCGACATAACCATTCCCACGCTGACCGAGCTTCACTTCCCGCGGCTCGAAGCGCCCTTCTCCCTTGTCCACCAAGACCGATTGCCGCGCACCCGTATCGAGCACAGCGCTTTCCGGTATCGCCAAAACCGGCGCAGGATTACCCGTGTCGATTTCGGCGTCGACATACATGTCGGGAAGCAGGGCAAGATCAGGATTTGAGAGTTCGACCCTGACCCGTGCGGTTCGCGTTTCGCGGTTCACCTGCGGATAGATCACGCTGATCTTTCCGGAGAACGCGCGCTCCGGAAAGCTGCGGGCTTTCGCAATAACCCGCTGCCCTACCCGTACCGCGCCAAGATCCCGCTCGGCTATGTCCACCATGGCCCACACCAGGGACGTATCGGCGACACGGAACAGCACGTCGCCGGGCTGCGCTCTCATCCCCTCAATGGCATTACGTTCCAGAACGATCCCGTCGCGCGGCGCCGACCATTCGATCGCGATCGGAACCATGCGACTCTTTTCCATGGCCACGATCGCCGCATCCGGAACGTCGAGGTTCATCAGTCGCTGCCGCGATCCACGGCCGTAGCGTTCCATGCTGGCCGGGATAGACAAGTTGATCGTGGAGATATAATCCGCCGCGGCCGATGAGATCGCCGAACTGTAGATCTCCATCAGCGGCTGCCCCTTCTTGACAGCGGAGCCGGTAGTAACGTTCATCACCTTCTGTACCCAGCTTTCCGTGCGCATCGAGATAACGGATATCCGCCGCTCATCGAGTTGAATCGTGCCAGGCGCCCGGATCAACGTCCGGATGACACGAGGTGCGGCGCGTTCGGATTGCACACCCGTGCGCTGGATTTTTCCCGGTGACAACTTGACCGAGCCATCAGCGGCGTCCTCGCCCTCGTAAACGGGGATGTAATCCATCCCCATCGAATCCTTCTTCGGCGTCGGTGATCTATCCGGCATCCCCATCGGATTGCGGTAATACTTGATCTTGTGCTTGCCGACCTTGGCGTCGGGGGGTTCGACCTTGGTCTTCTCATGCGCAGGATCGTCGAAGCTAACGTCGGCGGCTGGCGGCACCGGGCGGTACGCGCGTCCGTCCTCCGCCCTCTTCGGCGTCAGCGAGTAGAACGGCTTGCCATCCGGATCCCGATAATAGATCGGCGCAGTGGTGGTCTCGGACGCCGCCGCGGTCGTAAAGGACATCACGCTCGTTCCGTGCAGCACACGGCCGCCGGTGAAACCAGCGCCGACTGCCGCGGCCAGCGCCGCAACGACAAGGCTCATCAAGATTGCCCGGTTCATTTTTGCGCCGTGATGACGAGCTTGTTCTCGACGGTGCCGGTCTCACCCTGCACCTTGGCGCCGAGCGACAACCGCCAACGGCCTGCCATGCCGAACGTCGCCTTGAACTTGTAGGTGCCAGCTTCGCTTCCCGGTATTTGGATGATCTTTGTCGCCATCTCCTCCATGCCGTCAGGCGCCATGTCGAGGCGAGTGGCAAAGATCACCGCGTCGGAAACCGGTTTGTCTGTCCTGGAACTGATCAGGCGGACGGCGATGATCTTGTCAGATCCGGTCTGAACGGTCTGGTCGATAAGTTCGAACCTGTAATCCTTGATGTCCGCAAAGACGGTTGTGCTGGCCGTGACGCTTGCGGCAACGGCGATCAGCGCTCCACGAAGGGAGCGCGCATAATGTGACGTGTTCATATAAAATCCTCGAACGTTTTGGTCTGCCGCAAGGCGGCATGAATCATCCGCGCAAGCCTCTCGGTCGCGCGGCATCGAACGGCGCTCGCGCGCCGGTCAGACCAGGGTTCGAGGTGGATGGTCGGGTGGAGGACGGTCGACCCCGTCGCTCATGAGATCGTCACGACCGGCAAGCTGGTGATGCCGAGTAGGACGGACAGCAATCGCATCGACAGCGGACTGAGTCGCGAAGCTTTTCAGGGCACAGATCGCAAGCAGCGGACAGTCCTTACAGTCTTTATTCTTTTGCGTGTCAGGACAGCACGGCATGTCATCAGACATCGATGCCAGGTCGGACATCGCGACCGTGGATGACCCCATCGCGACCACTGGCGTTCCCAGCGGCGCCGCAACGAGCCCCGCGATCACGAAGATCGCCAGTAGACGGCCGATGAAGCAACGAAACCCCATGGAGCTACCCTGCCACGGCTCAGGAAGCCGGGAAAGCGGGGATCCTTCACATTTTCCGGAACTGATTGATGAAAGCCGACCGTGAGAGAAGCAGTCCCCGATGTCAGGATAGCCCATGCAGAGCGTTCTGGGGCGGAGCGCCCGGAGCACCGGCTAAACGAATCGCCAGGGTAATCGCGCCAGCAGTTGATGTCGCGGGAGCGATGTGGCTTGTTGCCGATCAGGATCGAGGCAACGGACCCATCACATTAACATTTCCAATGTCTATTTTGCATTACGATAAATTGCGTGCCGAACAGGTCGCCGCGGTCTACGGGAATGCGGTGGAAGGAACGGTCGGAAGCCTGATTGCGGCTGCGATCCTGTCTGGAATGCTGGTGAGCCTCGGCGCGGTGCCATTGTCGGCGGCTGTGATCTTTGTTGCGCTCGTCTTCGGACAATCCATTACAAGGTTCGTGCTCATCCGTGCCTATCGGAGATCGAGGCCCGCGCCGTCGGATTGGCAGCGTTGGGCACGACGCGCCATAGCCAGCGCTCTCGCCGGCGGATTGACCTGGGGATTCGGCTCGCTCCTGCTGATGAGTCCGAGCCGCGTCGAATTGCAGTTTATCGTGCTGCTGGTTTGCGCGGGTATCGCGGCGGGGGCCATCACCGCCTTCGCGACCTATCTCCCGGCATATTATTGCAATCTGTGCTCTATCATGGCGCCAACCACGATCTGGGCCGCCTCGCATCATGACGTGTTGCACTGGACCTACGCTGCGCTCGCCACACTATGGACTGCGGTTATTGCCATGCTGGCAAAGAAGCACAGCGACATCCTCAATAAGTCTCTGCGGCTACAGTTCGAAAACCTCGATCTGGCGACGAATTTGCGTCTGCAAAAGGAGAAGGCGGAGGAAGCGAGTGTCGCCAAATCCCGCTTTCTGGCGTCGGCGAGTCATGATCTGCGTCAACCGGTCCACGCTCTGAGCATGTTTGTCGGTGCTTTACGCGCCCGGAAAATGGATGACGATGCGCAACGACTAGTCAAACAGATCGACGACTCGGTCGGCGCGCTTGATGGTCTGTTCACGTCACTGCTGGATATTTCCCGGCTCGATGCAGGAGTGATTCAGGCGCAGCATCAATCGTTTCCGATTCTGGCGCTGTTGAAGCGGATATGTCGCGATGAAGGCGCCGAGGCGACGCGGAAAAATCTGACGCTGACTTTGATTCCCTGCTCGCAGGTCGTTGAGAGCGATCCGGTGCTGCTCGAACGCATCCTGCGCAATCTGATCTCGAATGCGATTCGATATACCGACAAGGGACGCGTCGTCGTCGGTTGTCGTCGCGGCGAGCGGCTGAGTGTCGAGGTATGGGATAGCGGTCGCGGCATAGCGCCAGATGAGCGCGATCTTATCTTCCAGGAGTTCTATCAGATAGGAAATCCTGAACGAGATCGCAGCCGGGGACTCGGGCTCGGCCTCGCCATCGTCGCCAGATTGACGGACATTCTGAAGACACCACTGACACTGCAATCCTTGGTTGGTCGCGGCTCCGTATTCAAGCTGTCGGTTCCGATATCGCAGCGAGAGCCATCCGTGACGATGCAGGAAATTGATGGCTCACCGAGCGCGGCGAATCCACTGCTCATTCTCGTCATCGATGACGAGGTTGCGATTCAGGCGTCGATGCAAAGCCTGCTTACCTCTTGGGGGCACGTCGTCACTGTCGCAGGCTCATGTCACGACATGCTGGCGCGGATTGTGGAGTGCACTGTGATACCCGATCTCATCATTTCGGATTATCGCTTGCGATCGGCTGAAAACGGCATCGAGACGATCCAGCGGTTGAGATCCGAATTTAACGAGAATATTCCCGCTATTCTCATGACAGGCGATACCGCGCCGAGCCGCATCAGGGAGGCGAGCGAGAGCAGTTGTCTCCTGATGCACAAGCCGGTTTCGAATGGCAAACTCCGTGCGGCGATCACCAGCCTGACAATCGCCGGTCCCCGTTCCGGAGAACCGGCCTGGTAGAGCGGATTCAACATTCGCTTCCCCGGCCCGCAAGTGCGCGGCGCGAATGCTGGAATCGAGCTCCTAAAGCGTTTTCGCGCGAAGCATATCCTCCGGCTTGACCCGAGGATGGATCGGTTGGCGTGAAAAAACTCGTTAAAGCAAGAGCCTAGCTTCTGATTTCATCAGGAACGAAAAGGCTCTAGATAATGGCGGCGCGCCGGGCTACCTCGACGGCCTGCGTCCGGTTGACCACGCCGAGTGATTTGAAGATCGCCGTGACATGGGCCTTCACGGTGCGTTCGGAGACAAGCAATTCGCGGCCGATCTCCTTGTTCGATATGCCTCGGCCAAGCAGCTTCAACACATCGATCTGGCGCTCCGTGAGCTGGGCGTTGAAATGTGTAGCGGCCGTCAGCGCCCTGTCGTTTGCTTGCGGCGCGGGCGCCCGCAACATGATTTGGGGGATATAGACTTCGCCGGACAGCACAAGCTGCAATGCCGACATCAGCGTCTGTGGACCGGCCGATTTGGGCAGATAGCCGAGGGCACCTGCCGCCAGGGCTTGCCTGACGTGTTCCGGATTTTCCGAAGACGACAGCAGGATGACCGGCAGATCCGGCCGCCGCTTGCCGATCTCGCGCAGCGCGGACATGCCATCTTCGCCCGGCATGTTCAGATCGAGGAAAACTGCATCAAGATCATCATGGGCATCGACCTCGCGTATCCCGCCGGCGGCATCGCCTGCTTCAAGAATTTCGATATCCGCCCTCGTTTGCGTGAGGAGCGCGGCCAATCCAGCGCGCATGATCGAATGGTCATCGATGAGAAGCAGCTTCACGACAGGCGGCTCCAGTCGGCAGAGACGGATCGATCCCAACGCGACATGAATACACGGTAACCGGCCGTGGGGCAAAATCTGGCCCCTTGGTCGCAATGGTACATGCCCTGTCTTAGGACTTCGACAGCGATGCGATCGATCAGAAATAGATGGACGGTTGCTCAGGTCAGGGGATATGCGTGAGCGATGCAGGAAAGCACGACAATTCAGCCGCCGATATTTCGAAACATGGCCCGCGTTCGTCTTATAGGTACGGCTCTCGTCTACCTCGGTGCGTTAGGTCTTTGCATCACGCTCAACAATGCAGAGGCTGAGGGCGCCAACCCCACACCGGTCTCGAATGGCTGGCGGGTCGAGTGCACCAGCGATAGTAAAGTGCTTGATTGCCGGGCTTTTCAACAGGTTTTGCAGCGCGACAACAACCAGATCGTGACCAGCATCACAGTTCGAGTCCCGGCGGAAACCAAGAAGCCGGTCATGATGGTGCAGCTTCCGCTCGGTATCCTTGTCGTTGAGCCGATGGCCATCAGGGTCGATGAAGGCGCAGCGGAAAATCTAGCCATTCAGACGTGTGCACCGTCGGGATGTTATGCCGGGGCGCAAATCTCCGACAAACTGCTCGACGCCATGCGCAAGGGAAAGATATTGAAGGTCGCGTTTCAGAACGCCAACAAACAGGCTGTGCTGGTCGAAATGCCGCTGGCCGGGTTTGTGCCGGCCTACGACAAAATCAGGTAGGCATTCACGATGTTGGGGTAGAGCACAACGCCGCCGGGCCTCTCGGCCTAAGGCCGTCGCGTTTGTAGGCTCAGAGCCTATGGCTATTCGCGGCCGGTGGTGAGACGTGTATCGAATGGCTGCCCTTAAGTCTTAAGACCTCAAACGGATCCGCTTGCACTTGTTAGAACGCACTGTGCCGGTCAAAGATAAGCACGGGACAATTCATGGGGCATGCTCAGTGACGCAAATGCGTCCTGTGCGCATTTTTCGCGAATAAATTCGGGGCAAACCGTGCAACCATTCGACCGATCCGGTCGTCCGCTTAGGTCGCTGCCTAAGCTAGGCGGTGGGGTTTCTCCGCTGGCAACAACCGTTTTGCTTGCCGCTTGTGCGATCGGTCCGGCGCGCGCCGACCCTTGCGTTATCAACGGTACGACAGCGACCTGCTCGGGCGATCAGTCGTCCGGTATTCAGATCGATACTGGCAGCGGCTTGACCAGCCTGTTCGTTCAATCGGTAACGACGAATATCGGGCCGCCGAACGGAATCTCGTTCAAGTCAGAAGGCGCGGATGGCGGCAACAACGGCAGCGGTGCCGACGCCACAAATCTGAGTGTCACCACGGATGGTACCGTGGTCATTCACGCCACCGGCGCCGCCAGCGGCATCTATGTGTCGAGTACCGGCGGTAATTCTTTTGATGTCAGCCAGGGACACGGCGGTATCGCCGGTGACGTGACTGTGTCGAATGCCGGCGTCGTCACCACCACCGGCATCAATGCATACGGCATCCTGGCCCGTTCGATTGGCGGCAACGGCAGGCCAAACAACCAGGACGATGGCTCTCTCGGTGCGCCGGGCGGCATCGTGACGGTCACCAACGCTGGTACGGCCTCGATCACGACTACAAGCGACGGCGCCGCCGGCATCTACGCGTTTTCAAGCTCGGGTCACACCACCAACAGCAGCACCTATGGTATCGGCGTTGGCACCGTCACCGTGACAAATAACGGGTCGATCGAAACCTCCGGGACATCAGGCCTGACCGATCCGCTGTCGTTTGCTCACGGCATCGTTGCCGTGAACATTGCGGGCTCCGGCAGCGATGGCAAAAACGAGAACCGCCTCGCCAGCGCCAGCGGCGGCAATGCCGGCCTGGGCGGGGACGCCAGTGCGGTCACGGTCACGACGACTGACAGCATCACGACGCACGGCAACGGCAGCTATGGCATCTACGCACAGAGCCAGGGTGGCTTCGGCGGCACCGGTGGTGCGGCCGGCGAGCGAGGTACGTCGGATGCCGGTGGTGGTTATGGTGCCGCGGGTGGTGTTGGCGGTGTCGTAACGGTCACGGCATCGGGCAGCGTCACGACGACAGCAGATGCCAATGCGATCGGCATTTTTGCCAACAGCGTTGGCGGTCGAGGCGGCAACGGCGGCAGCGCCACCGGCGGTACAGCTGTGGGACGTGATGGCGGCACCGGTGGTACGGGTGGCTCCGTTACCGTGACGATGGATGGGTCCATAGTCGTGAAAACCCACGGATCCACCAGCTACGGCATCTACGCCCTGAGCCAGGGTGGCTTTGGCGGCGTCGGCGGTGACGCCAGCGACAGTCTGACCATCAACGGGACCAGCGGCAACGGCGGCAACGGCGGTGTGGGCGGACAGGTCACGATTGCCGATAATGGTGTCGGCGTTCGCAGCGTCACGACGGATGGCGTCAATGCCATCGGCATTTTCGCCGAAAGTCTTGGTGGCCGCGGTGGCGATGGCGCCAACGCCCTGGGCTCCACGAACGCCAACGCGCGCAATGGCGCGGATGGCGGTGCGGGTGGTGGCGTGACCATCGATACGACGGCAAATGTCACCACGAGTGGTGCGGGAGCATTTGGTCTCTTTGCTTACAGCCAGGGCGGCGACAGCGGCAACGGCGGCCACGCATTTTCAGTCGCTAATGCCGATGCAGGCAATAGCCACAATGCCGGTGATGGCGGCACGGTTTCGCTGACCTCCAGCGGCGCGGTCACCACTGGTGGAGCAAATGCCGTTGCGCTGTTTGCGTTGAGTGCTGGCGGCAACGGCGGCAACGGCAATAGCGGCGACGCAACCAACGCCGTTGGCGGCAATGGCGGCGCCGGTGGTGACGGCGGTATCGTTACTATCAATGCAAACGGAACCATCAAGACGACGGGCGCGGCCTCCTATGGCGCGTTTGCGCAAAGCGCTGGGGGCATGGGCGGCAACGGCGACGACGCCGGCGGTGCTGGCGGCAGCGGCGGAACAGGAGGCGCTGCGGGCTCGGGCAAGCTGGTGACGGTCAACGTCGATGGCACCATCAATACCGGCGGCGTGGCAGCTTATGGCGTGTTCGCTGAAAGCGTCGGTGGGACTGGCGGTCATGGCGGCGGCGGTGCTGGCGTCGTTGCCCACGGCGGGATCGGTGGCAGTGGCGGCAATGCCGACGCTGTGACCGTGACAACATCGGGCGCCAGTGAAATCCATACGACGGGTCTGCTGGCGAGCGGCATTTACGCCAAGAGTCTCGGTGGCGTCGGCGGCGATGGCGCCAACGCAGGAGCGGCCTATGCCAGTCCCGGCGCGGGCGGACAAGGCGGAACGTCCGGTCATGTCGTGGTCAATGCGGCCGGATCAATCACTACCGATGGCTTCGGCGCGTTTGGCATTCAGGCCGAGAGCACGGGCGGCGGCGGCGGCACTGCGGCCAGCGGCAGCGGCGTTGTTTCGATCGGTGCATCGGGTGGATCCGCGGCCAAGGGCGGCGTCATCGATGTAACCAATGATGGGCACATCACGACCAATGGTGCTTTCTCCCACGGCATCGTTGCGGCCAGCATCGGTGGTGGTGGTGGCGCTGGAAGCCAGTCGGGCAGCCTGGTTGCGCTCGGCGGTGCAGGAAATTCGAGCGGTGACGGTGACATCGTAACGGTCACCAACAATGGCATCATCCGTACAACCGGAATCGGGTCGTATGGTGTCTATGCTGAAAGCGTCGGCGGCGGCGGCGGCAACGGCGGCGGTGCGTCGGGCTTCATCACCATCGGTGGTGACGGTGGCGGTGGCGGCAAAGGCGGCGACGTCAACGTCTACAACTACAATCTGATTGCGACCAGCGGCCTCGGCAGTCACGGCATCTTTGCGCAAAGCGTGGGCGGCGGTGGCGGCGACGGCGGATCGGCCAGTTCCTACGCGGGTCCTTCGGTTGGCTCGGTGTCAATTGGCGGAAACGGTGGCGTGGCCAGCAATGGCGGTAATGTTCTGGTTCAGAATTACGGCACCATCAGCGTATCCGGCTTCCGCTCCAGCGCGATCTTTGCGCAAAGCACCGGCGGCGGCGGCGGTAACGGCGGCGACAGCACGAGCCTCGGCGTGACTGTGGTGGACTACACCATTGGCGGCAAAGGCGGTGCGGCAGGAGATGGTGGCACCGTCGAGGTCGACAATTACGGAACGATCACAAGCCATAGCGATCTGGCAGCTGCTATCCTCGCACAAAGCGTTGGCGGCGGCGGCGGCAGCGGTGGCGCTGCCTACGCGATCACCGGCAACCTGGTGAATGCAACGGTTGCGATCGGCGGCAGTGGCAATGGCGGTGGTGACGGCGGCACGGTTACCGTCAACCAGACCGGTGCGATCACAACAACGGGCATCGGCTCCAACGGCATAACGGCATTCAGCATCGGCGGTGGCGGCGGTACCGGCGGGACCAGCATGGCGCGCTCGATCAGCGCGTCGCCCAAGGGATCGATGGCTTTGGGACTTTCGATCGGCGGCAGTGGCGGTGTTGGCGGTGATGGCGGTGAAGTCACGGTCAACAATACCGGCTGGATCATGACCGGTGGTGCGGCCTCCGTTGGTGTATTTGCCCAAAGCGTCGGTGGCGGTGGCGGCAACGGCGGCGATGCAACCGCGACGGCGCAGGTGATCGTCGCAGAAAATGCGGCTGCGATTTCCATCGCCATCGGCGGCTCCGGCGCCGGTGGTGGCGACGGCAAAGCCGTGACGATCACCAATGACGGCCGCATTGTGACGCTTGGCGACGATGCGCACGCGATCGTGGCGCAAAGCATTGGCGGCGGCGGCGGCATTGGCGGCGCCGGCCGCGCCAGTTCGAATGCTGACGTGGCCGGTGGGTTAGTGAGTTTTCTTGCGCTCAATTCGGACGATCCGGACCCCACCAAGCCTCCGCCAGAGCAGGAAAAGCCGGACCGCAACGGAAAGAAAACCGACGACGCCAAGAAAGGAGAGAAGGAGGATACCAAGATATCGGTTGCGATCGGCATTGGCGGCAGCGGTGGCGTTGCGGGCGCCGGCGACAAGGTCACGGTCAACAACACTGGCTCGATCGATACCTACGGCTATGCGGCTTACGGAATTTTCGCTCAGAGCGTCGGTGGTGGTGGCGGTGCGGGCGGCGGCGGTGGCGGCGAAAGCGAAGGCGACATCAGCGTTGGCGTTGGCTTAGGTGCCAATTCGGGCGGCGCTGGCAAAGGTGGCGATGTCATCGTGACCAATGCAGGCACGATTGCGACGCGCGGCGCCGATGCCTACGGAATTTTTGCGCAGAGCATCGGCGGTGGCGGCGGTATCGCGGCAGCAGGTGACGCCAGCGCCGGCACCGATGTGAAAAATATTGGAATTAGCGTCGGTGGATCGGCTGGAAGCTCCGGCGATGGCGGAGTGGTCACCATCAATCAGACCGGTGATGTGACGACGCTCGGCGATCGTGCGGTTGCGATCTTCGCGCAAAGCATTGGCGGTGGTGGTGGCGTCGGCGGCACCGGTCAGGGCGCCGACGGTGGCTCGGTGATGGTTGGCGGTTCGGGAAGCGCAGGCGGCAAAGGCGGCGCGGTCAACGTGACGATGGACGGCGATATTCTCACCTTCGGTGACGGTGCTCACGGTATCTTTGCGCAAAGCGTTGGCGGCGGCGGCGGCGTCGGCGGCGACGTCTCGGGCAACAACCCGACGCTGCTAAGCCATGCTATGACGATTGGAGTCGGCGTCGGTGGCACGGGCGGTGGCGGCGGCAATGGCGGTGATGTCACGATCGGAACGACCGGCACCATTACCACCAACGGCTATCGGACCTACGGCATCTTCGCGCAAAGCATTGGCGGCGGTGGCGGCACCGGTGGCAGCGGCAATGCCAGCTTCGGCACCATTCCATTCGCGGGTTCCAACGGCGGTGCCGGTTCGGGCGGCAAGATCACCATCGACCAGAGCGGCAGCGTGATTGCGTACGGTCTCGACTCCCACGGCATTTTTGCGCAAAGCGTTGGCGGCACGGGTGGCGACGATATCGCCATCAAACTGCATAGCGGCACGGTTTCCGGTGGCGGTGGGTCGGCCGCGGGCATTTACATCGATGGCGGAAAAACCAATACGATCACCATTGCCGCCGGCGCGACCGTAACTGCGTTGTCAGGTCTGGCGATCAAGGCCACCGATGGCGTCGATCAGAACAACGTCGCGCATGCGACGGGCAATACCGTGATCACAAGCGCCGGAAATATTTCGGGCAACATCGACCTCGGCTCCGGACTCGGGGGCCTCAGCAATCTAGCATCGGGTGTTTTCACCACCGGACAGACCGTCAATCTCGGCTCCGGCACGATGAGCAATGCTGGCCGGCTTGACCTTGGCGGCATCGGCAACAAGATCAGTACCGCGCTGAACGGCAATTTCATCCAGGCTCCGAGCGGAACGCTGGTTGTCGACGCGACGTTCGGTGGAACGTCGGATGTGCTTGCCGCGACAGGAACCGCGAACGTGCGCGGCAAAGTCGAGCCTCACCTGGCGTCGCTGATGCCGAACGCGCCCACGACGATTGTCAGTGCCGCCAACGGCTTTGTCGGTATCAACGACGCTACGCCTGTCGATAGTGCAAGCGTGACCTACGGTTTGCAGATTGCCGGCAACAACCTTCAGCTCAGCGTTCTAAGCGCGCAGTTTGTGCCGCCTTCGTTTGCGTCCTATTTTTCACCGAATGACACTAACGCTGCAAATCAGCTTCAGGGTATCTGGAATGCCGGCGGCGGAGCGGCTGGTATGGGGCCGGTCTTTGCTTACTTCGCCACCATTTCTGACCCCAATACTTACGCCCAATCGCTCGATCGATTGCATGGGGCATCCTACGCAAGCCAGGCGTCTGCTGCGATTCTGACCGGCCTCAACTTCACCGACAGCATGATGAGCTGCCACGGATTTCAGGGCGCGCTCGCGCCGCTCCGGGAAACCGCATGCGAGTGGACCAAAGTGACCGGTGTTCTGACTGACAAAGGTTCCGCGTCCGGTTCGAACGGATATCGCGATCGTGCCGGGCGCATCCAGGCCGGCCGGCAGATCGAGCTCGCACCGGATTGGTTCTTCGAGTTCGCGGCTGGTTATGAGTATGGCCACACGACGGTCGGAGATTTCTCTGTCACGCAGGCTGATCGTTACGACCTCGGTCTGGCACTCAAACACCAAGTGGGATCATGGTTGTTTGGCGTGGCGCTTGATACCGGATATGCGGCGCTCGATACGACGCGCAGGATCGATCTTGTCGGCATCGGGTCTGCCAGAAGCCAATCAAGCATCTGGCGACTCGATACCCGATTCCATGCGGCCTATCTCGCGGAATTCGGCATCACTTACGTCAAGCCGATGCTCGATTTCGACGTCATCTATAATACCATGCCGGGGTTTAGCGAGACGGGTGCCGGCGTGTTGGGCCTGCGTGTTGCTTCGGCCAGCCAGGTGATGTTCGCCGTCGCGCCATCGGTGGAGTTGGGTCAAACCATCATTTGGGACAATGGTCAGGCCATGCGGCCCTATATTCGGGCCGGCGCCACGTTGCTGTCGACCGGAAGCTGGACAATTAACTCCAATTTCGAGGGCGCCCCGGCGGGTGTCGCCTCATTTGCGTCGGCGAATTCGATACCGCGTACCCTGGCCAAGACGTCAGCGGGCATCGATGTGTTTGGATTGTGGGGCGTTTCCGGACTCGATCTGAAGCTGCAATACGAAACGCAATTTGCCAACGGCTATCAGGACCAAACGGGCTCGATCAAGCTGACCCGGCGTTTTTGACCCGATGTCTCTCTCGCAGCGCGCGCTGACCAACGTTCCGACGATCGCCGATTATCATGTCGTTTGGCCGTGTTCTGGGCAAGGCCTTGTGCCGGCGCAGAACCCGATCGACCGATGTCGTCGACGTGTTACGGCCGGAATGAGGGCCAAACGCCAAAACGGGTCGGAGCTATTGCTCCGACCCGTTTCTGCAGCACCATTGATACGGTCGCGACGGCGGGACCGAGGCGCTTAATTGCTACACGGCCGGGTTATGCGTTTCGGCCGTGCGCGGCGGTGTGGATGATCGTTCCGACGTGCTCGCCACGCAGCGCGGCGGTGAGCCGTCCCGGCACGAGCCCATTCACGACCTGTACCCGCTCGATGTGGCGCGCGGTTGCCATGACCTCGATGAGCGCCGTGTCGACCGGCAGCGTGCCCTTGAACTTTGCCAGGTCGGCGGCGCTGGTCTCGCGAAGCAACTTCGCCTTCTTTCCGTCGGAGCCGTTGGGGTCGACGTCATACACACCATCCACGTCCTCGACAATCGTGAGGCCGGCCGCTCCGAGCGCATCGGCGAGCAGAAACGCGCCGGTGTCAGCCCGGTGGGGCGGGATGCGAGAGCCCGTGAACTCGTGGTGATGATAGGGCGGAAAGCCACTTCCCACGACCGCGCGGGCCGCGGAGAGGTGAATCGCCAGCTGGCTGGCGATGGTCGGGTGCTCGATGTAGGAGACACCCTCCGGAGCGAGCAGCGACGCCAGCATGTGGCCGTTCTGGCCAGCCTCGCTCGCGGCGAGCGGGGCGAGCGACCCGACCGGCAGGCCGAGATCGAGGCCGACGCCATAGACGTGGCGGGCGCGGATGCCGGCGCCGGTCAGGATGAGCAGACGGTGCTCGGGCAGGAGCTTCCGGATCTCGTCCACGATCGGCAGAATAGCGTCCCGGCCGCGATCCATGATGGAGCGGCCGCCGATCTTCACCACTTGCAGCCAGGGCAGAAGGCGGATCGGCCGCTTGCCGGCGACGGGCGCGGTGAGTTGGGCGTCGAGCAGGGTCTGGCGTGCGAGCGGCGAGGCAACGTGCTTGATGGTGTCGGTTGTGTTGGCCATGACGGTGATCCTCTCAGCTCGCGGTAATGATGGTGCCGACGTGCTCTCCGGCGAGCGCACGCGTCAGATTGCCCGGGACGAGGCCATTCACGACCTGCACCTGGCGGACGTGGCGTGCCGACTCGAGCAGGTCGAGCATGGGGAATTCGAGGATCGAGTCATGCAGCCCCTTGGCCTTCATTTCGGCGACCGTGATCTTCGGGATCAGGGTGGCGCCCTTCGAGGTCTTCGGGTTCGCGGTGTAAAGACCGTCTTCGTCCTTCACGAAGATCATCGCCTTGCAACCGAACTGTTCGGCGATGAGGAAGCATCCGGCGTCGGTGCGGTAGGGAGGGATGACGCCCTCGGCGGCGGGACGCGTCCAGAGCCCGTAAGGCGGCATGCCGCTGAAGATGACACCGTTCACCTCGGCAAGGTAGAGCGGCACAGCCGAGAGCCCGGCGCCGTCGACCGCGGATATGCCGTGCTTCGCGAGCAGCTGCCCCAGCATCACGGCGTTCTGATCGGCAACCGAGGCTCCAAGCTGCGTGAGCACGCCCGCCGGCAGATTGAGCCCGGCTGCGATCGAGTACAGGTGTCTGGCTCGTGTGCCTGCGCCGGTTCCGATCAGCAGCTTGTGGTTCTTGCGGGCGGCGACGATCTCGTCCACCAGCGGGTAGACCGCCGCGCGGCCGCGATCGATGACGCTCTGTCCGCCGATCTTGAGAACCGTCGCATCAGGCAGGATTCGAAAGTCCGCCGAAGCCTCCGCCGCAGCCAGAAGCTGCGTGTCAGTCAGCGAACGCTGTGTGAGGAGCGCCTCGAGCTCCGCGGTCGTATTAGCCATGGGGCTTTCCTTTCGTCGTCAATTCGTTTTGTTCGTCTTGTTCGACAGTCCGTCAGCTCATCGACGCCACCATTCCATCTGTGGAATGGGCTTTGTTCAGCGGACAATAAGCCGACACATAACTCACCCAACGGCTCGCCCAGCGGGCTCCGTCCCTGCCGACAACATGTCGTGTCCCCAAATGCATGTCAACTCGACAAAAGGATAAACCCCTTTGTTTTCAAAGCGTTATGTATGATGGGGTGATAACGACACCGACGGAAAGTCCACTACGACGATCACGTCGGTCTATTCGAGCGAACCTGTCCGTCGTCAGGTACGGCGACGTGCTCATCCAACGGCTCGGGATGTTTCGTTCAGGCCGGAAATAAAGGCATGGATCGCCTTTTCGATCTCGTTGGAGACCTCGGCATTGTACGGTCCTTTGAGCTGCACGAGCTTGTAAAGGGGTCCTTTGCTGGCGGGCAATTGAAGAAACTCGCCCGACGCAAGCAAGAAGCCTGACTTGCTGATCTCGAAGGTCGCAACCCGCTGGCCGTCTTTACGCACCGAGAAAATTCGGCTGAATCCTCGTATGACATTTCCCGCGTAGCTCGCGACGCAATGATGCATGTCCACGCCCTCGGCATGAAGCGCTGCGCCGGTCTGGAGCGCGACCATTTCGTATCCTTCGATCGTCACGCTGCCCGGCAGGCCACCGTAATCGATCACATCGTCCCACCCCATCTTGTGGGTTAGAAAGTACGCCTTCTCGTTGCTGGCCCGCGCGAGTTCCTCATGCCATTCGAGCGCTGCTCGAAAAGCACGTTGATAGCTCCACCGCCGATTGAAACTTCTGATATGAAATGCCGCATAGTCTGCAATAGTGGATGCCTGATCCAGGGTGCCGTCGGCCGTGCTTCCCGTATGATTGCCCATTGCGCATACAGCCCAGTCAAGGAGGGCTTTGGCGCTCTGCTCACGGCGACACATTGCGTCGGACCATTCACCAAGCGCGCGTAACCAGTTGTGCTGCTTGCGGATCGAAGTCGGAATCGCCTGCGCCAACGGCGACGGCGGAACATCGCACAAATTCTGAATGACCTGATATTCGGCCGGACCGGCACGGAACGCTTGCCCTTTGAGCGCGCGTAACGGTCGGATAAGTCCATAGTACCTCAGGAGATCGCGCAATTTCGGGCGATCGCGGACTATTGCCTGCCAATCCCGCAGGACAAATTCTCGTTCGGTTGGCCGGAAGCATTCCATGCCCTGCGCCGCAGCGACGACAAGGACCGGAGCTTGCCTCAGATAGTCGATCGCGAAAGGTTCGACCACGACCATTGTCACGGCCGCGATAGCCAATGGCCTTACCGAGAACATGTCCTCGGCCTGACGCGCGCTGATTTGAACCCACGGTTCGTTTTGCAGGACGCCGTTCGCTGCGAGTTCAGGAGCCAACCATTGCAGCAGGCTTTTCTGTCCATCATCCTTCATGCGAGGACCCGATTATTGCAATGGGCGGTTTCGTGGCAAGGACCGTCTTGCTACCTCAAAGTACAGCCCGCCCACGCCGCATTGATTGCCGGCTTTAGCGCACAACGAATCTTGCCATCCAGCTTTCACCAAATAAGAATAGCATCGAAGCCTGAAGCCGTGGCTTGCTTTGATCTGTCGATACCATATCTCATAAAGAGTGCTCAGATTGGGAGCGAATTGTATGATCAAAAACATTATTTTTCATCTGGAACGTGACCCTTCTCGGGATATCGTTCGCGATTTCGCGGCTTCGATAGCCGGAACTTTCGCCGCGCATCTGACGGGAGTCATATTTAACTTTGCGACGAACATTCCCGCAGATGCTCTCGGCGACCTATTTACCGAGAGCGAAGCCGAGGCGCGCGGTGCAATTGACCGTTTTGATTTGGCCATGAAGCACCATGATCTTTCGGCTGAATCGCGGCTTGTCTTTGGAACGCAAAAGACGTTTTCGGAGATGGCGCGGTGTTTCGATCTAAGCATTATCATGCAATCTGACGATGATACTGGCGTCAATAACAGCATTCTCATCGAAGCGGCGCTGTTTGATTCTGGCCGACCGCTCATTATCGTTCCTCGTATTCAGCAAGCTGGGTTGAAGCTCGATCGGGTTGTATGCTGTTGGGATGGAAGCCGCACCGCAGCGCGTGCCATCAATGATGCGTTGCCGTTGTTGAAAAAAGCCAGCGCCGTCGAACTGTTTACTGTTGAAAATGAAAAGACTGAGCAGGCGATCGGCGGGACCGAGATCGCCCGGCATCTCGCACGACACGATATCAAGGTCGCGGTGAAAACAATGCGTGCTGCCGATACCGACGTCGCGAGTGCCATTCTGTCGCACGTGGCTGACGGTTCGACGAGCCTGCTTGTGATGGGCGGCTATGGGCATTCTCGCCTGCGTGAATTCGTGTTTGGTGGAGCAACGCGCGGAATGCTGTCGGCGATGACGGTTCCTGTTTTCATGTCGCACTGAAGCGGGATCAGATCTGAATAGACCGTAATGCCCGACTTTATGTCGGGCATCTGCGCTGAGACAGGTTCGCGTTCAGCCATGACGTGTTCGTCAGCGTACCGTCCCCTGGTCATCGAGGAGCGGACGCCGTGTCCAATCCAATCCGGCGTGACTCAAATTCCTTCCCGACCGGACAAGACGTATAGGCTGCGGGCGTGGTCATATGCGACGCCCGAACGGCTGAAGTTGCCATCAAGCGCGACCCGACTGCTCTCGAACAATTTCGAAGCCATCAGTTCTTTGGCGACCTCTCCCACGCGGTCTCCACCGAGTCGCTCATCTTGCATTTCAAAACGATACTAAAACTGCTGAATGAAGCCGATGATGATGGCCGGCTGTCGCTGTTACGGCGCTGTCCCAACACAGCTGAGTAATGAGACGAATTTGATAGAAATCAGCATGACCAGGATACGGATGCTGAGGTCGCTTACGGCCCGATGGTCACGATATCCTCGCTGATACCGCAAGACGTTGCGGCATTGAGCAGTTCATTGCGAGGTTCGGATTGTAATTAAAGCACTTATATTTTGTGAACGGAAAAGCAGAATGTGTGAACTATCAGTGACAGCGGTACGACGGGGTGATGAATTTCAAGCAGTCGTTACGTCAAGATACTTCCGTGGGATCTGCGCGGACGCCGTGGCGCATACGGTGAGGAATTGAGGACAAGGTCGCATGGTGAATATCCCGAATCCCCGGGTTGTCTTTGGTGATTTGCCTGACCGATGGAAGACCGACGCAGATGAGATTACGCTTCCTCGCAAGATACTGGCGGCGCTTCTCAACTTGTATATCTCCTTCTGGGATTTTGATGAAGATTGGTATCTCACAACTTATCCCGACATTGCTGCTGCCGTCAGCAGCGCTCGGTTTGCATCGGGTTGGGCGCACTTTAGGTCGGTGGGATACCTTGAGGGGCGTCTCGGCTCTCGACAAATCGTAGACAGCGAATGGTACCTTGAGACTTATCCCGACGTCGCACAGGCCATGCTCGAGGACAAAGTAGCGAGTGCGGCGGAGCACTTCGAGAACTTCGGATACGCTGAAGGCAGGTTGCCGTCCAAGCCTGGCGTCGACGCTAAGTGGTACGCGCGCCGCTATATGGGCGTTCATGAGCCATCCATCGATGAAAGACACGCGCAGGACGATTTCGTCAGGCGTGGATACCGCGGGTTGGCGCTCCCCGCTCCGCCCCGCTGAACCTTGATTGAGAGATGAACATGTTAGAAGCGCCGCTGCTTCCTGTCGCTATTCGCAACTTCGACGAGTCTCGTTATCTCGAATCCAATCCCCTCGCCCGCACTGCGTTGACATCGGGTGAAGCTGCTAGCGCGCTCGATCATTATCTGCGGTTGGGCATCGACGAGAACAAGCACTCTACCATTCGCCGCGAAACCGGGGCTGTGGCCTGCTCGGTCGAACGGTACTTGGTTTCGGAGTCCGGGTTCTGCCTGATCCTCGGCTGGCTCGCCGACGAAGGATGTGAAACTCCGCGAATGAAGCTTATCGGCGGTGAATTCACTATTGAGTTGCCGCAAACGGCTTGTTTCCGGCATGCCCGCAAGGACGTCGAACAACACGTGAGGGACGGCGCTTACGACTATGGGTTCGTTAGCTTTGGGCAGTCTCCTTCGAAGTCTCTATTGAAGCAATCACTGCTGTTTCAGGTCGCTTCGCTGGCCGGTAGCTTTCAGACGAAAATCACGCCTGAAATCGTGTCAGACAAGCGTCTTCTTAATACGCTGTTGCAAATCATTGCTACGTGTGAGTCGCATTCCGGCAAACAAGCGGATCTGAATAGTTTTCTCTGCGGAGTTTCAGGAAAAGCTCTCATCCAGCTATTTCGGTCGCACGTGGCATCCGCCATTTCTAGCCCTTACGTCGAGCGCTTCAGACCGCGTAAGGTGTCAAGCTCGTTCGTGACCGTGTTATTCGGCTCGACCGAACCAATCAAGCTTCAGCCAATGTTGTTTCGCGCCGCCGGGATAGATTTCGGCGAATGGATCTACGTCTGCAACTCGCCCGAGGACGCCGACGAGGTGTTGCGGTACGCGCGCCTTATGTCGGACCTGTATGACGTGATGATCACTGTCATTGTTTTGGGGGACAACGCAGGCTTTGGCGCGGCAAACAATGTCGCTATCGATCATGCGGCCAGCAACCGGATCTTCATCATCAATCCAGATGTATACGCCGTTTCAGCCTACGCTTCCCAGATGGCGCAAGTGCTGGCAGATGCCAAATTGGGAAAATCACTCTGGGGCGGATTGCTGTTCTATGATGACCACAATCTCATGCATTCGGGCATGTTCATCGACAAAGATGCGTTTGTGCGACGCAATTCTTTGAATCGAACCGACGACTCCCTGCTTGCACCATATGGTCGCTTATTGCGCGTCGAGCATTTTGACAAGGGCGTGCCTTTCGCTGAACGGGAGTGGCAGAAACCCAAGACCGTGCCGGCGATAACGGGTGCCGTAATGGCGTTTGAAAAGCCTATGTTTGAAAAGCTTGGTGGATTTTCGACACGCTACATCTACGGCCACTACGAAGACGCCGATCTATCGTTGCGCTGGAGCGCGTCGAACGGGCCAGTTTGCATACACCCGCAGATTCGACTTGTGCATCTGGAAGGGCAAGGTTCGCGTGCCCGAGGTGAAGAATATCGTGGAGCGTCCACGGCGAACCGGTATTTCTTCACGGCGGAACATGGCGACTACTTCGACAAGCATCTCGCCAAAACAAGCAGGCGGGTTCCATGAAAGTTGTCTATGTTAGCTACCTTCATCCTTCGATAGCACCGGGTGGCGCTCAACAGGTGGCATTTGAAATGTTTCAGGCCAGCCTGAAGCAGGGACACGACGCCTATTTTATCGCCGCGCTCGAGGCCAATCACGATCAGGTATACGGCAAACCCGGCGCGCCGATCGTCCCCGTGCAAGGAGAAGAGCGGCAGTATTTCTACTTTCCGCAGTACTATGACTTCCTGCATCTGTCAGTGGGAGATTGGCGCTCGATCCAGTTTTTTCGCGAACTGATAGAGCGCCTCAAGCCAGACGTCATTCACTTCCATCACTATCATCGCGTCGGCGTGGAATCGATTCGTGCGGCCAGGATCGGGGCGCCGGATGCGGTCATCTGCTTTACGTTCCATGAAATGATGGCCATATGCATGGCCGACGGCCAAATGGTGAAAAAGGGTTCGCGCGATCTCTGTCGGGCGGCTTCTCCTGTTTCGTGCAACAAGTGCTTCCCCGATCTTCGTCCAGAGTTTGTTACATTGCGGGCTGCGCGGCTGAAGGCCGCTCTTTCCGAGTGCGACGTTTTCGTCTTTCCATCTGAATTCATTGCCGAGCGATACGTGGAATGGGGGCTGCCTCAGGAGAAGTGCGTCGTCATCCCAAACGGTCAGGCGAACCTTGGTGCCGCATTCGACCGCAGTCAGCATTCGCGGCAAGTCAATCGCTTTGGCTTCTTCGGCCAATTCATCGACAACAAGGGCGTGGATGTGATTTTGGACGCCTTGCTGTTGCTCGCGAGAGAGCAACGGCTTCCCGCCGCGGGTATTGTGGTCGAAATAAACGGTGGCAATAAGCATTACGCGTCCGGTCCTTATCTGACCAAGATCAATCAACAGGTAGAAGAACTGCGCAAGTTTCAATCCGGCCGGATTACCGTGCGCGAGAATGGCGCTTATGCACGGGATCAGTTGGCCGAACGAATGGCCTCCGTTGACTGGGTGATCGTTCCGTCAACGTGGTGGGAAATTTTCGGTCTTGTCGTCTCTGAAGCCTGGATGTTCGGCAGGCCGGTTGTCGCTTCCGCAATTGCCGGCTTGGAGGAAAGAGTAATCCCGCAAAAGAACGGGTTCACCTTCTCACCTCGCGATAGCCATTCTCTGGCCGAGCTTATGCTGAAGCTGGTCGGGAACGAGCAGCAATGGATTTCGACAAACCGGTCCATTGAACAGCCGTGGACCGAAGACGAGATGCTGGATGCTCATCTGAGTCTTTGGAGAGAATTTTCAGCCAGCACCACCGGGCACGCCGTTTACGGCCACCGGCAGAGTCACGGTTAGGCAAAGGAGGCGTCGGATGATCATTTCTGATGGGCGGTTGGAGCAGATTGGGAAACATTGCTCGTGACTTTCGCCGCTCAGCAGGAAGGAACGCATATGCTTGGCGAGTACGAGGGAGCGAGTTCACACGTGAATCTAGCAACACCCTTATTCGACAGTTCGCTCCCGGCAATCCGCACTTCGATAGCGGGGATATCCAATGCAAAATACGAGCAGCTAACCGACGGCTCCAAAGAGATCTACAAACAAGTGCTGCGGGTCTTCGAACGCAACAAGCTCGAATATTTTTTATTCGCAGGCGCAATCGTCGGCTACGTCCGCAATGGTCGCATGCCCCCGTGGAATGATGATCTGGATGTGATCATTTTCGAAGATCAAATCAAACACTTCGAAACCGTGGTCCTGCCGTTATTGCGAGACTGCGGGTACGTTTGTTGGCCTGTGGCAGCGCCCTACACCGGCGGAGGATACCACATCCTGGGGCTACAGCAGGATACGAATACTCGGCGCGCCTCCATCGAGCTCGCAGACGGAATACGCGTCGTCGTGCCTTGGGCGCAGATAGACGTATTTTATACAAGTGTCGATAGTGCGGGCCTGATAAGAAACCTGTCGGGCTGGGGCATGTATCATACAAAGCAAATTCCGGAGACGTGGGTCAGACCCGGCACGTTCGTTCATCTGGATTCGCTTCGCGCACGCGCCTTCAGTAATTATGAAAAGGATATCTGGCACGAATACGGGAACGTTGCTGCCAATATTGTTGTTCATTCGCACGATAAAGTTGCGCTCAAGTTGATGGGGTCGGATTGGGAGAAATTCGAATTTGACTATGATGCTCTGCTGTCAACGATGGTGAGGGGCATGCCACCGAGTTTGTGCCGAGCGCAACTTGCCGGCTTCGTAGCAAATACGGACCGACGGCTCGACATGCCAGCTGACGCAAACTTCGATACCATTGCGAAGGTGATCTGCGAACGTGGATTGGGCCAAGTCAATCTGACCGGCGCTGATCAAAGCTTCTGGGTCTTGGATCTGAAACGCCTATTCCCAGGCGTGAAACTGGACGTTTTGCTCAGTACCGAGAAAGAAGCCAAACGAGCTGTCCATCTGCGACGCTTTATCGACGGCGTAAAATTTTCTGACCCGGCAGTTCGTAAGATTTACGAGGATTGCCTACTCGCCAGCGATGTCACTTTCAGCTCAGCGCGAGGCTGTTCAACATGACCAACGTTATCACCTACGGAACCTTTGATTTGTTTCACGTGGGCCACGTTCGCCTATTGCAGCGCTTGCGCAGCCTCGGAGACCGTTTGATCGTTGGATGCTCCACTGATGAATTCAACGAAATCAAGGGGAAGAAATCAGTAATCGGATACAACGAGAGAGCAGAAATCCTATTAAGCTGCAGATATGTCGATATGGTGATACCCGAGAAGACCTGGCAGCAAAAATCGAGTGATATACGAAAGCACGAGATCAGAATATTCGCCATGGGGGACGATTGGGTCGGAAAGTTCGATCACCTGTCTACTGAGACCGGCTGCATCGTTACATATGTGAGCCGGACGTCGGATATTTCCACTACCGACATCAAAGGCTATCTGCGAAAACTCGATAGTGATACGATCGTATCGATGAAGAATACGCTCGATCACCTGCGGGCGCAGATAGACAAGTACTAGGCTTTTCACCAAGGCGCGGTGTTAGAGCCGTTCCGATCGTCGGATACGGAAATGAGGAAGCAACACCTTTTCCTTCGATCAACAGTTTCAATCTTTTTGCTGCTGTTCTCGGCAGCCTTTGGCAGCTTATCGGCGACCGAAATCTGGATTGCGCCTCAAGCTTCCGTTCCACCTTCTCCCTTGAATCGCGCAGTTGATTTTCTTGACATGTTCGATTCTGGCGCTTCCTGGCGCAATGCGGCGCAGGTCATCGCCGTCTTCAAGCTGTACGGTTCATACCTCGAACATGCCCCTCAAGAACAAGTCAACAAGATCGTGCAAGATCTGAATAGACGTCATATCTCGATCGCTGTTGAGGCGGGAGTGATGAACAACCCGGAAGCGACCAAACCGGCGTGCGGAGGACATGGGGTAGAAGGTTACTCGACGACAGCCCGCGCGAAGTTGATTTCAAAAAAGATCAAGAATGCGGGGGGCTTGATCGCCTACGTGGCCATGGATGAGCCACTTTGGTTTGGACGATATTACAAAGGGCTTCCCGGCAAGCAACCGGGCTGCCGCCATTCGATTGAGCAGGTTCTAGATCTCGTGATGCCCGTGCTTCGTGTGTATCGTGAAGAATTCTCGACGGTGAAGATCGGAGATATCGAACCGAGCGGAGTCGGATATCAGCCGGAATGGAAAGATGACCTGGGGAAATGGCTCAGCGGGCTTCGTGATCGGCTAGGACGAAGCATCTCGTTCATGCAATTGGACGTGCCGTTTTCAGCTGGTTCGCAGCAGGTAACCGCTGCCCTGAGTTTCTATAATCAGCTCGAAGTCTTGCGCGCACAGAACTTGGTAGGAAATATTGGCATTATTTATAATGGCATGCCGAATGACCGTACCGACAAAGATTGGATCGATAGCGCGAAGAGTCATATCAGGTTATTCGAGCACGATTATAAGCTTCATCCACAACAGGCGGTCATTCAATCATGGGCGCCGCGCCCAACACATGCCTTGCCTGAAACGGCTCCCGAGAGCCTGACTGGTTTGGTTCTGTACTATGCCAGCCAGTCTCGCGTTGGCGCTAAATGAGCGCAAGAGGGTGGGGTGTCTTAAGGCATTACCAAGCGCGGGCGAATAACCACTCAACCCGTTGGCTGCAATAACGTCAAAGGACGGCGTGTGTAATGGCAGGTAAGACGATTATCCACGGCGGAGGCCAGGTAGATGGATATGGACAAACCAATTCGATCGAAGCGGTTCTTACTTCACTCGCAGCTGGCGAAAGGCAGATAGAACTCGATTGCGTCAAGTTAGCCGATGGCTTTGGGTTTGCTCACGATGAGACGGAGCAGAGATTCTATGGGGTTGAAAAAAAATTCGCCTCGATGACTCAGGACGAATTTCAGCGGCTCCGAGTGTTCGAAAAATTTAATCCTGTCACGTTCAGCTTGGTCGAAAGACTTCTAGAAATTCTGCCAGACGCAAAGATAGTCATTGACGCAAAATTCCCGGACGTCCAATTCCCCGACTTCTTGCATTTCCTGGCAAACAAGCACGGTTCTCTTCTGAAAAGGCTATACTATCAAGTCTACCGGCATGAATGGATTGACGTGTGTCGCCCGTTTGCGATCCGAAAAGTTGTGGTCGCTTTATGGAAGCACTACGACTCGGATCCCTGCTCAGACGAGGCCTATGACTTCGCTCGTTACGCGACCTCAGAGTTGGACCCGCTGGGCATAAGTGTCAGGTGGAGAACTCCCGGCATGCAAGTAGAGAACCTTCACCGGGATGGCATGAAGCGCCTGACGAATTTGGCCGACGTCTACTTTCATGGCCAGGACATTTCCCTGAGCCGTGAGAAAGAACTGCTGGATGCTGGAGTCAATTTCTTCAGTTCATATTCACTGGGCAGTTTACCGGATGGGTTTGATGCGAGCTCATATAAAAAAAGATATGCTGACCTGGCGCAGATGAGCGACTTGCGTGCGGCTTGCCACTACCTGGAATTTGGCGTTCGAGAGGGTCGATTAATTTAAGTCATCCCAGGGTCATGGGAGGCCTGGCCTGTTGAGAATTGACGGCAGGCGCCCGCGACGCCCCTGCAACACCCCCCGCGCCGATACATCAAGCCGATGTTGCAGAGCGCCGTGACCATCGCGCAGAGCCGCGTTGGGGAATAGCCGCACACTTCGACAAGATTCCCGTGCAACACCCTCGCCTCTTGCGGTGCTCGACGCAACTCCAGGCGATCTGCAGGCCATCCATTTTGGACATGACGACAACCGTACTTCTTTCCTGGCCCCAGGGAACATTTCACGCGCCGTTCGCTTTTTCTCTTGTAACGAGGGAGAATCCCATGGCGATGGAAGAAACTACCGGCTTCTTGATCGGCAGTGATAAAGTCCAGGGAACAGTTGTTTATGGTGCCAACGATGAAAAAATCGGCTCAATCGAACGCATCATGATTGAAAAAATCAACGGGCAGGTTTCCTACGCCGTGCTGAGTTTCGGTGGATTTCTTGGCATCGGTAACGAATATTACCCGCTGCCCTGGAATTCCCTGATGTACGACACCGGTCTTGGCGGCTATCGGATCGACGTAACCGCGGATCAGCTGAAGAGTGCCCCGAAGTATAAAACCGATAGCAGCTGGAACTGGTCAGATCCCGCCCGTAGCAAAGAGATCGACGACTACTGGTGATATCTGAAGCCGCGACCGAGCATCGCCGGCAGCGGCTGACGCGAGCTTACTGATTATGTCCCGCAGAAGGTTTGCAGGACTTCTTCTCCCGGTGCCGGCGGCTTCCCATAGTGCGCATACTCCGGCTGGTCATCGTAGGGATGCGCCAGCACCTCGACGAGTTCGTGAAATTTATCGAAGTGTCCCGCTTCGGCCTCTTGGATAGCCGCCGCTATGCGGTGATTGCGCGGGATAAACATGGGGTTGGCTGCCCGCATGGCGGTCCGGCGGGCCTCGGCGGGTCGCTCTTCGAGCGACAGGCGTTCGCGCCAGCGTGTGGCCCATTCGTCGAAGGCGGGAGGGTTTGCGAAAAGCGTGCGCACGCCTGCATTGCCCTTTGTATCTGCTGCGGCCTCGCACATGGCGCGGAAGGTCAATGTGAAATCCGCCTGATTCTCAGCCATCAATGCCAGAAGATCGGACCCGAGTTCGCGATCGCCTTCGATCTCGCTCGCAAGACCGAGCTTCTGCCGCAGGCCGGTAAGGTATGCTTGGTTGAAATGATCATTGAAGAGCCTGATCGATGCGTTCGCGGCTTCAATCGCCTTGTCTGCGCCGTCCGCCATCAGCGGCAGCAGTGTCTCGGCGAACCGGGTCAAATTCCATTTGATGACAGCGGGCTGATTGGCGAACGCATAACGTCCAAACTGGTCTATCGAACTGAAGACCTTGTCCGGATGGTAGACGTCCATGAAGGCGCAGGGGCCGTAGTCGATCGTCTCGCCCGCGATCGCAGTGTTGTCGGTGTTCAGGACGCCGTGGATGAAACCTATGAGCATCCATCGGGCTGCCAGCCGGGCCAGGGCCGCGACCACCGCGTCGTAGAAGGCGCGATATGGATCTTCAGCCGAGCGCGCTTCCGGATAGTGTCGCTCGATGGCGTAGTCCGCAAGAACACGAAGATTTTCGACGTCGCCCCGTGCAGCAAAATACTGAAACGTGCCGACGCGCAGATGGCTCGATGCAATGCGGGTGAGGACACCGCCCGGCAGCACGCGTTCGCGCATGACGCTTTCGCCGGTCAGCACCGCAGCCAGGGAGCGCGTCGTCGGAATGCCGAGCGCGGCCATGGCCTCGCTGACAATGTATTCGCGGATGACAGGACCCACCGCGGCGCGGCCATCGCCGCCTCTTGAGAAGCGGGTCCGGCCAGAACCTTTGAGCTGAAGGTCATAGCGTTTTCCCGCAACGTCGACGACTTCACCGAGCAGGATAGCGCGCCCGTCGCCGAGCTGCGGTACAAAGTCCCCGAACTGATGTCCGGCGTAAGCTTGCGCGATCGGCTCGGAACCGGATGCGATGACGTTGCCGGAAAGAATGGCAACTCCCTCAGGGCTTTTGAGGAACTGAGGATCAATGCGCAGCTGCCGGGCGAGCGCGTCATTCACGCGCACGAGTGTGGGCGCTGGCGCCGTCGCCGGTTTCACGCGCTGATAAAATGCTTCCGGCAGCCGGGTATAGGTGTTGTCGAACGGGATGGGTGCTGCCGGATTTACGGAGGTGGAACGGGCAATTTCTGTTAAGGAGGTCATGGCCTTTAAGTCGTTCCTTGGCCGCGAAAAGCAAGGGCTGAGAGGCTTGCGGTTTAACAGGTCGTAACGGAAGTCACGCCCTTATACAGCAATCATGTCGATATGCAGGTCGGGAATGAAGACGTCCCGCACTTTGCGCAAGCCTGCGGTCTCGCGCAGATCGGGTGCCAGCGAGCCGAGAGAAACGTGCGGTGCGCTTTAGACAGAGTCCTGATCTGGAAACCGGACGTATGCGGTCGCGTTAGCCACGGGTGGATGACTCGGCACGGCCGGATCGGCCATGTGCGACAAGTACGAAGAACTCGAGTGGAAATTCCAGAAATTTCGTCGCCTCATTGCCCAGCTATTGGACGAGCAGAACCAAAGCGGAGGAACGACATATCGCGGTTCTCGCTGGAACTGACGCGAGCGTTATGGCAGCTCTAAATGATGCTGCCTTGCGAATCCGATCAGACCGCCAACGAAGGCGCTCATGGCAGAATAGATTCTAAGGGCGGCAGCGGACCGCGTTCATCGGGGGCTGAATCGAGCGACATCGCCGTCAACGCAGCCCGTTTGGAAACACTGATTGCGTCCGGCGAATTGCCCGGGCAGCGATAGAAAACCCCGCCGGGTCTGACGGGCTTCGAAGCTGAGCGATAACTAACCAGCAAACTCAGGATGGTAGTATGACCTCGGATTTCTAACGCAGGTTCCGCTAACTCCTGATGCTGTTGTTCTGCATTGCTGAAAGCTCGAGAACATACAACTACCCGGGTAGCCCCAAAGTCCGCCCTGTAGGCAGTAGGCATCATATTGAGTGAATAACGTTGCAGGCCGAGCTGACGCCGACGCGCCGAAGCCCACTAATGTTCCTATTGTCAGAATTGTTGCGAGAGTGGTTTTCACGTCACCCCTCCTATAAAACCGATATCAAATGTTATTAAAATATCGTAAAAAAAATAATTCTACAAATAATACAAAAGTATTATTTTACTCGTGCCGGACGGCATCGCGTGTCCCTCGTTGAACCGTGGCGGATGCAGTCGGGTGCGAACGGATCTCCGCCGCGATTTCCCGATTAACAGGGAGTACGGGGGAACACGGTTCCTCGCCACGGAGCGCTTTGAACGAAGCTCAACCCGCCCGACAGCTCAAATCAATTATCACGTCGGTGGTATATCCGGCATTCACATTGGGACAAGAACCCTCTGTTCTGGGAGTTCTCGGGGGTGTGCTAGTGGCACCGCCCAATGGTGCGATGACAGAAAGGAAAAGCGCGAGGAGCCTGTAAATGGTCAGGCTGCGTCGCGGTTGCCGGTTTGATATGGGATCCAGACGTTTCCCAATTACGCCGTCGCGCCCTCCCCTAAATTGAACTCGGAAACTCTCTTCCCAACGCAACAATTCCAGACGCCCCTAAGATCGCTTATTGCATTTCAATATCACCTTTGAAAAGGCCGGGCCGACCAGCATATCGAGCAAAGCGAGATGGGCTGGATTGCTTGTCGTCCGGTCGTGGCCTATCGCAGCGCGTTACTATTCAACCGAGGTCGTGAGCCATGCCGAAGCCGCCAATCCTAGAAGTTGTCGCGGAGACCGGACAAGCCATCGAACCCCCGCCTCCAGAAATCCTGGAACCCGACGCGGATCTCTCGCCGGAGGAGATTGAGCAGGCACGCAGGGACTATTTGCTCACGCGGTTCTGGATCAGCGCCAAAGGATTTTGGGGTGCCAACGGCGGCAAGCTGGCGTGGGTGTTCTCTCTCGGCCTGATCGCCTTGATCATTACAAACGTCGCGTTCCAATACGCCATCAACGTCTGGAATCGCTCGATCTTTGACGCCATCGAGAAGCGTGACTCCGCCACGGTTTTTTATCTAACGGGGGTATTTTTTCCGCTCGCGATCGGCAGCGTGGCGCTCGGCGTTTTTCAGGTGTTCGCACGCATGGGCATCCAGCGCCGCTGGCGCGCGTGGCTGACCGATTCAGTGGTGTCCCGGTGGCTAACCAACGGCCGCTACTATCAACTCAATCTTGTCAGCGGTGACCACCAAAACCCGGAATATCGCATCGCCGAGGATCTGCGGGTCGCCACCGACGCGCCCGTGGATTTCGCCTCCGGCGTGATATCCGCGTTCCTTTCGGCCGCAACCTTTATTGTGGTGCTCTGGACCATTGGTGGCGCACTGACCGTAACGTTCGGCGGATCGACATTCACCGTGCCCGGTTTCCTCGTGGTGGCGGCGGTGATCTATGCCGGAGTGACCAGCAGTTCGATGGCTTACATCGGCCGCCACTTCGTCGCGGTTTCGGAGAGTAAAAACCAGGCCGAAGCCGAATATCGCTACGCATTGACGCGCGTTCGCGAGAACGGCGAAAGCATAGCCCTGTTGGGTGGCGAGGAGGAAGAGCGCAACGGAATCGACAAAACGTTCGCCGGCGTGATCAAGCAATGGGCACTCCTCTGCGGTCAGCACATGCGCACCACCGTCGTATCGCAGGGATCGAGCCTGATCGCTCCGGTCATTCCGCTGTTACTGTGCGCGCCGAAATACCTCGATGGCAGCATGACGTTGGGACATGTGATGCAGGCGGCATCGGCCTTCACCATCGTGCAAAGCGCGTTCGGCTGGCTTGTCGACAATTATCCCCGTCTGGCTGACTGGAATGCCTGCGCGCGGCGGATTGCGTCGCTGATGATGTCAATCGACGGGTTGGACCGCGCCGAGCGTGGCGACGGTGTCGGCCGCATCCAGCGCGGCGAGACCGCGGGCGAAGCGATGCTCAGCCTTAACGACTTGTCCGTGACACTCGACGACGGCACCGCCGTGGTGGGAGAAGCAGAAGTGATCATCGAGGCCGGCGAGCGGGTGCTGGTGGCAGGCGAATCTGGAACCGGAAAAAGCACGCTGGTGCGTGCTATCGCCGGTCTTTGGCCATGGGGTGGCGGCAGCGTCAGCTTCCATACGGACCGCCGGTTGTTCATGCTCCCGCAAAAGCCGTACGTGCCGTTTGGCACGTTACGTCGCGCTGCCGCCTACCCCGCGAGTGCGGAAGACTGGACTCTCGAACAAATTGGCGCTGCTCTGGACAAAGTAGGACTTGCTCACCTCAAGGATCGACTTGAGGAAGAGGCGCCTTGGGACCAGACGCTGTCGGGGGGCGAGAAGCAGCGGCTCGCTTTCGCCAGGCTATTTTTGCATAACCCCGATATTATCGTGCTGGACGAAGCAACATCCGCGCTCGACGCAAAGAGCCAGGACAAGATGATGGACCTTCTCAACAAGGAGCTTCCTAATGCCACCGTCGTCAGCGTGGCGCATCGCGTCGAACTCGAAGCCTTTCATACTCGAAAGATTGTTCTGGAGCGAGGCAAGGGTGGCGCGAAGCTAGTCAGCGATATTGACCTCATTCCGCGCAAGGGAAAACGCCGCCTGCTGGGTCGTTTCCTGCGCCAGCGCCAGGACAAGGCATCTCGTTGAGATGAGCACTGCGATGATAAGCGAGATGTCTCGGCGGCTGCGCCAGGCTGACCACAGCTGCGTGGCGGCGGCCGTCGGCGTTGTGCGCGTCTAACCGGAAGCATCACACACGCCGTCTTTGGCGAATACGCTTGCACCTGATCGAGCCACGCGCGGATCCTGCTAGACCGTGCTGTTCCGTTCGATCGCAAGGTATTCACCCCGCCAATAGGCAAGAGCTGCGTTCCCTTCCGAGGCCGCCAGATGAGCAACGCGGCCCAGCGCGATCACGTGAGAATGTCGCTCGATGAGCTCTTCCACCTCGCAGCCGATCGCAACCAGCGCATCCCTAAGCAGCGGCACGCCGAACGCGCCTATTGTCCACGAACTGCCAGCAAAGCGTTCCGCTCCCTTGCTCCCATCTCCGCCGGTAAATCGGTCGGCAATACCGGCTTGGTCGCCGGACAGGATATTGACGCCAAAAGCGCCGTACCGTCGGATCAACGGCAATGTTGACGCCTTGCGGTTGATGGCAACCGTAAGAATTGGCGGATCGACAGCCAGCGAAGCAACCGACGTCACCGTCATGCCTGAAATATCATCGCCACGCCCGGCCGTGATGACGCTGACCCCGCCACTCAGATGGCGCATGGCGTTCCGGAACTCACCCGATGTGATCCCCTCTCGCAGCGGAACGTCTCGAACGACTAAATTCATGATCGCCTCAATGAAAAACAGTTCACCGCATGCATCAAGCATCGACAGACCGTTCTTCTTTCAACAGCTCCTGCAGGATCGAGCCCTCGAGTGCGGCGAGATCGGCAGAGCCGCGCCGGCGGGGACGCGCGATATCGATCTTGACATCATGAGCGATCCGCCCCTGCTCGATCACCAGCACGCGATCGGCCAGCGCCACCGCCTCAGAGACATCGTGAGTGACGAGAATCGCGGTGAAGGCCTGGTCGTCCCATACCCGCTCAAGCAGGCGCTGCATAGAAATGCGCGTCAAAGCATCGAGCGCGCCGAGCGGCTCATCGAACGCCAGCACGCGCGGGTGACTGACCAGCGCGCGGGCAAGCGCGACACGCTGTTTCTGTCCGCCAGACAAGACATTCGGCCACTGACCACGCTTGTCGCGCAGCCCGACCTCCGTTAATGCCTGCTCGGCGCGAATCTTCGCGTCGTGCGCAGCGCGATCGCGACCCAAGCCAACTTCGACGTTTGCCGCAACCGTCGCCCACGGAAGCAACCGAGGTTCCTGGAACATCACGCGCACATCTTCCGCGCGAGTTTCTTCGCCGAAACTGATGGTGCCTGAGGTCGCCGTCTCGAGTCCTGCGATCAGCCGGAGTAACGTGCTCTTGCCGCATCCGCTGCGACCGACGATAGCGACGAACTGACCCGCCGGGATATGCAGGTCGATTCCGCGCAGCACGTCATTCTCACCAAACGATTTTCGCAAACCCCGAATTGTCAGGGAAAGTCCGCCTGGCCGGAGTTCGGGTTTTGGCTCGAATTTCGGCTCGGATGCGCGACGTGCGATCCGCGCCTGCTCGATGAGTTTGGCCGGCGGCACGAAATCAACGTCAAACGAAAGCACGCGAAGGGATGGTTGCATGGTCACTCTCAATGTTTCTGAAATGCGGGATGCCAGGACAGGGTCAGTTGCTCGAGAAAGCGTGAGGCGCTGTCGGCCAGCTTGCCGAGCAGCGCATAGATCAGGATGCTCAGCACGACGACGTCAATCAGCATAAATTCGCGCGCCTGCATCGCCATGTAGCCAAGCCCAGATGATGCAGCGATGGTCTCCGCCACGATCAGGGTCAGCCACATGATGCCAAGAGCAAACCGCACGCCCACGAAGATCGACGGCAGCGCGCCTGGAAAAATGACGCGGCGGAACAATTCGCCGCTGCTCATGCCGTAGATGCGTCCCATCTCGATCAGCTGAGGGTCGACGGTGCGGATGCCGTGCAACGTGTTCAGGTAGACTGGAAAGAATACGCCGAGCGCCACCAGAAACAGCTTTGCTGACTCGTCGATGCCAAACCACAGGATGACGAGCGGGATCAGCGCCAGGTGCGGCACGTTGCGGATCATCTGCAAGGTTGTGTCGGTCACCTTGTCGCTGAGTTGTGATAGCCCGTTGGCAAGCCCAAACGCAAAGCCGATGCCGCCGCCGATCAGGAAGCCGATGGTCGCACGCCAGAAGCTGACCCAGATGTTGCGACCCAGTTCCCCCGACTGCAGCGACTTCCAGCCCGCCAGCGCGACGTCAGTCGGTGCCGGAAGCACGCGCGCCGGCACATAGCCCGTGCTGCAGGCAACCTGCCAGACCAGCAGGATGGCAGCCGGCAGAATCCACTGAATGAAGCCATCAAGACGCGGCAACCGCCACTTATGGTCGCCCGAAAGCGTCTCTGCTATGTTCACGAGGGTACGACCTCCCGCTGCAACGGCCGAACATTGATGGGACGGCTTTCATTGGCGATCGTCTCGCCGAACGGCCCGGTATTGAGCCGGATGGACTTGACGTTATCGCGCGCCGGCGGTGACAACAGCGGAAATACCAATTCGGCAAACCGGTAGGCTTCTTCAAGATGGGGGTAGCCGGACAGGATGAACGTATCGATGCCGACGTCCTGGTATTCCCTGATCCGCGCGGCGACCGTATCGGGATCGCCGACCAGTGCTGTCCCCGCTCCGCCGCGAACCAGACCGACGCCTGCCCACAGGTTGGGGCTGATCTCGAGCTTGTCCCGCCGACCACCGTGCAACTGCGCCATGCGCTGCTGACCGACGGAGTCCATTCGCGAGAAAATCTTCTGGGCAGCGGCGATCGTGTCGTCTGTGACGTGCGAAATCAGTTCATCCGCAGCCCTCCATGCCTCGGCATTGGTCTCTCGCACAATGACGTGCAGCCGGATTCCATAACTGAGCTGTCGTCCTCGCGTCGCCGCCACCGCTCGGACGCGATTGACCTTGTCAGCGACCTGGGCCGGCGGCTCGCCCCAGGTCAGGTACTTGTCGACGGTATCGACCGCGACATCTATCCCCGCATCCGACGACCCGCCAAAATAAAGCGGTGGACGCGGCTGCTGCACCGGCGGAAACAGCAGGCGACCATCCTCGATGCGAATATGCTTGCCCTCGACGTTGACGGTCTCGCCCGCCAACAGCGCGCGATAGACATTCAGAAATTCACGGGTCACGACATAGCGCTCGTCGTGATCGAGATGGATGCCATCGCCCTTGTTTTCGACCGGATCGCCGCCGGTCACGACGTTGATCAGCAGCCGGCCGTTGGACACACGATCCAGCGTCGCCGTCATCCGCGCCGCAACGGTCGGCGATTGCAGACCGGGCCGCACCGCCACCAGATAACGCAGGCGCTCTGTCCACGGCGCCACCGCAGAGGCCGTCACCCACGAATCCTCGCAGCTCCGGCCCGTCGGCAGCAGCACGCCGTAATAGCCGAGTTGATCGGCGGCCTGCGCGATCTGGCGAAGATAATTGAAGTTCACCTCGCGGCCGCCGGTTGTGGTGCCGAGATAGCGGCCATCACCGTGAGTCGGCAAAAACCACAGCAGGTTGGCTCTCGCAGCGGGAGCAATGCTCATGATCCCGCCTTCCTGACGATCGAAGAGACGACCAGGGGTTTCGGCAGAAGGCCCAATGCGTAGAAGGAATCGGCGATACTTTGCTGCGCGGCGACCACCTTGTCATCGAGTGGCCGGACTCCATAAGTCTGACGTTTGAGCGCGATCTCCAGCACAGGAGCCGGAATACCGATGCCGGCACTGAGTTCCTCGGCGACCGCCTTTTCCTTGCCATCGGCCCACCGGTCAATATCGGCGATCGCGGCAATCACCGCGTCTACAATCTCCGGATGAGCCGTGGTGAATTTCTGGTTGGCGAGATAGAACTGGTGATTGGGCGCAAGACCCGTCCCATCAGCGATGGTGCGGGCGCCCGTCGCGACTTCCGCGGAAGCTTGATACGGATCCCAAATCACCCAGGCATCAACGGAGCCACTGCGCGCCGGCGGCCTGACCGAAGATCGGTGGCGATTCACCCGCGTGCCCGAAGTCGATGGCGTTCACGTTCAATGCTTCGAGCAGCGGCGGGCCGGACGGAAACTCTTTCCATTCGACCTTGAAGCCGAGGGGAGCAAGCTTCTTCTCGAGGGTCCCCTTGCCCTTGAGCAGGATGATGTTTCCGTATTTCTGGTAGCCGACACGGACGACTTTATCCTGAGCGTAGGATATTCCTACGGATGCCGCGACGACGCTTATCGACAAGATGGCAGCCGCCATCAATCGTTCAAACGAACGCATGTTCAATTCTCCGCTCTTGTTGTGATGGTTTGGGAACGTCAGATCTGCGTGCGTCACCAAAGATATCGCGGGCGGCGACCCTTTGCGCGATCAAGCCAAGCTATGAACCCTGTCGACAACACCGTGTTGCGTTACGCGCGATAGCAGACGCCAAATTTCGTTCGGTTCTGACTGGGCTCGCGTCGCGATGTCGACGACCCCTTCGGCTATCAAAGTCGCTGCGCTGCATTCAACTCTCCTGCCGTTTTGTCGACTACAGACTCTGGATCGGTCGAGTCGTGTTGACAGGATGATGTGTAGCAAACAGACGAATGTCGATACGTGAGAAAAAATAACAACGCTCCCGCTGTTATTACGCGATGCGCGTCACGTTTGTTTTTGGCTGACAAGCAGCCACACTCCGTTTTTTCTCTCGGCTTTTTCAGTGAGATTTGTTTTCCAGAAATCTTCGCTACTCAAGCACATCCACGCCTTTGAAGGATAAAGACCATCGGATTTATTCGCTTCGAAGACGATCCCATTCGCAAATCAATCCTCGACGTGACCAAAATGTTGGATCGATCAAGCTCGCGAGAATGTTGTTCCTGGCGGAACTGAGATGGCGCAAGGGTGGGGTTCGGTCGTGTCACAACGATGCTCACGATGTCAGAGCCACTTTCGCGTGTCAGGAGAAGAGAATACGAATGCGACGTGAGCCCTGATCTCAATCAATGGATGTCTGCTTGGGCCACAATGCCGCGAACGCGCTCCGAGTTAGTCGGCCTACCGGTACGACTACATCCTGAACCGAACTGGAACCACGAGCTGCACGATCTGCTCGTTGAGTTCTGGCGGCGCTGATGGAGCGGCGAGGCACGTTCGATCATCGCGAGAACCTCATCATCGAGTTCGGGCCAGCCGGACGAACGAACCAGATAATAGGTGAGCACGCGACCACCACGATCCATCTCGAAGCTCAACAGCGCGGTGCCTTCGACACGCTGCGCGCGAGCCGCATTCGGATAGCGCTTGTAGCGATCGAGATGGGACAGCAGCCTGCTTTTCCAGGCGGACGGAACACTGGAATTGGTTGCGTTTGCACCATCACCTCCCGTAAGCCCATCTCCCGGATTGGATAAAGCGACTGGATTTGGTGCAGACGCGATTACGACCGGCGCACCTTGGCGCTTCGCTGAGGTCGTCGGGCGTTCAGTGACCGGCCCCCACGGAGTGGTCCGATTGGAATGTTAGTTTAGGAGTTGCATTTTGACTATCTCCTTTGATGCTGGCCAGACGAGGGCCTCGGGTGCCGGTGGTTGATATCCCAGCGATGAGTGTGGACGCACCGTGTTGTAGTGACGTCGCCAGTTTTCGATCACGATCTGGGCTTCCTTCAACGTGTAGAAGATCTCTCCGTTGAGCAGTTCATCGCGCAGCTTGCTGTTGAAGCTTTCGCAATAGCCATTCTCCCATGGACTGCCAGGTTCGATGTAAGCGGTCTTGGCTCCGACGGTGGCGATCCAATCCCGGAGCGCCTCGGCGACGAACTCAGGGCCGTTGTCTGAACGTATGTGCGCAGGGATGCCCCGCGAGACGAACAGCTCGCAGAGTGCTTCGATGACATCGGTCGCCTTGAGCTTCCGTGCGACACGGATGGCCAAGCTCTCACGGCTGAACTCGTCGATGATGCACAACATCCGGAACGCCTTGCCATCGTGGGTGCGGTCAGCAACGAAGTCATAGGACCAGACATGGTTGGGCCGCTCCGGCCGCAGACGGATGCACGAGCCGTCGTTGAGCCACAGACGCCCGCGTTTAGGCTGTTTTGCAGGGACCTTCAGCCCCTCACAGCGCCAGATCCGCTCAACACGCTTCTTGTTCACCCTCCAGCCGGCTCGGCGAAGCAACGCCGTAATCCGGCGATATCCGTAGCGGCCATATTGGCGGGCAAGCTCGATGATGTCGGCAGTCAAAGCCGCCTCGTCATCGGGTGTCGTGGGGATCTTGCGCTGCGTCGATCGGTGTTGACCTAATGCCCGGCACGCCCGTCTCTCGGAGATGCCAAGCTCGGCTCTTACATGATCGACGCACGCACGGCGTCGGGAGGGGCTTAGATGGGGTATTCGGGGGTTTCCCTCGCCAAGGCGTCCGTTGCGAGGCGAGATTGAAGCTCCAGATATTCAACATCGAAGGAGCCCGTCATGTCACTGTTTGCTGGCCTCGATATCTCCGTGAAGACGACCGCTATTTGCGTCCTGGACGCGAACGGGCGAGTCCTTCTCGAGACGATGGTTGATAGTGCACCAGAGGCAATAGCCGGTCGCTTGCACGAGTTCGGTCAGCCTTTCGAGCGGATCGGATTGGAAGCAGGACCATTATCCCAGTGGATCTATGCCGGTCTCGTCGACGTTGGCCTTGCGGCGATCTGTGTCGAGACCCGGCATATGCATGCAGCGCTCTCGGCACGCATCAACAAAACCGACCGGAACGACGCCCGCGGGATCGCCCAGATGATGCGGGTCGGGCTGTTCAAGGCAGTCCACGTCAAAACTCCCGCCAGCCAACATCGAAGACTTCTGCTGACCTCTCGCAAATTACTGCAGCGGAAGATTTATGACATCGAGAATGACCTGCGGGGCTCGCTGCGTAATTTCGGACTCAAGGTGGGTGTGGTTGGCAAAATCAAATTTGAGGACCGTATCCGTGAGCTCGTTGCAGATCATTCGTTCGTTGCTGCCATCGCCGCTTCGTTGTTAGAGGCACGAGCAGCTCTACGAGCTCAGTTTGCTAAACTTCACCGCATGCTGCTTGATCTGGTGCAGGTCGATCCGGTCTGTCGCCGCCTGATGTCCGCGCCAGGGGTCGGACCGATCGTCGCTCTCACGTTCCGAACGTGCGTCGACAATCCCGCGCGATTCTCAAGATCCAAGTGCGTGGGTGCTCACTACGGACTTACGCCGCGCATTTATCAGTCCGGCGAGATCTCCAGGACGGGTCGCATCTCCCGATCTGGGGATGTGATGCTTCGATCCAGCCTTTATGAAGCAGCTCTCGTCGTATTAACTGGCCCAGGTCGCTGGAACCCGCTCAAGGCCTGGGGCATTGCAGTGGCGCGCCGGCGCGGAATGCAAAAGGCGATGGTCGCAGTTGCACGCAAGCTCGCGGTCATACTTCACCGGATGTGGAGGGATGATACCGACTTCCGCTGGAGCGCAGCTACAACCTAATCACAGAGGAAAACGACAACCGATTCAACTTCCTCCATGCTGGAGGAGGCGTCCCGCGAGGACGACGGGATTGGGTGAGACCGAGGAAACTCGTGCGGCGCACTTACGACCGCGCGGCTTAGATGGCTCCGCCCGTTCCCTCTGATCCCATCATGAGGCTGCAAAATGCTGACCTCGGAGAGAAGCAAGAGCCTCGCAGGATGATCTCTGACATCGTGGACGTGCAAAAAGGAGCTTGCATCATGCGCCCCGAATAGAGAAGAAGTTTCCCTTTGCGGCCTCCGCCAAGATCAGCTTGTCCAGCGTCAGATCCGACACCGCTCGACGGAGCCGGGTGTTCTCGGTCTCCAGCTCCTTCAGCCGCTTCACCTGGTCGCCCTTCAAGCCACCAAACTCCTTGCGCCACCGGTAATACGTGAACTGCGTCACGCCTATCGCTCGGACTGCGTCTGCCACCTGACGACCCTGGGCCATCAGCACATCAACCTGCCGCAGCTTCGCAACGATCTCTTCAGCCGTATGCCTCTTCCTTGCCATCGATCTTATCCTCCATCCGAAAAACATACTTCAGGGAGGACCACTTCAAAGGGGGCAGATCAGTGCCGCCGGATTAGTCATGAAGCTGGCAATGATTGTTGCGGACCTTCACCTGTACAGACTCTAGTGCCGCCGATCAGCCGCGCTCCGTCGCTGTGCTTTGACTAGTCGCGAGCGACGCCATGGGCTGCTGCGCAGCGCCTATATGATGACGACCAGCGCACACGCCTGACCCTTCTGGCAGGCGCCGGCCGAGAACGGCTGCTGCCCATCGTCGAGGCGTATAGCCAACCAATTGATCTATAAAACCGATTTATATAGTCATAATAATCTGCTGTATTGCTCTATAGGCAAATCTCTCCGGATACGCTTCATGACACTGGAACAATTGCGCATCTTCATTGCGGTCGCGGAAAAGCAACACGTCACGCAAGCCGCAGGCGAGTTGAATTTGACGCAATCGGCAACAAGCGCCGCCATTGCGTCGCTCGAAACGCGTCATGGCATAAAGCTGTTCGATCGGGTCGGACGTGGCATCGTGCTGACACAAACAGGGCGCGATTTCCTTTACGAAGCGCGTGGCGTCGTGGCCCGCGCCAAAGCGGCGGAACAAGTGCTGAATGATCTGGCCGGTCTAAAACGTGGATCGTTGACAATCGCGGCCAGCCAGACGGTAGCGAATTACTGGTTGCCCGCGCGCATCCAACAATTTCAAACGGCCCATCCTGGCATCGACCTTCAAATTACGATCGCGAACACGGAACAGGTGGCTCAAGCCGTCCATGACGGCGTTGCAGACTTCGGGTTTGTCGAAGGCGAGACGAGCGACCCTTTGCTGGCCGTTCGGAAAATTCAGGGAGACTCGTTGATCGTCGTGGTCGGTATGAAGCATCCCTGGGCGGGTCAGACCAGGATTGCGCCGAAAAGCCTGACAGCTACGGGCTGGATCTTGCGGGAGCCCGGCTCCGGCACCCGATCGATGTTCGAGGCTACGCTTAAAAAATTTGGGCTAAAGATCTCGGACCTTACAATCAGGCTCGAGCTGCCGGCGAACGAGGCCGTGCGCGTGGCCGTCGAGTCGGGCGATTGCGCGACCGCGATATCGGATCTCGTTGTGGCACAATCGCTGGCAGCCAGAACGCTTCATCGCGTCAAGATCGAACTCCCGCGACGCTCCTTCTTTGTTTTGCGACACAAGGAACGTTATGCCAGTCAGGCACAGAAAGCGTTGCTCGCATCGTTCCAGATCTGAGATCGCCATTATCCTGACTTGCTACTACACGCCGGATTCGCGCATCGCACGTTATGGAACGTCTGCTTTGCGGCGATTGTGTTGAAAACGTCGAAAATCCCTCTGCCGCCGCGCTAGCTGCGCAGCCCCGGCGCTTCCTGGCCGGTGCGCGCGACGTATTCGGTGTAGCCGCCGCCATACTGGTGGATGCCCTCGGGCGTCAGCTCCAACACGCGATTGGAGAGGACGTTGAGGAAATGTCGGTCGTGCGAGACGAACAGCATGGTGCCCTCGAAATCCGAGAGTGCCGTGATCAGCATCTCCTTGGTCGCAAGATCGAGATGGTTGGTCGGCTCGTCTAGCACCAGGAAATTCGGCGGATCGAACAGCATCTTCGCCATCCCCAGCCGCGCCTTCTCTCCGCCCGACAACACCCGGCACCGCTTCTCAACGTCGTCGCCGGAAAAGCCAAAGCAGCCGGCGAGTGCGCGCAGGTTACCCTGCCCCGCGGTCGGAAACGCGTCTTCCAGCGACTGGAACACCGTGTGGTCGCCGTCGAGCAGATCCATGGCGTGCTGGGCAAAATAGCCCATCTTGACGCTGCCCCCGACCGCCACCGTGCCCGCGTCGGGCTCGCTCGCACCGGCCACCAGCTTGAGCAGCGTCGACTTGCCGGCGCCGTTGATGCCCATCACGCACCAGCGCTCGCGCCGGCGGATCATGAAATCGAACCCGCCATAGATCCGCTTGCTGCCATACCCCTTGTGGATGTTCTTCAAGGCGACGACATCCTCGCCGGAGCGCGGTGCCGGCGGAAAATCGAAGGCGACCGTCTGGCGGCGCCGCGGCGGCTCCACCCGCTCGATCTTGTCGAGCTTCTTCACCCGGCTCTGGACCTGCGCCGCGTGCGAGGCACGCGCCTTGAAACGCTCGATGAACTTGATCTCCTTGGCAAGCATCGCCTGCTGGCGCTCGAACTGAGCCTGCTGCTGCTTCTCGTTCAGCGCCCGCTGCTGCTCATAGAACTCGTAGTTGCCGGAATAGGTGGTCAGCGAGCCAGAGTCGATCTCGATGACCTTGGCGATCACGCGGTTGATGAACTCGCGATCGTGCGAGGTCATCAGCAGCGTGCCTTCATAACCCCGAAGGAAATGTTCGAGCCAGATCAGGCTTTCGAGATCGAGATGGTTGCTCGGCTCGTCGAGCAGCATGACATCGGGGCGCATCAGGAGGATACGCGCCAGCGCCACGCGCATTTTCCATCCGCCAGAGAGCGCGCCGACGTCGCCCTCCATCATCTCCTGGCTAAACCCGAGACCTGACAGTGCCTCGCGCGCCCGGCCATCGAGCGCATAGCCGTCAAGCTCCTCGAAACGATGCTGCACCTCGCCGTAGCGCGCGATGATTTCCTCCATCTCGTCGGCGCGATCCGGGTCGGCCATCGCAGCCTCGAGTTCGCGGAGTTCGGCGGCGACCACACTGACGGGTCCCGCTCCATCCATCACCTCCGCCACGGCATTGCGACCGGACATCTCGCCGACGTCCTGGCTGAAATAGCCGATGGTGATGCCGCGATCGATCGAGACCTGCCCTTCGTCGGGCAGTTCCTGGCCTGTGATCATCCGGAACAGCGTGGTCTTGCCGGCCCCGTTCGGACCGACGAGGCCGATTTTCTCACCCTTGTTGAGCGCAGCGGACGCTTCAATGAAAAGGATCTGGTGGCCGGCTTGCTTGCTGACGTTATCGAGACGGATCATGCGATTATTTTGGGGGAAAGAACGGTTGCGGTCTCTTAGTCCATGTGGCCGGCAAGTGGAAGCCCCCTGCGGAACCTGGGTTCATCCGGCCTGACAAATCGCTGGCAAGATCGACCCAGCGCACTTGAGAGCTAATACAAGTGGCGGCAATGTCCGCTGCAGGGGGCAATCTCGGAAATGCCGAGTCCGGTTTTGCCGGTTGAAGGCACCCGCTTGAACGTGGTTCTAGGCGGCAGACCTCGCCGTCGTCGGTTGCCCGATCGATCGCTGCGAAAGTTGCGAGGAGATCGTTAGGGTTTTCATTTGCACTCCAGAAAGGAGACCCAGTTCGCAAGCTCGGTCTGGCGTATCGCGTCACTAACGATATCTGCGTCCAGTCCGAGACGCCATGCGATGTCATGCCGCTTCGGGTTTGCTTCGAGCGCGGACAGGTCGGCGGCATATCGTTCGAGTTCGGCAAGATCAGCGAAAAAGCCCTCGTCGACCAGGGTCTGGCCGTAACGACGGATCACGGAGGCTACGTCGTGCAGGCGATATTCAGGATGATACTGCACGCCCCAAAATACGCCCCGCCCGCAGCGGATCTCCGCTGCCTGCACCTCACTGATCGCATTTCGTGCCGTGATGACGGTGTTCGCCGGAAGGCGGGTAACGATATCGCTGTGGATGGCCGGCGCGTCGAATGCCGCGGCGCGACGCGCATGCATTGGATGCAGGTGCCCCTCCGTGGTCAGCGTGATCTTGCGAGCGAATGCCACTTCCCGACCTGCGGGATTGAGCCCAACCTCCCCTCCTGCCGCCACCGCCGCAAGCTGCAATCCCCAGCAAGACCCGAACATCGGAATCCCGCGAGCAAAGACCTCGCGGACAAACTCGATCTGCCGCATCGACTCGGCTTCGTGCTGGTAGATGTTGAGCGACGAGCCGGTGATGGCAACGCCATGATAGGCATCGATTGGCTGAGGCAGCGAAGCGCTTTCGTCAGCTCCAAGATAAATATCGACCGCCGCCTGGGGGGCCAGGGTCCGGAGTAGATCGGCGTAGCTCTCCCCCGGAGTCGCACCCGCAGTTTGCGCAATCCGGCGGCGGCCGGGTGGAGAGTTGCCCTCAAGAACCAATAACCGCAGCAAGCCTATCTCCCGAGGTCACCGCGGATCGCGGCCAGCGTGAGTTGCTCGAACTCGGCTTCGGTCAGTGACCGGGGATTGGCGCCAGCGGTCGGATCCTTGACTGCATCCCTCGCAATCGTTTTGGCATCTGCTTCCTTGACGCCGAGCTCCGCCAGCGTGTGCGGTACCCCAAGATTCTTCCGCAAGGACATAATCCAGTTCAGCACAGCATCGAAATCACGGCCCGGCAGATCGAGTGCGCGAGCAATGTGCGGGATCTTGTCAGCGATGGCTTTCCTGTTGCACACCATTACGTAGGGGAAGAGGACGCCGTTGGTGAGACCATGGTGCGTATCGTATCGTGCGCCGACGGGGTGCGACACCGAATGGATCGCGCCGAGCCCTTTCTGAAAAGCCGTGGCTCCCATCGACGCTGCTGCGAACATGTAGGCGCGAGCTTCCAGATCGCTGCCGTCAGCGACGGCGCGTGGCAAATAGGTGTCGACGATCTTGATGCCCTCCAACGCCACGCCGTCGGCGAGCGGATGAAAGGCTTTCACACAATAGGCCTCGAAGCAGTGCGCCAGCGCATCCATGCCCGTCGCCATGGTCAGGAACGGCGGCAGGCCGACCGCAAGCTCCGGGTCCTCGACGGCGACCTTCGGCATCATCAAGGGGTGAAAGATGATTTTCTTTTCGTGCGTGTCTTCGCGGGTGATCACGCCGGCGCGCCCGACCTCGGAGCCGGTGCCGGCGGTGGTAGGCACCGCGATGATGGGGGCGACGCCGTCGGTGTTGGCCCGTGTCCACCAGTCGCCGACATCCTCGAAATCAAAGACCGGCCGCGACTGGGCCACCATGAACGCCACGCACTTGCCGACGTCGAGTGCCGAGCCGCCGCCGACCGCGACAACACCGTCGTGACCACCCTGCTTGAACGCCACAACGCCGGCCGTCAGGTTGGACTCGACCGGATTGCCTTTGACATCGGAGAAGATGCTGATCGGGATTCCAGCGTCGCGCACGCGCCGTGCAATGCTCGCGATCATGTCAGACTTGGCGAGTCCTGCATCCGTGACAAGCAATGGCCGGGTAATGCCATGAGCCCGGCAGAGATCCGGCAACTCGGCGATGCGCCCGGGTCCCGCAACGACGCGCGTCGGAAAATTCCAGGCTCCAGTGATTTCAACGCGCATGGACAGCTCAATGCTCCACTCGAAGACGATATGATTTGGACCAATCGTTCACGATGTCACTCTTGGAAGCGTCGGGTTTCAGATGATCTCAAAATAGCGGGCAAGTTCCCAATCGGTGATCGCCTTGCGGAATTCACGCTCCTCCCATTGCCGTGTCATGGCAAAATGCTCGACGAAGAGCTTGCCGAATAATTCTCGGGCAATGGCAGATCCGGCGAGCCGATCCGCAGCCTCCGACAATGTACGCGGCAACGCGCGGGCAGCTGCATGCTTCATGTCATAGGCATTACCGGTGATCGGCTCATCAGGCTCGATCTTGTGCTCGATGCCCCAGAGCCCCGAGCCGAGCGCGGCGGCGATGGCCAGATATGGATTGATGTCGGCAGCGGCGATTCGGTATTCGACGCGCTGGCTCGACGGCGATCCCGGTATCACGCGCAAGGCGCATGTGCGATTTTCGATGCCCCAGGTGGCGTCGGTCGGAGCCCAGAAACCCGGGATCAGTCGCGAATAGCTGTTCACGGTCGATGCGACCATGGCCAGAAGTTCAGGCAGAAGCGCCTGCTGGCCTCCGACGAAATGACGCATGGTGTCAGACATGTAGCCCGGACGGCCGCTTTCGTGGAATGCCGGCTTGCCATCGGCACCGCGCAGCGACAAATGCAAATGGCCGGACTGGCCAGGATAGGCACTCGACCATTTGGCCATGAACGTCACCATCTTGCCCTGACGTTCGGCCCATACCTTGGAGAAGGTCTTGAACAGGACCGCGCGGTCGGCGGCGGCAAGCGCATCCGTGTACTGGATGGCGGCTTCCAGCACGCCAGGCCCCGTTTCGGTGTGAAAGCTTTCCAGCGGAATGTCCATCTCGTCGCATAGCGCGAGCAGCCCGCGATGGAGATCCGCCTCGACCGACGAACGCAGTACGGAATAGCCGAACCAGCCGGGCGTGAGGTTTTTCAGATCGCGAAAGTTCTTCTCCCTGATGCTGTGCGGTGTCTCGTCGAAGACGAAGAACTCGAATTCCGCAGCGACCGTGGCGGCAAATCCCATCTTGGTCGCCCGATCGATCACGCGCTTCAGAAGTCGCCGCGGGCAGATCTGCGCTGCCGCGTCATCAAACTCGCCGAGAAAGAACAGCATGCCCGGCTCGGTCGGCAATTCGCGACAGGTGGCGGGATCAATGCGGGCGGTCGCATCTGGAAATGCGGTGTGCCAGCCGGTGAAGGTCGACTTGTCATAGAGCTGGTCACTGGAGTCCCAACCGAAGATCACATCGCAGAACTTGAAACCCGATTCGAGCGCGTTGAAAAACTTGTCCCGCGCCAGATATTTGCCGCGGATGACGCCGTCGAGATCGACCACGCCGAGCTTGACGTGGGACAGATGGCGCGCTTCGATCAGCGCACGGGCATCTTCAGCAGTCTGTACGTTTCTCGCATCCATGGACTGGATCTCGGTTGGCGTGGCGGCGGATGAGCGTTGGTCAGACCGGGCAGATCACATCTTCACACGCCGTGACGAACATGTCCTGTGTGTACTAAAACTTAACACGTGCGTAGCGATGATGAAGTCCGCCCAGGATGGCGCGTGACCTGATCACACCGGCTCGCTGAACCAGGCGAGAAACCGGCGCATCCTTGTTCAGGGGTCGATGTGTTCTGACGCTATTGTAATAGTTGGCGTAGGATTGCAGCACTCGACGCAGATGGACCTCGCCCAGGACAATGATGTGGTCCACACACTCACGCCGGATCGATCCGATCAGGACGCGACCATGCAGCCTGCGCCTCAAGACAATCAACTGATGTCGAAGCATCGCGTTCTCAGCCTCAAGTTCGACTTGAGCGGCGAAGCCAGGACGGCCAGAACGAAACAGAACAGTCCCATCATTCCACCAGCTTAGGCGATGCCGTCGCATCATCAACTGAGATAGGTTTTCGGTACACCACCACCAACCCGCTGTGGTTCCGGGGGCCGCAATGACAAGCTCCGGTGGAGTCGCTTGTCGTAGAGTGGCTTATTGCGTTCCGCCTTCGCGTAGGCAGCTCGAAATGGCTCTGATGGGGAACAAGCTTTAAGGTGCAAGCGTCCGAGCCACCCGAAAACCAAGATACCTGAGCCGATAGTCGGAGGTGAACCAGTAGCGGCTCGCAGAGCGGAGGAAGGCGGGAGCAAGGAGAAAGGATCCGCCGCGCACGACACGGTGATAACAATTACCGCCCTCAATCCAAGCGGAGCCATCCGTCGGCGAGCCGTTGTAGGTGTCGTGGTAGCAATCCTCCGTCCACTCCCTGACATTGCCCTCCATGTCGTAGAGACCGAACCCGTTAGCCGCAAACGAGCCGACCGGAGCGGTTTGCCTGGCGTCCCATTGGCTGCCGCAGGAATGGCAGTTGGCATTGTTCGTGCCCACGTCGTCGCCCCAAGCATAGGTCGTCTGCGTGCCGGCGCGCGTCGCATACTCGTATTCGGCTCCCGAGAGCAGCCGATACGGCTTGCCGGTCTTTTTCGACAGCCAAGCGATGTATACCTTGGCATCGTCCCACGAAACGTTGACCACGGGTCGACGGCCACCGCCCCAGCCTTCATCGGAGGGCCTGTAGCCGTTGCAGCCGCCACCGGCCGCGCACGCATCCCATTCCTCGAAGGTCACCTCAAACCGGCCCACTGCAAACGGTCGAGCAATCGTGACCTTATGTTGCGGGCCTTCCTCGGCAGAACGCTCCGGCTCGTTCGCCGGTGATCCCATCATAAAGCTCCCGGCCGGCACCACCACCATCTCCGGGCATTTCGGACATTCCTTAAACGTGTCCTTCGGCTTCAGCTCCCCCTCCCGCGAAGGCTGTAGCGGCGCAGTCTGAGCCGAGGCGGGTGTCACCGAGGCGATGATTGCGGCTGCAAGCACGCATAGCCCAATCAACGATGTCAGCACTGGCGCAGCGCGCCACCGCCGACCGACTTCGTAGCCGATGAATTCCGGGAACTCAGCGATAGAGGACATGAAATACATCCGTCAGCGAGGGCAGGAAGCTGGTTAAGAGCAGAGAATAGCAAGAGCGGAAGGCTCCGGAATGCCCACCATTAGCGTCTTTCGCGGCGAGCGTCGATCGATCACGCGCTGGACGTAAGAATCTCCTTAGTCCCACTCGGTTCAGTGAGCGGTTTTGTATCCCTGAAACCGACCCGCGAAAGCACGATGTAGAACGCGGCGACGTTCATCAGCGCCCAGATGGCAAAGCCCAGGGTGTAGCCGCCCAAAAGTTGCTTGCTGGTGGCCAGGATGATCGTCATGGTGAAGCCACAGGCCGCGCCGGCGGCCTTGGCCAGTCCGCTGACCGCACCGACATGCACAAAGTACATCGGAATCAGCTTGATGACCGCTGCCGCGGCGGCACCGGACAGCAGCGCAAGTCCATACATGGCAAACAGCACGAGAGGCAGCGAAATCTGCATGGCCATAAGCAGGGCCAGAACGACCATAATGCCAAACAGCCAGCTCAGGATTCTAAATGTATCTGACCGGTCGGCCAGCCAGCCGCCCAGCGGTCGGGTGGCCGCGACACAGATCACCAATGGCGGAGTGTACACCATAGACGCTTGAATGGCATCCACATGCCACTGATCGAGCAGATAGATCGACATCGCCGACGCGAAGAAGGTAAGGGTGCCAAAAGAGACCCAGTAAAGGTACGGCACTAGCCACACCACCACGCCCGAACGGTACACGGCGACGATTTCACGCAGCGACGTCTTCTTGAGCTTTCTGTTCGGCGGATCGGACGTAAAGAACCAATAGACCAGAGCCATCAACAGTGTTGCAACGCCGAAGATTGGGAATATCAGGCGCCAGCTATCCGGGCCGCTCAGGACACCGGTTATCAGGAAAGTGACGGTCACCATGCCAACGGTGATTCCGACATTGCCCATACCAAAGATGCCAAGCGCCGTACCCTGCTTCGATTTGGGGTACCACGACGATACATGAGCGTTGCCGACCACGAAGGTGGCGCCTCCGAGTCCGAGCAGCGTTCCCACTAGCAGAAAGGTGTAATAGCCTTGTGCGAAGTACCCGAAAAACAGGGGAAGGGTGATACTCAGAAGCAGAAGCGTGAAAACGCTCCGGCCGCCGTACTTGTCCGCCAAGATGCCGAGCGGGATGCTGACCGCCGCCGCGAAAAAGGGCTCCATCGCCGTCAGGACAAGCACCTGGGTCGCGCTGAAATCGTACCACTTAATTAGAAAAGGGGCGAGCGCGGCAAACATTCCCCAAACCGCAAAACCGAGCGCAAACGCCAGGGACGATATCCATAAAACCCTGGAGTTCCCCGAGGGCTCGACCGTCGCATCAGCCGCGATAACTGGATTTTCCACGCCTGCTCCCAGACTCAAAGAGACCGCACTTGCATCAACACGAAGCTCAGCTCTGCTTATGCCTTGTGACGCGCGAGCAATACGCCCGGCGAGTCACAGGCGGCTTTTAGTCTTCAGGTTAACTAGTTTACAGAGTATCTCTCAGCAACTTTCGCGTCTACCAATTTCTGACAGGCCACGAGAGCGCGGGCCGCTGGCAGCACATCCACATCGTCAACGCGGACCCATAGCCTCGATCCGACCCTCAATCATCGGCGACGATGATCCGCGTGCGATTGCCGGTGCGCTTCCGAGATGGACGTACCCTTCGCGATCGAGCAGCGTGGATCGCTGGGTGATTGAGTAGATGCGTGATGCCGTCGTGTGACGTCAGACGAAAGCAGGCTCCCCTCGGCAGCCGTTCCTTACTGGACACCGTTATGAGCGAGCATTAGGCTTTGCAGCGAGGGGCGTGATCAGAGAGCGAGAGTAGCATGGTTCCTCAGTGGCGGTATCAGGTTAGATTCGATGTAAACGATTCCGCCCTCGCGGAATCAATACGAAGAAAAGTGCAAGAACCGGCGCTGGCACAGCTCTTCGATGTCCTCGCCAGACATCATGCCACGCCGAAATCTCAGTTCGACGCCTTTTCGGAGTATGTCACCGTAGCAGAAGAGCGCGGCGTCGAAGGCTATCCGCTTTATCACTGGACCAAGGCAACGATCGAGGACTTGGAAAAGAAGAAAAAATATTTGAAATCCTTTACGCTCTATGTGGACAACAGTGAGGTCTATACTAAGGAGATCGCTGACAGCTTGGAGTCCGATTTGCAACCGCTCGCCACAAGCGGGCTCATTGCGCGAATATCCAAGTACGATACGAATCCCGCAAATAATCCTCAACCACCGCAGCGTAGCAGCGAGCAGGGTTAGTCTATTAGTCGTGGGGCCGGTGACTAGCACTAATCATGGGCGATCAATGGCGCGGATCACTAGCGTGAATCTCCGGCAGATTGATTTTTGATTCACAATCGGGCGATGGCCACCGAACAAGACGACTCGATGTGGCGATCGGCGGCCGACTTGCGATCCTGAGACATCGGCTAAGGATGGCCCCGATCCGTTGGCGGCTACCACTATGCCGCACGGTCTCGTAACGCGACTTCGGCCTCAGCATCCAGGTCGTCGAGAACCGCCTCAAAGGCAGCGATTGCACTTTGGATGGAAGCGATTTCCGCAATCTGTTGTTCCGACAGCGGGCCATGTTGTCCCATCAGCGCGACAATCAAGTCGCGGCGCCGCTCCTTCAGTTGAACAAGGGGCAATCCGTGATCTTCGAGCAACGCGGGCATCGTAACAAATCTCCGCCGACGCCTGGACAATAGCTAAGAAGTACTGAGATCAATTTTCACTAACGCCTAAAATTATTCGGATCGGGGTAATAATAAGCGACTGCCTATAGCGAAAGAAGCTACCGCTCTACCACCGAGACGAGTCCAGCCGGCCGAGAGACCAGCCCGGACCAGATAATGCGGGACTGGCATTAGAGAGAGCTTTGTCTAGTTCGATCATTACGGTTCAGCGCCGCTGCAACTTCTCCACTCCTCCCCAAGGCGAAACGAGAATCGACGGACGCCCGGACTTTTTCGTTGCGTTCTCGCAACCGATCAAAGAGCCAGTGGAAACCCCGCCGGTATAAGGATTATCCAAGTTACAGGTTTTACCCTCGAAAGCGCCGCACGAATAACCTTGGGAGTTATAAGTGTTGATGCTTACAAGTGACCCACCATTCACGCCGCTCGGTGCAATGCACATGCAACTACATCTTCCGCCGCTGCCTTGTTTCGGCAGTGCGTTCGCAAGCTGAGGCATAGCAACAACGAAGGAAAGGAGAGCAGCTAATTTTAAGCTGTTTCGAATCAACATGATCGTTTCTCCACACTACTAACTGTTTTGTTAGTGTGGAGAGCAGACGTTCGGTTCAAGGGCCCCAATAATGCGGCCTTCTCGGCGGAGAAAACCGTGCCTCACGCCGCGGCGATATCCGTGCGAGATTTTCGGAACTACGCAATGCACCGCCCGAGTGGTCGAAACAGTATATGAAGCTCGAATTTCCCACGCTTTAGTTATGTTCCTCGGAACAACGACCGAACGTACCAACCCTGTATTTTTGTTGTTCGCAGCCTCACCAATCATCTTTGGTGGTGGGGGCGTTGCGTGAGTGTCGTTTGAGACTGGCGTGTTGAAGTGTTATCCGCGCGCACGCCGTCGTACGACAATCAACGCGATCAAACGCAATCTTGTCCTCGCATAGTGCAGCGCTCCGCTTCAGCGGCTTGCGACACTTGCTCCAAAAATCAGCGCCTTCTGAAGGATTGTCCTTCGTATCCCGGAAGCTTGCCAGGGCAGATCACCGAAGCAGCGGACCATTCGGGCGAGGTTCAATCCGGCGAAGCGATCGAGGTGCTAAAACAAACACCCCTCCTCATGCCAACCCGTCCGTTCGCAACGACAGTTCGACTGGCATCATCCCGGGACCAGTATCACGCGCCGGGATCAGCGCGACGGTCCGGCCGCAGGCCGTTATTCTGAGCTGAAGGGAACCCTGCCAGGAACGGGAATTTCTGAATCAGAGCGAGCGGCCGAAAACGGATACATCCACGAACGGAGACAGCCGCTCACAAAACCAGGGTCAAAAAGCCCCGCCAACGGCGGGCCTTTTTTCTATTTCTACCTTGCAAGAATTCGATGCTCCGCGCGCTAGCCGTGGGGAGCGAACAACTCCCCTCAGCAGCTTTGTCGCTTTCGAAGCCCGAATTTGCGCTATCCGCAGCGGCGCACGCGCACACCGTTCACCCACACGGTTCGGCAGACCCGAGCCGGACGCACCACCGGAGCAACGACTACCGGACGGCGCACGACGGCCGCTCCTCTGGCTCCTGCGCAGCCCGCGCGATAGACACCACGGGCGCAAACAACCGCATTCGCGTCTGTCGTTTCAGCAATGAGCGCTCCGAAAGAAACAGCAACGGCGGCAACAAGCAACAATGAACGCATATTCAGCCCTCATGTTTGTGGGTTAAGGGACGACCGAACGGATCGAATTCACAACCTACTTTTTCTCCGCGGCAGTCAGGACTTTCCTGCAATCAGCAGTGAGCTTGTTGCTCGATTTGGAAAGACAAACGATAATTCTGCCTCCACCCGGAGCGACGCCTTTGCAGAACTTTTCGTAGTCACCCATGCATGCACTTCGTTGCTCGGAGGTGAGCTCCTGCGCGAACGCGGTACCGGAAATACAAAGAAGGCTAGCTATCAGTGCGGCGCGTATCATCTGCAAACTCCTTTTTTAAAAATACAAGAACCAGACTCACCTTGCTTCAATGGCTGTCGCCGCAGCGCGATCGGAGATTATTGCTTCCTGATCGCAGAATGGCTGTACTAAAACTCCGGAACGACGATTGCCATTAATGGACACAGATTCTCCCGAGAGTGGATCATGCAAAACTTCAAAAGCAAATGGCTCACGTTTTACGCCGAGAATATCGAACAGGCTTCAAAGGAAATCTTCAGTCACGTCGAGAAAATGATCGTCGCGACGTTGATCATATCGGCAGGCGCTCATGTCTCCAGTCTCGATTCGGCGGTACTCCTGTTCGGCTATTTACGTCATGATCTTATCGGCCGCGGCGTCGAACTATTTGGTATCATTCTTCTGATTTTGAATTTTTTCGATGGCCTCTACAAATTGGCGAAAGTGAGCTGGCATGTCGGCTATCAGGTCATCATGTCAATATGCTACCTGATCCTGAGCGTCAGACTGATTGAATTGATCCTAGCATTTCGCAGCGAATAACGCACCGTCCATAACTTTACAGATCGTGGCGCGCTGACAACGCTCATTGCGCCGCAAATTGAGCCAGAACATCCCTGCAGGCGGGTGACAGCGAAGCCGACTTCACAGCCAGACATTGCACGATGCGGCCGCCACCAGGGGCAATGCCTGCGCACAATGCGCGCACATCACGTCCACATGCCGATCTCACCACAAACAACTCTTCGCGTGGCCGCACTGGCCGTAACACCAATGCGGGTGCAGCAGCAGGCATCGCGGCAGCCGGGCTGCTGGTCGCCGTTCCCGCTGCAGCGGCACCGCCACCGACTGCGCTGACGGCCTTCTGGCAGCCCGCGGACAGCTTCGACCTGTTCTTTTCGAGACAGCTCAGCGCAGCGGGACCACCAGTCGGCACGCTGGCGCAATTCCTTTGGTAGTCGGAACGGCAGGCACTGCGCATGGCGGCAACCTGCGCATCAGTCGGCTGCGTTGCCGGCGCACTCGCCGCCGCCTTGGGAGCAGCGGAAGCCGAGGCGTTCGCTGGCGCGGAAGCTGGCGGAGCGGCAGCCGGAGCGACCTCTGCTTTGGGCGCGGCAGCAGGCTCGACGGCGACTACTGCTCGCTGACAGGAAGCCGAGAGCTTTGACATATTCTTCTGCAAACATTGCAGGGATGCAGCGCCACCGGGCGGTACGCTGGCGCAATTCGCCTCATAGTCCGCCCGGCAAGCGGACCGAATTGCATTACGCTGCTCGTCTGTTGGTTGCTGCGAGAACGCCGGCCCCGCAATGACAAGGCCGATTGCTGCCGTGAAAATCCATTGGCCCAGCGCACGTCCGAACGTGGTGCTCATTCAAATGACTCCTTGTCTATCGTCGCTCGGGCATTGCCCGATGGAATTAACGCTTCAAAACAGTTCGTCACAATTTCCGCCAACCCCCATCATTTTCTTTTTTGAGTTCCACCGCAAGCAGATTGTTGCTACTCATAGGGGTCTGTTTTTGAACCAGAACATTTTGCTGCAAGTATTATGATGGGGCACGGGAATGAAGCCCACGTTTCCGGCGAGATACATCAAGCTTCCCGACGCGACGAGACGCAACGCGTCGAGTGCAGCTCGAATTTCTCTGATCACGTTTTCACTGTTCGCGCTAACCGCTTGCGAACAGAATAGTTTTGTGCCGCCTCCGCCACCCAAGGTGGATGTCAGCCTTCCGGTACGGCGCAGCATCACACGTTATCTCACCGCCACCGGCAACACCGCGCCGATCCAAACCGTCGATCTCGTGGCGCGGGTACAGGGCGTCCTTCAGTCGATCAATTACGCCGACGGCACGTTCGTAAAACAGGGGACGACCCTGTTCACGATCGAACCTGAAACCTACAAACTGAAACTCGAACAGGCCCAGGCCGCCGAAGCCGGCGCACAGGCATCGCTGAAACAGGCCGACGCCGACTTAAAGCGCCAATCGAGTCTCGTGACCAGGCAGGTCGTTTCGCAAGCGACCGTCGATCAATCGACGTCGTCCCGCGACAATGCGCAAGCCAATCTGCAACAGGCTCAGGTCAATACCAAGATCGCGGCGGTGAACTATGGATACACCAACGTGCTCGCGCCGTTCGACGGCATCGTAAGCGCGCATCTCGTTTCGGTTGGCGAACTCGTCGGCGCGTCATCGCCAACGCAACTCGCGACCATAGTCCAGTTCGATCCCATCTACGTAAACTTCAACGTCAATGAGCAAGACGTCCTGCGCGTAAGGGCGGCCGCCGCGCAGCAAGGGCTCACCGCGAAGGACCTCAGGGAAACGCCCATCGAGGTCGGGCTGCAGACCGAAAGCGGCTATCCGCACAAGGGCAAGTTGGACTACGCCTCGCCGACTCTCAATCAGGCGACGGGGACGCTGGCGGTTCGCGGCATTCTGCCGAACGCCGATCGCGTCTTGCTGCCCGGTTATTACGTCCGGGTCCGCGTTCCACTTGAGCAGCAGAAAGACGCGTTGCTGATTCCCGATATCGCATTGGGCAGCGACCAGGCGGGACGATATGTGCTTGTGGTCAACAGCGGGAATGTTGTCGAGCAGAGAAAAGTCCTGACCGGGCCTCTGGAAGGCGATCTCCGCGTGATCGAGAACGGCCTGAAAGCGGACGACCGCGTCGTCATCGCGGGCCTGCTCCGCGCCATTCCCGGCCAGAAGGTCGATCCGCAGTCGCAGAAAATAGAACAGCCGCGGGCCTCCGCAAACTAGGGTCGGCCATGATTTCGAAATTCTTCATCGAACGGCCCGTTCGTTCCAACGTCATCGCGATCCTGATGGTGCTGATCGGCACGGTCGCTCTGTTCAATCTGAGCGTGGCGCAATATCCCGACGTGGTGCCTCCGACAGTGCAGGTCACCACGCGCTATCCCGGCGCCAGCGCCAAGATCGTGATCGATACCGTGGCGCTGCCAATTGAGCAGCAGGTGAACGGGGTCGAGGGAATGCTCTATATGCAATCCTATAGCGGCGCCGACGGCACCTATACACTGACCGTGACGTTCAAGATCGGCACCGATCTCAACTTCGCGCAAGTTTTGGTCCAGAACCGGGTTTCCAGCGCACTTTCGGCTCTCCCACAATCGGTTCAGAGCCAGGGAGTGACGGTACAGAAGCGATCAACGGCAATCCTCTTGTTCGTGACGCTGACATCGCCGAACGCCACTTATGACAGCCTTTATCTGAGCAACTACGCGACCATTAACATACGGGATGAGCTATCCAGGCTGCCCGGCGTGGGCAACGTGACGGTGTTCGGCGCGGGTCAGTATTCGATGCGCGTCTGGCTCGATCCGAACAAGCTGCAGGCGCTCGGTCTGATGCCGCAGGACGTCATTCAGGCTGTCCAGCAGCAAAGCCAGCAGGTCACCGCAGGTCAGGTTGGAATGCCGCCGACACCGGTAGGACAAGATTTCCAGTATACGCTGAACGTCAACGGGCGGCTGGACGACACGGTCGAATTCGAAGATATCATTGTCAAGACCGGCAGCAACGGCGACGTCACGCGGGTGCGCGACGTAGGGCGCGTTGAACTTGGAGCTCAGACATACAGCCAGGTTTTCTCTCTCGACAAGAAGCCGGCCACCGGCATCGGCGTATTCCAATCGCCTGGCGCAAATGCGCTCGAAGTCGAAAAAGCGGTCAAAACAAAAATGGCCGCGCTGGCGGCTGGATTTCCACAGGATGTAAAGTTCAACATTCCGTTCGATACGACCAAGTTCGTCTCAGCGTCGATCAATGAAGTTTACAAGACGCTGATCGAGGCCGGCTTTCTCGTTCTCATTGTCATTCTCGTTTTTCTGCAGGACTGGCGAGCCATGCTGGTCCCGGCGACGACGGTACCCGTCACCATCATCGGCGCATTCGCCGCAATGGCGGCACTCGGCTTCACCATAAACCTGTCGACGCTGTTTGCGATCGTGCTGGCTATCGGAATTGTGGTTGACGACGCCATCGTCGTGGTCGAAGGCGCTGCCCACAACATCGAACAAGGCATGTCCGGCCACGATGCCGCTATCAAGGCGATGGACCAGTTGTTCGCGCCAATCATTGGGATCACGTTGGTTCTGGTATCGGTATTCCTGCCGGCCGCGTTTCTTCCGGGATTAACCGGCCGCATGTATGCGCAGTTCGCGCTCGTGATCGCCGCGACCGCGTTGATCAGCGCTGTCAATGCCGCGACTCTGAAACCAACGCAATGCGCCTTGTGGCTCCGACGTCCGGTCCCGCCGCAACAACGAAATTGGTTCTATCGCGGCTTCAACTCGGTTTACGACCGGATCGAGAAACGTTATGCGGCGCTGATCGAGCGCATGGTCGCGCATAGTAGCCTGTCGATCGTTTTTGCGCTGATCCTGATAGGCGTCGGCGGATATGGCCTGTCACGGGTGCCGACGGGCTTTATTCCCATCGAGGACCAAGGCTACCTGCTCGCCGCGGTGCAGTTGCCCGACGGCGCATCGCTCGACCGTACCCAGCGCGTGCTGGATCAGGTCAGCGACATGGCTGGCAAAACTCCCGGTGTGGCACAGATTATCAGCATTGCCGGAATATCGGCGCTCGACAGCAGTTCGAGCCTTGCCAATGCCGGTGTCGCATACATCATCCTGAAGGACTGGGATATGCGAGGCGCCGGAGAGGATCTACGATCCCTCGTTGTCGGACTTAACCAGAAGCTGGATGCGATTCCCGAAGCGCGGATCATCGTGCTCCCGCCCCCGCCGATCCAAGGTATCGGAAACGCTGCCGGTTTCGCGCTGCAGATCCAACTGCGCGACGGCAATTCCGACTTCGGCAAACTACAGGCTATCACTCACGCCGTGGTGGCCAACGCGCAGACCCAGAGCGCCCTTCAGCGCGTCAGTTCGTCATTCCGCTCCATGGTGCCGCAGTTCGATGTTGAGGTGGACAGGATCAAGACCCAGACCCTCCATATTACCACCGATCAGGTATTTTCGGCGCTGACGTCGTATCTCGGTTCGTCCTACGTCAATCAGTTCAACAAATTCGGCCGCACCTTTCAAATATACGCCCAGGCGGATTCACAATTCCGGCTGACCACGAAGGATATTGAGAATCTGACGGTGCGTAATCAGCAAGGCGCGATGATACCGCTCGGCACGCTCGCGAGAATCACGCCGACGGTGGGACCCTCGCTCATCAGTCTTTACAATCTTTACCCTTCTGCGACCGTCGTCGGCCTTCCATCGCAGGGTTACAGTTCCGGTCAATCGATCGCGCTGATGGAACAGATTGCTGAAAAGACGCTGCCGCCAGGCACTGGTTACGAGTGGACGGCGATGTCGTATCAAGAGAAGGCCGTCGGCAATCAGATGTACTATGTGTTCGGCCTCGCGATGCTGCTGGTGTATCTCGTGCTGGCGGGACAATACGAAAGCTGGTTCGCGCCGGTCGCTGTCATCCTGGCCGTGCCGCTTTCCCTGCTCGGTCCCATGGCGGTCCTCACGGGTCTGCGGATCGAGAACAATCTTTATACTCAGATCGGGCTGATCCTGTTGATTGCCCTGTCGGCCAAAAACGCCATTCTGATTGTCGAAGTTGCGCTCGAACTCAATGTCCGCGACGGCAAACCGCTTCTCGAATCAGCAGTCGAGGCAGCGAGAGCGCGATTCCGGCCGATCCTGATGACATCGTTCGCTTTCATTCTCGGTGTGGTGCCGTTGGTTTTTGCAAGCGGAGCCGGCGCGAGCGCCCGCAAGTCGATCGGCATCACTGTTTTCAGCGGCATGATCGCCTCTACTTGCCTGGCGGTTCTCTTCGTTCCAACGTTCTTTGTCATCGTTCGGCGCTTTGAAAACTGGCTTCAGGAGCGCAAGGAAAGAAAAACAGCTAAACGATCCGTCGCTCCGGCCGCGCCTTGAGAAAAACCCTGCCTGAAGTGGGCATCTGTCTCCCCTGCTCCCGCGATGACCGTTGGCGCCTGCAGTCGCGCCCAAGTCACACGCGCGCCGAACCGTGTCCCTCCACGGAAATTGCGGCAGTCCTTTTGCTTACGGAAATGCGAGTTGGATCGCCACCTCCTCGGCCTCAAGAGCATCCTGATGGAGCCTTCGACAATGGACTGGCTGCATCCACCGTGCCTCCGATTTTGCATCATCATAATTGGCCTACGGTTCACTGCGTGACCTTAATCACATTCATTTGCCTGGCGAGGCCGTACACCTCTGATCACTTCAACCCAAGGAGATCAGACATGTTTCGCAAACTTGCTATCGCTCTCGTAGCTGTTGTATCCCTCGTCGCTCCTGCCTCCGCTCATGGCTTCGGCGGTCATGGTGGTCACAGCGGTCACTTCGGCGGCCATTTTGGTGAACGTCACTTCGGACATCACTTCCATGGCGGCCGGTTCTTCCGCGCCGGGTATGTCGGGGATTCCTGCTATCGTACCGTGTTCACGGACCTGGGGCCGCGCACGATCGACATCTGCGAGTAAATTGTGAGCGCCTCAGGTCAACGCTTGGGGCGCTCACCCTTCTCAAGCTCAGCCGAAGATAGTCCCCGGCAACGGCTATCAGGCTAAAGTACCATAGGCTTTCATTGTCTGCCGGTGGGAGAACAGTCGATCGGTGCGGCAGCACGCCTGATACCTGCTTCTGCCCGCCTAGCAGGATGCTCGGCTATTGAGCGCGTTTGTCGCACAGCCCGACTCCAACCCCAGTTGGCAGATGCTGAACTATCGTTGCGGCAGATCTCTGGAACGATCGTCTTGACGATGGATACATCAGCCGCGGCGGCGACCTTGGCATCGTGAGTGATCAGGATGAGGCCCTCCTGGCATGCGGCCGTTATCATCAGTTCCCCTGCCTTACACTTTTCATCTTACTGCCTTGCTGAGGTCAAAGCGCAGGGCCTCTTTACACATGCAACAAATTCGGAACTCCTATATTGTTCAAATTGCAACCTGCTGGCGCTCAGACAGATCCGCACGACGCTATCGCCGCGCAGCTTCGTGACCTGGCGCCGCGGATCAACCATGAGACGTCTCAAACTAAAGAGATGTACGCATCGACGGAGGCATCTCAGCCCGAAGGCGTATCGTTGTCCCAGGCTGCTCCGGTGAACAACAACGTCGACGCACTCCTCAAAACAATCCCCCGCGCGCGATCTAATCGCGGTATCTTAAAAGTGCTGTTGGCCCTTTGTGCCGGCGTTGCCGCAACGACGGCCTGGCATTCCTATGGTGAAGAGACGAAACAGAAACTTTCGCGCCTGATACCGCAACTTTTAATGGAGGCTCCTGCCTTTGTACAAGGCGCCACGGCAGATGAACCGCAGGACACAGCAGCTCGAGCAGCCGCGCCTGAACCAACTGCCGAAGAACCCGCGCAAAAAGCCGCGACGGTAACACCCGAGCCATCAACACCGTCGGTGGATCCGGTCACGACCTCGACGCAAGCCCCACCGACCCTAGCCGCGCCTTCAGCCGAAACTGCGCAGTTACTCGAAGCAATGGCGAGAGATATCGCCGCGCTGAAACACGCAGTCGATGAGCTGAAAACCAATGAACAGCAGCTACGCCGAGAGACCGCGATGGCCGCAGAGCGCGAATCACACCCAAAGCCCGCGCAACATCAGGCAAAGCCTGCGCTGCCACAGCGACAACGCGCGTCAACTCCACCGGCAATTCCATACAGTCCCTCCTCTTCGCCGCCACCGGCGACCACAAGGCAGATGCACCCGCAAGGACCGATACAACGCGACGCCTACGTCCCGTCGCAAGCCCCGGTATCCGCCGCCGCGCGAGTTCTGCCGCAGCCGGGCGACGACAGCTCTCCCCGGCCACCGATGCCGGTGCAATAACAACGCGGCGAAGAACAGCAGCAAGAAGATCACATACTGTGAATCGGCGGTGGGGTTCAGATCACCGCAGGTGTCCGCAGTAACGCCAGAAAGACAATCGAAAAGCCGATCGGAGTGGGTCATGATCGGCGCCGACCAACGCCACTCCGACAGCGGCAGCGTCAGCTTCCATACAGACCGCCGGCTATTCATGCTCCCGCAAAAGCCGTACGTGCTCCGCAAGCATCACAGGCTTGCCAGCTTTATCTGACTGTGGTTTCTTCGATATAGAAATATGAATATATCGATAGCGACGGCGCAAATATGCCCGTTGCGACACTCCAGTCCGTTGGCAATTCTGATGACTGATAGCGTATACGCATCGAGTGACAGATGTTCTGCGCCTCGTCGGTCTTGGCTTCGAACGATACCTTTTGACCTTCTCCAAGGCCATTGAGTCCGGGCGCGCTGAACAGCGCTGATGTGCACGAACACGTCATTGCCGCCACCATCCGGCTGGATAAACCCAAAGCCTTTTTGGCTGTTAAACCACTTTACCGTACCTGTAGACATTCTCTTCTCCGCATCATCATAAAGAAAACCCGCGCCATCCGCCGAAGCGAACAGCGCGGAAAGTTCTGCTTGGGAACGTTAGCGACTTGGACTGGTCACTACCGCCTTGCGGCGGATACGGACGGATGAGAAACCTCTCCACACGTCGTATTCCATTAAATATCACGAAGTGCTTCAAATTGTATAGCTGAATTTCGTATGGTCATGGCATCGGCTAGCGGACGCACAAGCAGCCCGATTGCCGCCACAATCATGATCGGCGCCTGACACTTTAGGAATGGACATCTCTGCGTTGGCTACAATATATTCATATAACTATAACGAATGGGGCATCAGAAAGTTAAAACCAAAAAGCGAAAACGGAGGAGTGGCATGTCGCAATTCTCACCGGAATTCACCCGAACACTATGCGCAGCTCTTGATGATGCTGCCACCCAAATCCAGTCAGATTCCGCAACAAGGCATTGATGGCGGAACAGATTCTGAAGGCCGCAGCGGATGGTGTTTATCGCCGAGAGGATCTGACCGACATCGCCATTAAGGCAGCCCGCATGGAAGCACTGGTCGCCTCTGGCGGGCTATCCAAGCCGAAATAGGAAACCCGCCGAAAGCAAGGGACGCCTGAAGGTGTTCTGCGGGATTGCGATTCAGCATCGATCCCGCAGTGAATGCCGGCGGCTGAAATTTTCCCACTGATGTGCTCCCGCGCTATGCGCATAAATCTCGAGAAGCACACGCGCTCACTGAAAGCGCTATGTCCTCACCCATTCCGGAGGATCCATGGCCAACGCAAACGGCAACTATCACTGGCCTCACTCGGACAGCGAGCGCAACCCATCGATGGCGGAGCGCTTCCTCTCCTATCTCAAACGGTTCTGTCCCTATTTGATCTGATGGGGCCGGAGGCGACACCTCCAAGGGGTGGGGCGGCGCTTTGCCGGCTGCCGGTTTGGCGATCCGCCGCGCGGACCCGGGGCCGCCGCTTCTGACGTTCGCCCACCGGTCTGTTATTTAAGGGGATCGTACAACCGTATTCGCCAGAGTGAAAATCACGCGCGAGCAACACCAGATTGCTTCCGTGTGGTCACAGCTTCAATCTTCGACAGCAACGTCGCGGACAGCGGTGTCGCAGCGGCAGCGACATCTTGGCGGACTTGCTCGGGATTTGTCGTACCCGCGATCACGCTTGCCCACCGCGGGTCTTGCGAGCAGCCAACCGATCGCCCAGCCTCAGCACTCGCCGGCGCGCTTGGTGTGCTGGCCGAGACGAAGAACGCCGGAAAGCAGGACGCGTGGCTAAGCGCGGGTCTTTCAGGGACGGTCGCAGCGATCTACCCCGGCACCTGAGCGCGACGCTGGCGGCGCTCCGGCGAGGCCGACGGCATCGACGCCTAGGTTTCCTTACGCGTTCACCACACTGCGGACGACAATGAGCCGACCAAAATCGGGCAACATTTGGACCTTTTATGTCGGTAGGGCCTTCGTAGATCCAATAGGGAATGAGATCAGCGTCGTTCTTCGCTTTCGATCGCGCTCGTTCGAACATAATCATCGCGCCGTTGGTGCGGCGCTGACTCGCGCCCGCCGAATTGCGGCGGGCGCGAGTTCGTACTCTTGTTAATGCGTCGCGGTATCGCCTACCATTCCAGCTTCTCCATCTTGCGCAAGACGATGTGGGTGTCGCGCGTAAAGATGCCGGTCGGCCCCCAGTAGTTCCAACCGTATGTGAACTGGGCATAACCACCGGCCAGGAACAGCGGGTTGATACGAATACGCGTCAGACTGTTGTGCCCGCCGCCGCGCCACTTACGCTCCTGCGACTTCGGAATGTACACCGTACGCTCGACCGCGTGGTAGTACATGCAGGTGCCAGGCTGAATACGCCGGCTCACGTTCGCGCGGGTCACGACCACACCGTTGTCGTTGTAGACCTCGACCCAGTCGTTATCCTCGACACCAATCTTCTCAGCATCCCTGTCATTGATCCAGACCGGATCCATGCCGCGAGACAGCATCAACATACGGTGGTTATCTTTGTAGGTGGAGTGAATGTTCCACTTACCATGCGGCGTGATGTAGTTCAGCACCAGCGAGCGTTCATCCACCCGGCTCTTCACGATATCGCCGGTCTTGCGCGGGTTAAGCCGCGGCTTGTAGGTCGGGATATGCTCGCCGAAGTCGAGATACCACTGATGATCAAGGTACAATGATTGCCGGCCGGTCAGTGTCCGCCACGGCACCAGGCGTTCCACGTTCATGCACCAGGCCGAGTATGCACGACCATCGTTAACCAGACCCGTCCAGCAGGGGCTCGTGAGAATCCGTCTCGGCTGACGCGTCAGATCAAAGAACGTCGTAGAGACACTCCGGGTAGGCTCAGCCAAGTCGACCAGCGGGAGACCGACGTGATGCTCCTCGTTAAGGAAGCCTTGATAGCTCGCCTCCCCGTTCGCCTCCGGCGCGCACATCAGCACGGTGTTGCAGGCGTCCAGCACGTCCTCGAGACTCGGGTAACGCTTGCCGCCCCACTCCACACACCGCATGTGGCGCGGATCGGGCATCGGCATGATCGGGTTGTCGAGCATCTGGTCGTACTGCTTCTTGATCGGAATCTGCACGCCGACAGCAGAAACACCGTCCTCTCGCGCTTTCGGTCCGAACGAGATGAACTTGTTGTACAAGTTCGCATAATCGCGCTCGATCACGCGCACGTGTGGAAAGGACTTACCGGGCACCGGCTTGCACTCGCCCTCGGCCCAGTCCAGAATTTCCGGCTGCGACATCTCGTCGGGGGTATCGTGCATCAGCGGCTGAAGAACCACGTCACGGAACGGCTTCGCAAACGCCAGCGGAGACAGCTCGCTGACCTTCTTGGCGATCAGCTTGAAAATCTCCCAGTCCGTCTTGGACTCCCACACCGGCGGAACCGCCTGTCCCAGCACGTGCAGGAACGAGTGCAAGTCCGTCGTATTGAGATCGTTCTTCTCGTACCAGAACGCCGTCGGTAGCACGATGTCGGAGTACAGCGCCGTCGTGTTCATGCGGAAGTTGATGTCAATAACGAGATCATACTTTCCGCGCGGAGCGGTCTCGTGATACTTAACGCTCTTCGACTTGCCCTTCGCACGATCCTCGGCGATCACGTTGTCGTGCGCCCCGAGGTAGTGACGCAGGAAGAACTCGTGTCCCTTGGCGCTGGACTGGATCGCGTTACCGCGCCAGATGAACCACAACCGCGGCCAATTCTCCTCGGCATCGGGATCATCGATCGCCAAATTCAACTTCTTGCTGGCCACGTTGTCGACGACGTAAGTCGCAATATCTTCCGTTGTCTTCGCGCCAGCACGCTCTGCCTCTGCCACAACTTCAATCGGATTGCGGTTGAAGTGCGGGGTGAACGGCATCCAGCCACAACGTATCGACTTCGCCTGAAGGTCGATCGCATGCCCCTTGGCCCAGCGCGGATTCGGCGCCGTCAGGCCGTACTCCGTGAACTCCTGCTCGTAGCGCCACTGACAGCTATGGGCATAGTGCCAAGTCGACGACTGCACAAGCCGCGGCGGCTTGGACCAGTCCAGAGCTAGAGCCACCGTGGCCCATGGTGCAACCGGCGCGAGCTTTTCCTGGCCGACGTAGTGGTTGATACCGCCGCCGTTGACGCCGCAGCAACCGCACAGGATCAAAGCGACCGTAGCCGATCGGTAACAGAGGTTATTATAGTAGAAGTGGTTGGCACTGGCGCCCACGATCACCATGGATTTGCCGTTCGTGAGCTCTGCGTTGGTCGCAAACTCACGCGCAAATCTGATCACCGTTTCGCGACCGATACCGGTGTGCCGCTCCTGCCATGCCGGTGTATACGGCGCATCCTCGTCGTCATAGCTGGTGGCGAACGAACCTTCCAGGCCGCGGCTGTGACCGAACTGCGACATCATGATGTCGAAGCCGGTAGCAACGAGCACATCACCCTTGTCGGTCGCGATGCGCTTCACCGGCACGCCGCGCGAGATGACGCGGCCGTTCGAAAAGTCGTCGAAGCCGACCTGCACCACCCCATCGGAATGATCGATGAAGCTGAGCACCGGATCGATCGGGCTGCTGTCCAGGGTATCTTCGGCAGACAGGTTCCACTTGCCGTGCGTGGACCCCCAGCGATCACCGACCTGCCCCTTGAACGCACGCGGCTCGCCGCTCTTTTCGTCGATAACGAGCATCTTCCAGTCGCCGTTTTCGACGTCCCGGTAGCGCGCGACACGCTTCGAACGCAGCAAGCGTCCCGTCTTGTACGTGTTTCCGTTGGGCTCCAGTTCCACCAGGAACGGAAGATCGGTGTAACGCTTGATGTAATCGACGAAGTACGGAACCTGACGATCAATGTAGTACTCCTTGAGGATAACGTGATTGACCGCCATCCACAACGCCGTGTCCTGCCCCGCCTGAATCGGAATCCATTCGTCGCAGTACTTGGCAACCTGGCTGAAGTCCGGCGCAAGAACCACGAACTTGGTTCCTTCGGTACGAGCCTCCGCGATGAAATGCACGTCCGGAGTACGCGTCATGTTCATGTTCGACGCCATCGAAACAATGAACTTGGAATTGTACCAGTCGGCGCTTTCGCACACGTCGGTCTGATCGCCCCAGATTTCCGGGAACGACGTCGGCAGATCGGCGTACCAGTCGTAGAAGCTCATGCACCCGCCGCCGAAGAGCGACAAAAAGCGGGTACCGGCCGCAAACGACAGCATCGACATCGCCGGGATCGGCGAGAAGCCCATCACCCGGTCCGGCCCGTGCTTGCGCGCGGTGTACAAGCAAGCCGCAGCAATCAGTTCGCTCAGCTCTTCCCACTTGGCGCGGCGATAACCACCCTTGCCGCGCGCCTTCTGCATGCGCAGGCGCTTTTGCTCATCGCCAACTATAGAAGCCCAAGCCTGCACCGGATCCGGATGCGAAGCCTTCGCTTCCTTCCACATGTCGTAAAGCGGTCCGCGGATGTATGGATACTTTATCCGGATCGGGCTGTAGACATACCAGGACGCGGAGATGCCACGCTGACAGCCACGCGGCTCGTAAGGAGGCAGACTGCGCTCAAGAAGCGGATAGTCGGTCTGCTGCATCTCCCAAGTGATGATTCCGTCCTTGACGTAGATCGCCCAGGAGCAGCCACCGGTGCAGTTCACGCCGTGCGTGCTGCGGAAGACGTTATCGTGGGACCAGCGATTGCGGTAGAACTCTTCCCACTTGCGCTCTCGGGGATTAACAAGGTCGAGTATCCAGCTCATCAGCGTCTCCTCGGTGTGTTCGTCCGGCCGCGAGGTCGGTTGTCACTCACATTTGTCACTCAGAATTCTTTGACCTGCTTCTTAAACGCGCCTTTCCTTCTCCAACGGACTACCCTTCGCCGGGAGGTGCTATTCCTCCCGTCGTTTGTCGTGGCAGAGTTACGCCGCGAGAGTCCGCCCGCTCATTTGCAGACAAACAAATTCATCAACTTGGGTTCGGGGTAAACGCTCCCACCACGATCAAGACCGCAGTAAGAGTCATCAGCCTTGCGGGCGGTTTGGGGCGACTTCATCCCAGATGATTTGCTACCATAGACTAGGGTTGTTGATTTCTGCAACGGCGCAATCCATGCGCGATGTGACGATCACCTCTGCGCTAATCGCGATGGTCGACCAAATGCGCAACGTTGACCAAACGCGAACCGGTGATGCCGATGTCGATTGCGCACAGCAAAAACACTCCGTCGTCTGCGCAATTCGGCCGTCGTATTCTTCTAGAATAAGCGCTCAATATTGACGCTGGCTCCGCGCAATGCGCAAGAATTGGAATAGAGAATGGAGCCTCCCTTTAACCGCCAACGGGGCTGATGACTCCTGTTGACTAAAAGCGCGGCAGGCGTCCGGTGTGATAACCAGATGACTCAGTTAACAGCCGCGTATGGTGAGCCAGAGGTCGCGTGGCTCCATTTCGTAAAGATTTCCCAAACAAACCATTTGTCGTTGGGTCAGCCACCCGCGTAGGAATCGCCGCCGATCTTCGTCATTTGTCTCGTCTGCCATCAAGGCGGGTTTCACCGTGCCCGCTGCGAAAGGGTCGATTGCCTCGAATCTTGACGGATCGATTGTTGCTGACGGCGAAAATCAGCTGACGAGCTTGAGAACTCCGTTTCCAAGATCGTCACGCAATACGGTCTCGGCATGAAGACGGTGGAAGACGCTGCCGCGAGCAGTCGCCGTATTACGATACGAGGATGGTGAGATATTGAAGGCTGCCGTTGGATCAGGCGGATCGGCTGCGGTCACTAGACTTACCGACAAGACCGGCGCAACCAGAGCTCCAGCCGGGCGCGATCTTGACCCGCGAATGGGATGGACGAGATCATCGGGTGATGGTGCTCGCCGATGGCTTTGCCTTTGAGGGAAAAACATATGACAGTCTGTCCAGGGTCGCCCTTGCCATCAGAACCACATGGAATGGGCCGCGGTTCTTTGGCCTGCGGGCCGCAACGCAGTCCGCGGGCCAGCAATGACATCGACTGGTAAATCGGTGTCTGGCAAATTCGTCCGGTGTTCGATCTATACCCGCGTCTCGACCGGCCGGGCTCGATCTGGAATTCAACTCACTTGATGCCCAGTACGATGCTTCTGAGGCCTATATTCGCAGCCAGGCGCATGCGGGCTGGCCGTTGACCAAGATACGTTATGACGATGGAGGGTTCTCGGGCGGATCGACCGACCGCCCTGCCCTTCAAAAGTTGCTCGATGACGTCAAGGCCCGCAAGATCAATGTCATTGTCGTCTATAAGATCGACCGCCTGACACGGTCCCTGGCCGACTTTGCCCAGCTGGTTGAACTGTTCGATGCTCATGGTGTGTCCTTCGTATCGGTGACCCAGCCGTTCAACACCACGACATCGATGGGTCGTTTGACCCTGAATGTTCTACCCAAGCCGTGCGCGATCGGCTGATGGAGTCTGACGACCGATCACAGTCGCTCTCAGAGCAAAACGGCGTTGCAGCCCACATCGCAAAAGTCGAGGTTCGTGCCAAACAACTGGCTGTGACCATCAAGGCGATTGAACCCTCGCCAAATCATGAATGTTCTCGAAGACCATCAAGCCCTTAAGACGACGTTCGCGCGCGC